>JAJZGO010000124.1 GCA_021798415.1 Thermoplasmata archaeon | reverse complement strand
GGTCGGCTGAGGGTGGTCTCGGTCGGCGCGGCTTCGAGACCGCGTCGACGCGCTTGTCCCGGGTCGACGTGGGTCGTGCCGGGGCGGCCGCCTTCGTTCGGGGGACGGGCGCTTCGGGAGGAAGTTGCCGGGGACCGAGGACGACGCGATCGGATCGTCGACCGACCCGCGTCGGCCACTCCGGCCGCGCTGGCCCGGAGGTTCTCGGAGGATCGGGGCTCAACGAGCCCGACCGAGGATGCTCCCGAATCGACCTGTGCTCGGTCGGCGCGAGGCTAGTTGCCCACCTCGCGGTCGGGGAATCGGGTCCGAGTTCGACCCAACGGCACAAATACGCCGGCAGAGTCCCACGGCGGTCCATCCCTCGGAGGTCGCATGGCGAAGGACGAAGGGATCCGGCCGGTCGTTCCCGCCAGCTCTCCCGGCGGGACTGCCGTGTCGGCCCCTAGAGCCCCTCCCGGTCGCGCGGTGGGCGAACGTCCCCTCCTCCGTTGGCCGTCGGTCCGGTGGGCGGCCGGGATCTACGTCGCGGTCCCGCTGCTCGTCGGCGGAGGCCTCGCGGCGACCACGGGTTTCTCGCTCGGCGGGCTCGTGGGTTACCTTCCCCAGGCGAGCCTCGACACCGCCTACTCGTTCTTGCGGATGCTCGCCGCCTACGCCCTCTCGCTAGGGTTCTCGCTGGCGTACGGGTACTACGCCGCGACGCATCGCAGCGGGGAGCGGGTCATGATCCCGATCCTCGACATCCTCCAGTCGGTCCCGATCCTCGGGTTCTTCCCGTTCGCCCTACTGTTCTTCGCCGACGCGACCCCCGGGAGTTGGCTCGGCCCGAACTTCGCATCGGTCTTCCTGATCTTCACGTCGATGGCCTGGAACATGGTCTTTGGCGTCTACGAATCGCTCAAGACGCTCCCGGCCGACCTCAAGGAAGCGGCGGACACGTTCGGCCTCGGGGGCTCGCTGCGGTTCCGGCGCGTGCTCTTTCCCGCGACCGTCAACCGGCTCGTCTACAACTCGGTCCTCTCGTGGACCGCCGGGTGGTTCTTTCTGGTCGAGGCCGAGATCTTCTCGACCAGCCGTTCCCCTCTTCAGGGGATCGGCAGCTATCTCTCCTTGGCCGCGAGCCAGCACCACGGGGAGGAGTTCCTCGCCGGCCTCCTGGTGCTGGTGATTCTGATCGCCGTGCTCGACTTCGCGGTCTGGCGCCCGCTCGGCCAGTGGGCCGAACGGTTCCGCTACGACCAGGCGCCGGCCGGGGAGGGCGGCGAGCTGACCCCGACCCGCGACACCTCCGGTAGGTTCCGGCGCGCGGCGTCGTACGTGACGCGAGGGGTCCGCACGGGGGTGACGCGAATCCGCACCCCGTTCGTCCAGCTGGCGGCGATCAGCAGCCGGTCGGGCCGGCGGCCGAGCGAGCGACGGCGATCCGCGACCTATTACGTCACCCTCGGCGCCATTCTCGTGGTCGGTTGGCTGTTGCTCATCGCGATCGTCGTGGGGGTCTTTGACGTTCTGACGGGACCGATCACCGGGCCGGTCCGCCACCTGATCTTCGAGGTCCCGGTCGCGATGGGCGCTTCGGTCGTGCGGGTCGTCGTCGCCTACCTGCTCTGCCTCGCGATCGCGCTCCCGCTCGCCATCCAGTTCGCCCGCAGCCGACGCGCCAGCCGGTTGGGCCTGCCCGTGATCGAGGTCGTCGCCTCGTTCCCGGCGACCGCGCTCTTCCCGGTGATCGTCTTCGAGCTGATCCCCTACCTGTCGGCGGAGGGCGCGGCCGTCCTGATGCTGATGACCGGGATGATGTGGTATCTCTTCTTCAACATCCTCGCGGGGATCCGCTCCCTCCCGCCGGACCTCGAGGAGGCGGCCCGGTCGTATGGGCTCACGGGCCGTCGGTTCCTCCGCCGGGTGCTCTTGCCGGGCATCTTCCCCGCCCTCGTGACCGGATCGATCACGGCGTTCGGCGGGGGCTGGAACACCCTCATCGTGGCGGAGTTCCTCAGTGTCGGGGGTGGGGGGGCCGGTCAGTCGCTGAGCGTACTCGGGATCGGCCAGCTGATCGACATCGCGACCGAGCTCGGACAACCGGGCAACCCCCTCATGGCGGTGGCCTTGCTCACGCTCGTCGCGACGGTGATCGCCATCAACGAGCTCATATGGAAGCCGCTCTACCGCCGTGCGGTCACGCAGTATCGGTACGACTGACGGTGGGCCGGACGCGGTCAGGGGGACGCAGCGATGTCGCTCATCCGGGTCGAGCACGTCGACAAGAGCTACGCGTCCCGTCACGGCACGATCTCGATCATGCAGGACGTCTCGTTCGACGTCAAGAATTCCGATTTCCTCGCGATCGTCGGTCCCTCGGGATGCGGGAAGTCGACCCTGCTTCGGCTCATCCAGGGCCTCGACCGACCGAGCGCGGGCCGGATCTACTTCCAGGACCAGCCGGTCGACCGGGTCTGCCGGAAGATGGCGATGGTCTTCCAGAGCTTCGCTCTCTACCCGTGGCTCACCGTGTCGCAGAACGTCGCCTTCGGTCTCGAGGCGCTCGGCTGGCCGGAGGAACGGATCGGGCCCCAGGTCGAAAGGTACGTTTCCGTGACCGGGCTCGACGGGTTCCAGGAGGCGTTTCCCCGAGAGCTCTCCGGTGGGATGCGCCAGCGGGTCGGGCTCGCCCGCGCGCTCGCGGTGGAGCCGTCCGTCCTCCTGATGGACGAGCCGTTCAGTGCCCTCGACCCGCTCACGGCGGAGAATCTGCGCGAGGAGGTCCTCCAGCTCTGGAGGGACCCGCAGCTTCCCCCGGACGCGGTCCTCCTCGTGAGCCACAACATCGAAGAGGCGATCGAGCTCGCCGACCGCGTGATCGTGCTCTCCCGGCGCCCCGGCCACATCCTCGCCGAAGTGGAAGTGACGCTCTCGCGGCCCCGGGACCGGAAGTCGGCGGCGTTCTACGAGCTCACCGACCGCGTCTACTCCCTGATCACCGCGGGGGGCCAGTCGCTCGCGACGCCGCCCGCACCGGAGGCTGCCGGACGCTCCGGAGAAGCCTTATAGTTGGCTCCGGCCCTAAGGAGGTTCCCCGTACGATCCGTGCCGACCACCTACCCCAAGTGCAACCCCACCGAGATGCTCGGCCTCCTCGTCCTGCTGAACTCCCACAAGGGCTCGGAGGACGTCGCGCTCCTCGCCGATGACCTCGACCTCGAGATCGACGAGATCCTCCCCTCGCTCGAGTACGCGGAGGTCCTCCAGCTCGTGAAAGTGACGGAAGGTCGGGCGACGTTCACCGACCTCGGAAAGCGCCTCATCCAGGGCACGATCCGGGACCGCAAGGGGATCATCCGGGAGCAGCTGCGCCGCACAACGCTCTTCCGGACGCTCCTTCGCGCGCTCGACAACTCGCCCGAGCACTGCCTGTCGGACGAGCAGCTCGGCCAGATCGTCTCGTTCACCACGGCCCCGGCCGACGAGGCCGTGCAGAACATCGTGAACTGGGGACGGTACGCCGACCTCTTCCGGTACGATGCGGGGCAGCACCGCTTGGTCGCGGTCCTTCGGCCGGCGGTGGCCCGAACGGGCGGCAATCGTCCCCCTCCGACGGGGGGCCCGACCACCCGCGGCGGCGGTCCCGCCGCCGAGCCCCGGCCCGCGCGGGGTCGTCCCCCGTCCGAAACGGCCGAGCCCCCGCTCAGTGGGGTCGTTCCGATCCTCGCGTAACGGGCGCGTGGTAGCCTCGACCCCACCAACGAACGGACGTTTCCCTAGGACGTTTAAACCTCCTGAGGGTCCGTGCCCCTTGAGGAACGACACGTGACCGATCTCAAGATTCTCGGGGTGCCCGGTAGCCTGCGAAAGAACGCGTACAGCCTGGGCCTCCTCAAAGCCGCGGTCGAAGTCGCCCCGAAGGACGTGGCGATCGAGATCGCCGACATCCGCGGTTTCCCGGTCTTCAACCAGGACGAGGAGGAGCCCGCCCCCGAGCCGGTGAAGGTGTTCCGGCAAAAGGCCCGCGCCGCGGACGCGATCCTCTTCTCGATCAACGAGCACAACTACGGGCTCTCCGCCGCGGAGAAGAACGTGCTCGACTGGGGCTCGCGGCCGTACGCCGAGAGCGTGTGGAACGGCAAGCCCGCGGGCATCATGAGCGCGAGCATTGGGATGCTCGGCGGGGCACGGGCGCAGTACGAGCTGCGCCAGTCGATGGTGTTCCTGAACATGTTCCCGATCAACCGCCCCGAAGTGATCGTCCCGTTCGCCTCGCAGAAGTACGACGCGAACGGCCGCCTCACGGACGCGACGGTCCGCAAGTTCATCGGAGACCACCTCGCAGAGCTCGCCCGGTTCACCCGGGTCCTCCGGCACGAGCACTAGGCGCGGGACCGCGGGGCCCTCGGAGCCCGGGACATCTCAAAGCCCTTAAACAGGCCCGGACCTCCCCCGCCTCCGTGGGCACGTAGATCAGCGGAAGATCGCTGCTTTCGCAAAGCAGAGGTCGGGGGTTCAAATCCCCCCGTGTCCATATCGCCCGGGGGTACGAGTCCGTATATACCCGAAGAGCTGTGTCACTGGCCGATGAAGGGACGCGCGGCGAGGACCGCGGGGGGAGAAACCGGCCACGGACGGCTCGGTCTTCTCTCGGACGCGAGGGTAAAGAACT
>JAJZGO010000123.1 GCA_021798415.1 Thermoplasmata archaeon | reverse complement strand
GCCTTCGAGAGGTCCGCGTCGTCGAGGACGATGAGCGGTCCCGCTCCGCCGAGCTCGAGACCGATCTTCTTGAGGCCGGCCCGGTGGGCGATGTCCTCGCCGGTCGACGTCTCGCCGGTGAAGCAGATACCGTCGACCGAACGGTTCTCCACGAGTTCCCGGCCGGCCGTGGATCCGGGGCCGGTGATGAGGTTCATCGCGCCCTTGGGCACTCCCGCCTTCTCGATCGCCTCCATGAAGTGCACCGCGCTGATCGGGGTCGTCGACGCGGGCTTGAACACGACCGCGTTCCCGCAGATCAGCGCCTGGACCACGAACTCCGCCGGTATCAGCCACGGATAGTTCCAGGGCGTGATGACGCCGACCACGCCGAGAGGCTCCCGGCGCAGAAGGTACGTCATCTCCGGCTTGGAGTAGCCCTCGAGCGCCGGGGTCTCGACCCGCTTCAAGTCCTCGGCGCTCCACTGGAGGTTCGGGATCGTCTCCGCGACCTCCGTCCGCGCCTCGCGGATCGGCTTTCCCTGCTCGAGGGTTAGGTCGAGCGCCCACGCGTCGACGTGGGGTCGGATCGCCTCCGCGACGCGGTACGCGATCTCCGCCCGTTCCTTGATCGATAGCCTCGCGACCGTCCGCTGCGCGGCCCGCGCGGCGTCGATCGCCCGTCGCACGTCCTCGCGACCGGCCTCGGGCAGGGTCGCGAGCGGCTCGCCCGTGACCGGACTTCGCACCTCGAAGGTCGCCCCGCTCGCCGCGCGGCACCACTCCCCGTCGATGAACATCCGGTAGCTCGCTGGCGGCATCTCCGACCGGCTCCCGGCCGGCGAACGGATTCCCGAGTTAAACCCTACCGATAGGGACCGGGGCCGACCGCGGTCGCGGCCCACCGAGGGCCGGAGCGGCGCCAGTTGACCAAAGACGGATAAGACGACGGGCCGATGCGCCGGCCATGAGCGACCCGGCCGATTCGCCCGGGACCGGTGGTCGGGTCTCGGGAGCGGCGCCCCCGGCCGCGTCCGGGCCGCCCGGGCGGGAGGAGCGCCCGTCGCCGATGGACGTCGGCCCAGCGGCTTCGGCCGACTGGGTCGCGCGGTACGCCGCGAAGGTCCGCACCGCCGAGGCCGCGATCGCGGCGGTGGCGAGCGGGGAGCACATCTTCATCGGCTCGGGGGCCGCCGAGCCCCAGGAGCTCGTCGCGGCCCTGGTGAAGCACGCGGAGAGGGTGTTCGGCACCGAGATCGTCCACATCATGACGCTCGGCCTCGCGCCGTACGTCGAGCCGAAGTGGGGGGAGAACTTCCGTCACAACGCGCTCTTCATCGGGCCCAACGTCCGGGAGGCCGTCGCCCAGGGCCGGGCCGACTACACCCCGATCTTCCTCGGTGAGATCCCCCGGCTGTTCGAGACGGGGCGCGTGCCGATCGACGTCGCCCTGATCGAGGTGAGCCCACCGGACCCTCACGGTTACTGTTCCTACGGTGTCAGCACGGACATCGTGAAGCCGGCGACGGAGGCGGCGCGCCTCGTCATCGCGGAGGTGAACGCCCAGATGCCCCGAACGCTCGGCGACTCGTTCGTCCACGTCGACGAGATCGATCTCCTCGTCCCCGTGGACTACCCGATCCTCGAGGCGGCGGTCGGAGCGCCGGACGAGACCGCCCGGAGCATCGGACGGTACATCGCGAACCTGATCGAGGACGGCTCGACGATCCAGATGGGGATCGGCACGATCCCGGACAGCGTGCTCGAGTTCCTGCGGGAGAAGAAGAACCTCGGGGTCCACACGGAGATGTTCTCCGACGGGATGATGCACCTGGTCGAACGGGGCGTGATCACGAACATGAAGAAGACGCTCCACAAGGGCAAGGTGGTCGCGGCCTTCTGCATGGGGTCGAAGCGTCTCTACGAGTTCGTCGACAACAACCCGTTCATCGAGTTCCACCCGGTGTCGTACACGAACGACCCGTTCGTGATCGCGCAGAACGACCGGATGGTCTCGATCAACAGCGCCCTCGAGGTCGACCTGACGGGGCAGGTCTGCGCCGACAGCCTCGGCGAGTACTTCTACTCGGGGATCGGCGGGCAGGTCGACTTCGTCCGGGGCGCCGCCCGTTCGAAAGGCGGCAAGCCGATCATCGCACTCCCGTCCACGGCCGAGGGAGGAGCGGTCTCTCGCATCACCGCCCAATTGAAGCCCGGCGCGGGGGTCGTAACGAGCCGCGGCGACGTCCACTATGTGATCACCGAATGGGGCGTCGCCTACCTGCACGGCCGGACGATCCAGGACCGCGCGCTCGCCCTGATCTCGATCGCCCACCCGAAGTTCCGCCCCGGCCTCATCCGGGAGGCGAAGCGGCTCAAGTTCGTCCCCGAGGACGTCCCCGAGATCTCCGAGCTCGGGATGGTCTATCCGAGCCAGTGGGAGACGACCCACACGTTCGACGACGGCACGCGGGTGTTCTTCCGGCCGGCGAAGCCGACCGACGAGGAGATGATGCGGGACCTCTTCTACCGCCTCTCCGAGCAAACGATCTACCAGCGGTTCTTCCGCTCGCTCAAGTCGCTCCCGCACCGCGACCTCCTCCACTTCGTGCACATCGACTTCACGAACGAGATGGGCGTCGTCGGGATCGTGGAGGACCCCGAGAAGCCCGAACACGAGGAGATCGTCTGCATCGGACGCTACTTCGTGAACCGGGCGACGAACATCGCCGAGGTCTCCTACCTGGTGCGGGACGACTTCCAGCATCGGGGGATCGGGTCGTTCCTTGTCCGCTACCTCGCGCGGATCGCGCGGGAGAACGGCGTCGCGGGATTCGACGCGGAGGTCCTGCCCGACAACTCGTCGGCGATGAAGGTCCTCCACCGGCTCGGCTACCCCGTCGAAACGGTGGTGGCGGCCGGCAACTACCAGCTGCGCGTGATGTTCGGGAGGCCCCCCGGGGCGGTTCCCGGCTGAGCCGACCCACGGGGCCATCGCCCGCGCGGGACGACGTCCTCGCGACCTACCCGTCGCCCCCATGGCGAATCGCCCGGCGCGCCCGGTGGGAGGGCGGGACGGCGCTCGAACCTTCCCGGGCGCGGTGCGATACCCCTCGACGACGGCGCGGGCGCGCCGGTTCGTGCGATCGTCGGTTACGGCAGGACGGTGATCTTCCCCGACCGGCCCTGAGAGATCTGGAGCTTCCCTCGGAAGTCCCGGACCCAGCCGTCGGTGATCTTGAGCTTCTGGCCGACCGTGTATCGCTTCGTGTCCTCGCCCCACAGGGTCAGGGTGATCGTTCCCGTCTCGTCCTGCAGCGTGGCATCCGCCACCTGGGAGGCCCCGCGAGAAGTGGTCACGTCGCGCACTGCCGAGATCGCAGTGATGGTCGCCTCGATCGTCGCATTCTGGTCCGCCCGGAGAGTGGCAATGCCGGTCATGTCCGTTCCGACCTAGTCCACCGCCCGTAAAAGGGTCGCCCTACCTGTCCGCGTCCCCCGAAAGGGCGTCGGAGGCCTCCTTGGACGTGGTGTTTCGAGGCCGCAGGGGCCCTGGTGCCGTGGTTCCCGCAGACGGGTCCCCGGTCGTGACGCGCGCCGCCATGGAGGGCTCCCGGACGGCGCTTCGAGCCTCCCGCCCGCCGCAGCCCCGCTACCCAAACGCTCATCGGCGCGGCGAGACGGAGGCACGACGCGCGTGCCGCGGTCCGTGGCTCCGCCCCCGAACCTAGATCCGATCGATGAACGGCTCGGACCCACCGCAGGACCACCGCGTATTGCCGAGGTCGCCCCGTCGCTCGGCCCGAGCTGCGGAGCGAACGAGGGGAAGGGCGCGACCGGCGCGGAGCCAGTGTTCGATCCGGGCGAGCCGGAGAAATTCCCCGCCCCGAAGTGCCCCGCGACGAGGTCACCGCTACCGGAGACCCGAGGCCCCTCGTCCAAACTTCGTGGCGGCCCCGGAGGGTCCGTCGGCGCGGCGGCCCTGACCATCGGCGTCCCCCACAGGATATGCGCTGAGACAGGTCCCTCGGAATCGGTACATCTGGCTCCACGCCGGATAGATGTACTTCGTCCCTCGATTTCGTAGAGGTGGTGCGACCATGGGAATGGTCTCGTCAGACCCGCTCGGCGCTCCTTCGGTCTCCTCGCGCGAATCGACCGCGTGGGGCGTTTCGTGCGTGCGGCGCGCCCTCGAACGCTTCGAGACGCTGATCTCCCTCGCGCTCGCGGTCGCCTCCCTCGTTGTTCTTCAAGCGTACCTGGCGTCCGTCCGTCTGCTCGACGTGCATCTTCCGGTGGGGCCCGTTCCCTTCACGGAGTGGTGGTCGATCGGACTGAAGCTCGGAGCCCAGGCCGCCATCGGAGTGACGATCGCGGTTCTGGTGATCGTTGGGATCGTGGTCGCGGTCCGCGGGCTCATCTCGTGGCGTCAGGGGGTTCGCACGATGGCGGAGGCCTCCTCGGAGTTCGGCCCGGCTCAGGTCGAAGCGGCCCGGCGGGCGCGGACCGATCACGCGACGACCCTCTGGCTCTTCCTCGTCTACGTGCTCGCGGCCATCGTGGTCTCGGGCGCGTTCGAGATCCTCAACTTGGGGCTGTCGTCGGCCAATCAGGCCTCGCTCCCCGATGTCGCGGCTTCGCTCGCGACCGGACTCGCTACGAGCCTCGTCTTGGTGGCGATCTACTACTTCGGCTCGCGGCATCTTCTTGAGTTGTTGTTCACGATC
>JAJZGO010000020.1 GCA_021798415.1 Thermoplasmata archaeon | reverse complement strand
GGAGCGCGCCCGCGACCCCTCCGGCACGGCCGGCCGCGCGGAGCCGACCCCGCCGCCCGCCACGACCTCGGACCGCCCGGACCCCGACGCGTCGGCCCGCCGCCCGCAAACGTAAGTAGCCTGTCCCCGACTTGCGGACCCACCGTCCGGCCCCATGCGCGTCGTTTCCGTGCTTCCGAGCGCCACCGAGATCGTCTTCGCGCTCGGCCACGGAGCGGAGCTCGTGGCCCGGAGCGAGGAGTGCGATCACCCGCCCGAAGCGACCCGTCTCCCCGTCGTCATGTACCCGAAGTCACGGGACGCCGACCGGCCGTCGAGGGAGATCGACGCCCGGGTACAGGCGGTCCGGGGCCGGGACGAGAGCCTGTACACGCTCGACATCGACCTCTTGCAACGGCTCGCGCCGGACGTTCTCCTGACCCAGGACCTCTGCCGCGTCTGCTCGGTGACCGACGAGGAGGTCCGCGTCGCGTGCGGGAAGGCCGGGGTGGCCCCGCGGGTCGTCTCCCTATCGCCCCGGACCCTCTCGGAAGTCTGGGAGAGCGTCCGCGTCGTCGGGGAAGCGCTCAACGACCCCGGAGCCGGTCGCGAGCTCGCGGACCGCCTGCGGACCCGCACCCGCGGTTCGGCCCCCGCTTCGGCCCCCCCGAGGGTCGCCGTGATCGAGTGGGTCGACC
This sequence comes from Thermoplasmata archaeon, assembly GCA_021798415.1. Taxonomy (GTDB): domain Archaea; phylum Thermoplasmatota; class Thermoplasmata; order Lutacidiplasmatales; family UBA184; genus Lutacidiplasma. The sequence goes on along the minus strand of JAJZGO010000020.1, from coordinate 19,102 downwards.
CGCCGATCCTCGCCGGCCTCTGGACACCCGACATCGTCCGGGCGGCTGGAGGCGAGCCGGTCGGGCCCGAACCGGGAGCCCCCGGCCACCGCACGCGCTGGGAGGACCTCGCCCGGGAACGGATCGACCTCGCGATCGTGAGCCCCTGCAGCTTCTCCGTCTCCCGCACGCTCCGCGAGCTCGAGGACCCCGGGGTCCGCCGGGGGGTCGGACGATTGCGCCCGGCGCTCGGCCTCCACGTGGCCGACGAGGCGTACTTCAGCCGACCCGGCCCCCGGCTCGCGGACGGCGTCGACCTGATCCGCGGCCTTCTGGCCGGGCGCCCGGGAACCGGTCCCATGCCGGTGACCGCCCTGCCCACGACCGTCGGGGGGTCGACTGCGTGACCGGCGGCTCGCCGTTCTCCTACACCTGGACGCCGGCCCGGCCCACCGCGCGGGGGTTCTCGACGTCCCGCACGGAGGTCGTCCACCTCACGATCGCGTTCGTGGTGCTCACGTTCGACCTCGTGCTGCTCCTGAGCGGTGCCGGTGCCCTGTTCGGCTACGGGGCGAAGGCGCTCGAGGGCGTCTCGGTCGGGCTCGTCGTGGTCGCCGCCCTAGCGGCGCTCACGGGGTTCGTCGGCCACGAGCTCGCCCACAAGCTCTCGGCGCAGCGGAAAGGCTACTGGGCCGAGTTCCGGATGTCGCCGTTCGGCCTCGTCATCTCGGTCGTCTCCTCGGTTCTCGGGATGCTGTGGGCGGCCCCCGGGGCGACCGTCATCTCTCAGATGAGCGTCGCCGACCGGCGCGAGTGGGGGCGGACGAGCCTCGCGGGACCGCTCGCGAACGTTGCCTTCGGGTCCGTCTTCCTGGCCGCCACGCTCCTCGCATACCACTTCGGCTCGTCCCTGTACGGATGGCTCATGCTCCTCACCTGGTTCAACGCCTGGTTCGCCGCGTTCAACCTCCTCCCGTTCGGTCCGCTCGACGGCGCCAAGGTCCTGCGATGGAGCCCGGCGGCCTGGTTCGTATCGATCCTGCTCATCGGCGCGTTCGCCGCGTACGCGACCCTCGTCCTCTACGGTTTCGTCTCCCCGTTCCTCGGGGCGTGAGGGAGCCGGACCGATGACCCGACCGACCGTGCGAGAGCTCGGCGAGGGACGACTGCTCCTCGACCTCGACTTCCGCGACACCGAGGGTCTCGTGGCCGCCTACCTCGTCCCCGAAGACGAAGGATACGCGCTCATCGAGACCGGTCCGTCCACCTGCCGCGAGGCGCTCCTCGGCGGTATCGCCCGCGCGGGCGTCGACCCCACCGAGGTCCGGCACGTGTTCGTCACGCACATCCACCTCGACCACGCGGGCGGGATGGGAGCGGTCGTCGGGGCGTTCCCGCGCGCGACGTTCTACGCGCACGCGTCGGGGGTCCCCCACCTGGTCGACCCGACCCGACTCATCGCGAGCGCCCGACGCGCTTGGGGCCCCGCGGCCGACCCGTTGTGGGGCCCGATCGTACCCGTCCCCTCGGCCCGCGTCGTTGCGCTCTCGGGCGGCGAGCGGTTCCCCGTGCGCGGCGGCGAGCTCTCGGTCCTCGCGACCCCGGGACACGCACGGCACCACCTCGCCTTCTTCGACTCGGCGATACGGGGGATCTTCACGGGCGACGGCGCGGGCGTCCGGCTCGAGCACAGCGCCCGCCTTCGGCCGGCGGTCCCCCCGCCCGACCTCGACCTCGAACAATTGTTCGCGAGCGTCGAGGCGATGCGGCGGACCGACCCCCGGGTCGTCCTCTTCAGCCACTTCGGCCCGAGCCCGGACGGGGCGGCCGACCTCGCGGGCTACCGCACGGTGGTCGAAGCGTGGAGGGACGTGGCGCTCGCGGCGGCCCGGGAGCGTGCGGAACCGGAGTTCGTCGCCGGCCGCCTGAAGGAGTTCGACTCCTCGACGTTCGAGTCGGCGGCCCCCTCCGACCGCGAGTCGCTCGTGTCGGGGTACGAACTTGCGGCGCTCGGGTTCCTCCGCTACTTCGAGACCCGCGGGCTCCTCGGCCGGGACGCACGGTGAGCGACCGCGACCGCCGCGACCGGCTGTCGGCCGCGTCGACGCTCCTGGTCGCCCGCGTCGTCTACGCGGTGAACTGGTACAACATCGGCGCGATCCTCCCGCTGGTCGGGACCCGCTTCGACGCCTCGACCGCCGACCTCGGGATCGTTCTCGGCGCGTTCCTCCTCGGCGCGGGAGTCTTCCAGATCCCCGCCGGCCTCGCCGCGCTGCGCTGGGGCAACCGCAGCGTCTCGATCTTCGCGCTCGTGCTCATGGGCGCTTTCTCGCTCGTCTCGGCGTTCTCCCCCTCCTGGCCGGTCCTCGCGGCGACCCGCTTCGGTGCGGGCGCCGGGGCCGCGTTCTTCTTCGCGCCCGCCCTCGGACTCGTCACGTCGTACTTCCCGCCCGGCTCGCGGGGTCCCGTGATCGGGCTCTACAACTCCGGGTTCAGCATCGGGTCCGCGGTCGGACTTCTCGGTGGAGCGGCGGTGGGGGTCGCGTTCGGGTGGTCCGCCGCCCTTTGGACGGGAGGAGCCGCCCTCCTTGTAATGGCGGTGATCGCTCCGTTCGGCCTCCCGCGGATCGCACCGACGGGACGCCCGCCCGCGATCCGCCAGCTCGTGGACGCGGCGATCCCGATCTTCCGATCGCGCTCGATCTGGGCGCTGTCGCTCGGCACCTCGGGGCTCTGGGCCGCGCTCTACCTCGCCGCGCAGTACTTCGTGAAGTTCGCCCAGGTCGCGCACCCCGGCTGGACGCTCGCGGTGGCGGCGGTGGTGCCGACCGTGATGATCCTCCTCGAGGTCCCGGGCGGCCCGATCGGCGGATGGCTCGGAGAGCGACGTTCGGAGATGCGCGAGGTGATCCTCGTCTGGGGGGTCGCCGCGGGCGTCGCGATCTTCCTGATCCCGTTCCTGCCGTTCCTCGGGCTGTTCGCGCTCTTCGGTTTCCTCGGCTTCGCCGACGGGATCATCTTCGCGGTCCTCTACCTGCTCCCGTCGTACCTCCCCGAGTCCCGCGGCCCGAACCTCGCGCTCGGGCTCGGCGTCGTCAATTCGATCCAGATCTTCTTCGGCAGCGCCCTCACGATCGCCTTCGGATTCCTGGCGGGCGACTTCGGCTACGACGTCGCCTGGGCGTTCGCGGGAGCGGTCGCCCTCGGCCTTCTCCCCCTCTTGCTCTGGGTGAGCGGCCGACGCGGTACGGCGGTCACGGGCGCCGTGCCCGGGCCCGTGTCGGGGCGGTCGATTCGTGCTCCGAATCGACCAGCGTGACGAGGTTCGTCGGGCGCCCTTCGACCGGATAGCCCGCCGTGAGCACGATCGGGCCGGATCCCCCCGCGAGGGCGCGCCCGACGAGCAGGGCGGCTCGAGCTCTCAGTTCGAGGAGGTTCCGGTGGACCGGCGCCGGCAGCGACACGACGCCCCCGACGAGCGCGAGACGTCGGCGGGTCGGAGCGGAGTTCGAGAGCGCAACCACCGGGCAGGCGGGCCGGAGCCGCGCGACCAGACGGGCGGTGCGTCCCGAATGCGTCGGCGTCACGATGGCGCGGGCCCCCACCCCTTCGGCGAGCTCCACGGCCGCGGCCGCGACGGCCCGCTCCGGCTCTGCGGGTTCGGATGCCCCGCGCGCTCGCAGCCCGCGCACGTCGAACGCCGACTCGGTCGCCTCCGCGATGCGAACGAGCCACCGTACCGCGTCGATGGGGTACTGACCGACCGCGCTTTCCTCGCTCAGCATCACGGCGTCGGCGCCGTCGAGCACGGCGTTCGCGACGTCGGTGGCTTCCGCCCTCGTCGGGCGAGGCGACGTCAGCATGCTCAGGAGCATCTGGGTCGCCACGATCACGAACCGTCCCGCGTCGTTCGCGCGACGCACGAGCATCTTCTGATCGAGCGCGAGACGCTCGAGCGGCACCTCGATGCCGAGGTCGCCTCGTGCGACCATGATCCCGTCGGCGGCCCGAAGGATCGAATCGATCGACCCGAGGGCCTCGCCGCGTTCGATCTTGGCGATAATCCCGACGTCGCGGCCCCCGGCGTGTCGGTCGAGCCAGCGGCGGGCCCCGAGGACGTCCGACCCGGTGCGGACGAAGGAGAGGGCCAGATAGTCGATCCCTTCCGAAAGCCCCAGAGCCGCGTCGTGCCGGTCCTTCGGCCCGAACACCGACGTGCGCAACTTCGCCCGGGGGAGGAAGAGGCCCGCGTGCGAGGTCACGGTCCCGCCGTTCACCACTCGGGTCACGATCTTCGACCGGCCCGCTTGGACCACGACGAGCTCCACGTTGCCGTCGCCGAGGAGGACGGGGTCGTCCTTCCGGGCGAGCCGCTCGAACGACGGGACCTGGATCCCGACACGACGCGGGTCGCCGGGCGTGGGGCGGTCATCGAGCGTCCACTCCCGGCCCGCGACCAAGTCCAGCGAACCCCCCGCGATCTCGCCGAGCCGGATCTTGGGTCCCTGCACGTCGGCGACCACCGCCGTTTCGCGCCGGCGTTGACGCATCACCGCGTGGATCCGCCCTAGGAGGTCGCGATGCTCGTCGTCGGTGCCGTGAGAAAAGTTCAGGCGGAACGCGTCCACCCCGGCGTCGAGCAGCGCTGCGAGCTGTTCCGGCCGTTCCGTGGCCGGACCGATGGTCGCGAGGATCTTGGTTCGTCGCATGGGGCCCGAACGCCGTTGCCACCTAATAGGCGACGTGGGCCGGGCGTCACACTTTTTGTAGCGGCCCTCCGTGGCATTGTGCAGCCCCGTGGTGTAGTGGCCAAGCATGCTGGCCTTTGGAGCCGGCGACAGCGGTTCGAATCCGCTCGGGGCTATCCGAGAGGGTTTTTGCCCGATTTGCCCTCCCGGCGCCTTGCCCGCTCGGTCACTCGGACCTGCCGCGGCTCAACCGCGACTACACGCTCCGCATCGGTTCGACTCCTCTCCCCAAACCCGAACCAGAAGCCGAGCCTTCAACCACTTCGACCCCCGGGCGACCGGGGGTCCTTTCTTCTACCCGTGTCTCGGGCCAGCGAGCCACCCACCTGGGGCGGCCGTGAGCGCCATCCCCCGAGCCTATCGGGTGGGACTAACCGAGCAAGAGTTCCTTGATACCGTCGCGTACTACGGAATCGATTGTCGTAGGTCGGGTCAACGGTTCTGGTTCTACTGTCCGGGTGCGACCGGCCGGGAAGAGAAGGGCGACATCGTCACACCTGCGGAGGTGATCGAGTTTGTGAGGAACCACAAGTTCGAGGGTCGCATCGTCTCGGGCGCGGGGGGCACGGCGTGCTTTCCTCCGCACGTGGTCATGCCCAACACTAGGGCGCGAACTTTCTGAGGAAAGTCGAGAACCAGCGATTGCGCGATTTGGCCGCCCATCGAAGCGCCGTAGACGAACGCCTGGGGGATGCCGAGGGCATTCAGCAGGCCCGCCGCATCCTCGGCCATCCTCGGGATGGTGTACGGCGTTTCCGGAACCGTGCTCCTTCCCACGCCTCGATTGTCGAATATGATCACATTGTAGTGCTCCGCGATACGTTTCCAGAAGGGGCTCCACATTTCAACACTCGAACCCAGTCCATTGATCATCAGGAACGGGTACCCGTCCCCGTGGGTTTCATAGTAAAGGTCCACCTCCCCGATGTGAACAATCGGCATGACATCCTCCCCGGCCGATTCAAGAGAATCGCAGATTAGAGACTAGGCCTGAAACCGCTCACGAGCGGACGATCTCACAAGCCCCACCGGTGGATGCAGGGCATTGCACCCACCGCCGCAGCGTTCTCCGCAGGTGCACGGCGCGTGGCACCCACTTCAGGGCAGGTCGATTTCACTTCCTTGCGGCCAGACCGAGCCATGCCTTTCCGTCTCGCTGGTAGCGGCGGAAGAACCAAAGCATGAATGGTAGGGGGCTAGATGTGACGCTAGATCGCTCCAGAGCGTGATAGTAGCCGGACCGCTTGCCGTACTGGATGTTCAACATAGGATACCCGCTTCCGTAGAGTATCATGTTCATGGCAATCCGACCGATTCGCCCGTTGCCGTCTCCGAATGGATGGATGTTCTCGAACCGGAAGTGGAACTCGGCTGCACGTTCCACCGGGTGAAGGTCCTGAGACCGACGTTGGACCCAGCGCAACAGTTCAATCAGCATCGATCGGGCCTCGAGCGGTGGCGGTGGGATGTGTTTGCTTCGCCCAATCCGAACTTCAAAATCACGGATCCTTCCCGCATACTGCGGCTTGGTCTCTCGGAAGACCGCCTTGTGCCACGAAAGCAAATGTGGCAAGTCGATTGGTTCCGGATGAATGAGAAGCCTCTTCATCAACGAGGCGTGGAGTTGGGCCTCGCGGATGTCTCGCATTGGTTTCGAACGCGGACTAATCCCATGCTCGAGCAAATCCGCCGTCTCCTGAAACGTGAGGGTCGAGCCCTCGATTCGGTTCGTGTCGTACGTGAACTCAATGACGAATCGTTCGCGTTCCTTTTCGATAGCTTCAACGGGAAGCGTCCGAAGGTGAGTCCGGTAGGCATCACGGATCGACTGAAACGCCCTGAACCAAGTGACCTGCCAGACCTCTCGCTCCAAGGATGTACGTTGGCGCTCGAGGTCTCCCGGCAGGGTGGTGCCAAGGTACTTCTCCCTTCTCCGAACGGCCCCGTCCCAACGATAGGTTTGAACCAGGTAGTAGTACTGATTCCCACCTCGGTTGACCGTTCGCACGATCGCCACGAGTGCCTCTACACATTGCCATGCAATTAAATATTTCTATAAGTGTAGAGGCATGAACCAATCGCCCTTTTTCTCATCCAGTGGGTGCAATGTCGATTGCACTCACTGCGTGTAACGAGGATTGCACCCACCAGGCAAGACGCGGTGTGCAAGCGGTATTGCATCCGGCACCCGTTCCCCCTGCGAAGGTGGGTACAGGATCACGAAAGGAGCAAGGGGAAGGGCACGATCAAGAGTGCCAGACCTCCGGCAACCTTAATCGGTGCGTCAAGTAGCAGGAAGGCAGAGAGGATGCGCCCTCGAGGAACCGTGACCGCTAAGGGAGATCTGTTTACGCCGATCCACAAGGGCCTGCGATCGATGATCTATGGCCTATCGACTCGCCTGCAGACGAATGACTTCGCAGACGTCGCGGTCACGAAGGTCTTGGTCACCGACATCGAAAACGACTTCGCAGTCGCCCGCTCCGCGGGATGCATCCTGTGCATTCTAGCCCATCACGCCGTAGATGAAGAGACAGTGATCTTCCCGGCAGCGGCGAAGGTCGGAAACAGATTGATTACGGAGCTCATCGCGGACCACCACGACCTTACCCGCAGGGAGCTCGAAATCGCGCAATCTGGCCACGCATTGCTGGAGATGTCATCGGCCGAAGGCCGGCAGGAGGCGGGAAGACGCCTCAATCTGCTGGCGAACGAGTTGTTCGCTGCCTACATCACTCACTTGAATCGCGAGGAGAGGGAACTGGTCCCACTAATGCAAGAGCACTTTACCGACCCGGAGATGGGCGCGATGCAGGGCAAGATCATCGCTCAGCTGCCCCCGGACCGTATGTTCGCGATCCTGGGGTGGATGCTGCCGTCTCTCAATGTTACCGAGCTTTCCCACCTTATGGCGACCCTGAAACAGGGGGCTCCGCCGCCGGCCCTGAAGGCGATATCTGACCTCGGGGCGGCCCGTGTCGACCCGGCCCGCTGGACCGCAGTGAAACTCCGGGTCGGGCTCTAGGACCCTGGTTCTTCGAATCAGTTCGGTTTCGAGCTACCCGCAGCGCCGATTGCTAGCTCGGACATCCGGGTGACCATCCGGTACCTCGGGTTGGACGAACGCGACGGCCAAGACTCGATGGGCGTTTTGAACCGGGTGTTCCGGCGGTGATTGAGGGGGATGCAAGAATGGGCAAATCCTCTATCGGAGCGGCTCGAATCCGCTCGGGGCTATCAACGAAACCCTTTGCTCAGGACTCCGTGATCCAAGGGCGGCGCCTGGAGTGGGTCCGCCGTCAGGCTGCCCCCAGACCTGAGCTCCTACTACCGTACAAGTCGAAAACGAGGTCGGTCGTTTCGGGAGATCGTGTTCAACGCGCTGACGGGGTCGGCCCTGCCACTCCCGTCAGTCCAACCACAAACGTATGCTACTACATTCCATGTTGTTATGAACAGCCTCCTAAGACGGCGCGTGGGGAGAGAGAACTCGATTTGGGGGTCCTTCCGGCACAACGCGATCTCGAAATGGCTGGATGAAAAGGGCGAATAAGGCGTACGAGCCCAGTTTGATGGCGACGTTGAAAAAGTAACCCTCGCCAGCAGCACCCGGACCTGTATCGTAGGCCTGAGGGTATCCAAAACTTAACCAGAGCAACCAGGCGCCCAGGTACACCGAGCATGCCGATTGGTTGAGTCGGCCAAAGTGCCAGAATCGAACACTCGAGAATCCAAACGCAATCGCACTTAGATTGATGACTTGTCCTTCGAGAAACTGATTCCCGATACCTTGGCCGATCCCGACATTCTGATAGATCAATTCGAATAGTGAGGTTGCTGCGAAGCTCAGCGCTACCGAGTAAACGAAAGTTCGGATTAGGTCGACGCGGTACTTGCGATTGAAGACCCATATCGCGAATATGAACAGAAGCAGCGAACCTCCCCAGGTGTAAGGGAAGATGTCGTTAGTCCGAAACTGGAAGGTGCCCCAACCGACAACCGCTCGCGCATACTCGGGATATATCCCCACGTTCACGATCAGGAATTGAGCCACGAGCGGCACAAAGAGCCAATCTCGCCAATCAGCGGAACCTGCGAGTATCCGCCGTGAAAGAAACTGGCGGACTCGAACCATTCCTTCACCCACGAGACACGCTCGACATCGGATAGGGGATTCGACACCGACGATTTTACACTTCTCTCGCCTACATCCCTATGACAAACACTTCCCCACCGATGCTTCAACTGGGCGTTTACGGGAGGACTACCCCCAATCGGGGCCCGGGCCCCGCATCCTTCGGATCGTCGAAGTTCCATCCCGAAAAGTGACGGTCACCGACTCCGGTCGCTCCCTTCTCCTGAAATCTCCTGGGGAGAATGTAGACCCCGAGGTGGCGGACAAGCTCGACAAGGCGGCTCCCGGAAATCCTCGACGAGGCAAGGAAAAGGCGATCCGGACAGAGGGTCGCGCCTAGATCACGGGCCGCCGAGTGGGCGCACCCTCCCGAGGTTCAGGCCCTTCTCGTTCCGGCCTCATCAAGGGTCATCGCCCGCTGAAGCGCGGGCGCTCGCATATCGCTGGGATCTCGACTGGGCCGCCCACGCGTTCAGCGCGGCCCGAGCCGCTTCCTCGACGACCCCGCCGAGGACCCGCCCACCCTAGCGCCAACGCTTCGCCCAAGGGGCACGATGCATGAGGGGAGAGAGGGCTACGACCACGAGCTTACAGAGGGTGGGGGTGGGCCCGAGCCGGCGCGACGTCCGACGGGGAACCGCCCCCGCGGTGTCTGCGGCCGAGAAGCACGGGAGACCCGACGATGGCGGACGGACCTCCACGGTCACCTCCACTTGGTCAATATCGCCTCGCGCCGGAAGGTCGCGCGACTGACGAAGAAGAGCAGGACGTCGGCCGGCACCAGGATCGCCGAAAGCACGAGCAGGGCGAGAGCGTCGAGCGTGATGACTTGGATTTCTGCCAACACGTAGAGCCCGGCAAACGGAAGCACGATCAGGCCTCCGAACTGTTGCGCGGTCCGAATATCGGCCACCCGGGACGAGATAATGACGTTCGCTTCGACGCTAAAGAGGCAGGCGAGGGGCGCGGCCAGAAGGAGGAAGACGGCGATCGTCCAGTTCGGGAAGAAGAGATACCCCAGGTCGGGGGCCGAAAGCGCGTCGACGGTCGCCATGAACACGGTCGCGCCCAGCAGGGTCGACGCGATCGTCGGCACGAAGGCCGCGAGCACCTTTCCGAGTAGGATCTCGCTGTCGGTCGTCGGGGTCGCGAGCAGGGGCTCGAGGCTCTTTTCCACCTTCTCCCCGACGATGCTGTACGAGGCGAGGCTGGTGGAGAGATAGACCGTGCTGATCACGAAGAAGAACGCGAACGCGTCCATCAGCGGGGTCAACTGCGCGTAGGTCGCGCTTCCCCGCTGCACGACCAAGGCGAGTACCGTGGGGAGCCCTAAGGCGATGGCGAGCGGGAAGGCCACGAGGCCGTAGATGACGCTCCTCTTCCGGCGGAAGACGGCGAAATCCTTGGTCGTGATCGTCCACGATTTCGACAGGTCCATTCGGCTCACCTCACGTACTTCAGGTACACGTCCTCGAGGGTCGGACGGAGGGAAGAGACGAACTGGACCCTTCCGCCCGCCCCAACGATCGCCGCGACGATGGTCGGATTCTCCCGTGCGGCGTCCGTGACGTCGACCGTGAGGCGATTGCCTTCCCAGACGACCTTACGGAGGGGGAGCGACTCCACCGCGCGCCGCACCGGTTCGGTCGCTTCCACGAGCAGGATGGTGGTCTTTTGTCCCCACACGGAGTCCTCCAGCTCGGCCGGGGTGCCGACGGTCACGAGCCGGGTCCGCAGTATCCCGATCCGGTCGCAGATCCGCTGCGCTTCGTCGAGATTGTGCGTGTTCAGGAAGATCGTCCGTCCTTCGCTCTTCAACTCGAGGATGAAGTCCCGGACCGTCTTCGCCGCCTCGGGGTCGAGGTTCGCCGTCGGTTCGTCCAAGAAGAGCACCCTCGGGTCGTGGACCATGGCGCGGGCGATCGCGATCTTTTGTTTCATCCCTTTCGAGAAGGTTCCGACCAGGAGGTCCCGCTGCGCCCACACCCCGAGCATCTTGAGCAGCCGCTCGATAGCCTCTCTGCGCTCGCGCTCCGGGCGCTCGTAGAGGCGTCCGTAGAAGTCGAGGTTCCGGTAGGCGCTGAGGTCCTCGTAGAGGCCGACGTTGTCGGGGACGAGACCGATCATCCTTCGAATTCGCATCGCGTCGGCACCGTTGCCGACCTCGTAGCCCCCAATCCTCGCCGTCCCGCTTGTCGTGGAGACCAGGCAGGTGAGCAGTCGCACCGCGGTGGTCTTTCCCGCTCCGTTCGGCCCCAACAAGCCGAAGATCTCGCCTTCCTCCACGCGAAAGGATAGGTCGTCGACCGCGGTCAGCTCCCCGAATCGCTTGGTCAGGTGGTCCGCTTCGATCGTGGGCCGCGGCCTCCAGCCGAGTCGAGGCATCCGAGCCCGAGTATATCTCCGATTCCGGCCGACCCCGAGCGGAGCCGCCCGCGCCGCCCCTAAAGGGTTCGGGGAAGAACCACGGGGAAGGTCACAGGAGGCGGGCTTCGACCACCACGAGCCGGCTCCGGATTGGCTCGTAACCCCATCGGATGGCATTCTCGTCCGAGCACGAGGGTCTCGGAAACTCCCCAGGTCGGAGCGAGGCTCTGGACGCCCGATCGGCGCCGTGGCGGTGCGCCCGCGGGCCCCAACCGTTTGGCCCTAGGCATCCATCCGGTGGCCGCACTCGCCGCAGAACTTGACGGGAGGTGGGACCTCCTTGCCGCAGGCCGGACACGTCCTTGGCCCGGCGAGGGCTTTCCCGCAGTTGCGGCAGAACTTGCCCGTGGAGGGGTTCGGAGCACCGCAGGCACCGCACGAACGAAGGCCGGGCGGCCCGGCGGGGCTGGAGCCGGCCTTGGGGGCTTGCGGCCCGACGGAGGCCGGCGGAGTCGGCGCGCCGGCGGCTCCGTGGTGCCGCATCGCTTCCTCCATCCGGGCCTGCACGACCGCCCGGACCTCGGGCGGCAGGTGAGCGAACGGTCCGGCGTTGGCGCCCATCGAAACCGCCGACGGGTCGAACGGGGAGGCCGGGGCTTCCACCTTCAGGACGCGGACTCCCAGACCTGCCGCGTCGAGACCCGCACGGAGGACCGACTCAACGAGGCCGGGGTTCTGGGCGAGGGACTCCAGGTCGTGGTCCCTCACCACCGGCGCGAGGCTGGGTCCGAGAAGCTTCGTGAGAAACCCGTCGGTCGGCGGGGATGTTCGCCGGTTTCGTCCGACCGAGGACTGCGAGAACTTGCCGGCGTCGGCGACGAAGTAGCGCGCCGACGCCCGAAGACGAAGCGGCATGCCGGAGCTCGAGCGGCCCACGAAGTCCACGGTCCCCTCCTGGTCGCGCGTCGAGTAGAAGACGATCGAGACCGCGAGGACGGACCTCGAGAACCCCGGGGCCGGTGCTCGAGAGGCCGCGGCCGCGCGAGGAGCGCTCTCTCGGGACAACCGGTGCTTCCCGGGCCCGAACACGTCGAGGGGGTCGCCGCCCCGTCCGAGCAAAAGGGCCACTTGGTCCGGAGGAACGATTAGTTGCGTCCCGACAGCCACCGCCGAAACGCGGGCGTCGTGGATCCACTCCGTGCCTTCGAGCGGCGGCGCGGCGATCGTGGGCGTGAGGGCGCTCATCACCTCGCCGGCATCGTGATACGTTCCGTCGGGAAGGTGTCCGGCCAGCCAGTCGACGTCCTCGTACCGCGGCTCCTCGCGGTCCGACATCTCCTGCCGCGCGGCGGCGACCAGCTGGGCCTTGGTCGCGGGGTATCCGCCGAACCCCCCGCTCTCGCTGGTCGCACCTCCGAGAAAGTCGTTCACCGAATCGGGACCGTCGACCACGCCAAGGCCGAAGTACCAGTCGAGGCACGGATCGCCGCAGACCGGGCAGCGGGCGTTGCCCCCCAGCGAACACGCGCAGGTGGACCCCCCCGTTGCGCACGTGGGGTTCGCGCACGATGAATCGCCCGCGCAGTAGTCGCACATGTCGGACCGCGGTCAGCCGAGCTTGGTGCCGCACTCCCCGCAGAAGTTGACGGTGGGAGGATTCTGGTGCTGGCACTTCGAGCAGACTTTGAAGCCGAGCGGGGCGCCGCAGTTCTGGCAGAACTTCGCCGACCCGGACGGTTTCCCGCACGCGGGGCAGAGCGTCGAACGGTCGGTGGTCGTGTCCCCGTCGAAGAGGGTCTGCTTCTTCACGGCCTCCTGCATCTGCTCGACGCGCGCCTGGGCCTTGGCGGCCTGCATCTCGGCCACCAGCGAGGGCGCGTCGGTCGTGCAGAGACCGGCTTCGTCGTTCCAGTCGTCGGCACACACGTAGTTCTTGCACTTTGGGCACTTCATGAAATGGACCTTCGCCTCGTTGACGGCCTGAAGGAACGCGTTATCGTGCTCGCGATGCCAGTCGGCGGACATCCCCTTGAACTGGCTCGCGGCCCCGGCCGCCTGGCCGGCGCCGTAGAGCCCGTTGCCCGCGCTGCCCGTCAGTCCCGAGGCCATGCTGCCGATGGACGAAAGCCCGGAGCTGAGGAACCCTAGGCGACGCGCGGAGGCCTGGCTCTTCGACGGGATGAACGTCGTGTCGTAACCCGAGCCGCAAAGGTCGCAGTGGAACTTCCACTGGAACCCGCGATCCCCACTAAGGTCGTCCACGTTCTTCGGATGGTCCAAGAGCGCCATGGGAACCCGCGCGGGGTGAGGAGCGCGGCCAACTTAAGCCCGATGTCGCCGCGCCCGGAGGATCAAGGACCTTTCGACTTCCAAAAGTCCTTCAGCTTGGTTCCGCACCGCTCGCAGCGCTTTGCCCCGGGTGCGATGACGGCCGCACACGCGGGGCAGCGGTACCGAACGACCGAGTGACACTTCCCGCAGATGTCGTCGTCCGGCCCGGCGGGGGCGTTGCACCGTGGGCACGGGATCACGAGCGGCTTCGCGCACGCGTTGCAGACCGTCCAGGCCGCTTGGACCGGAGCGAAGCAGTGTGGACACACCATCTGAAGCGGGTGGGCGCGCGAGCAGAACGGGCAAGCGGCGGAGTTCTCATCGACAAGGTTCCCGCAGAAACGGCAGGGTCTCTTGTACCCCGGCATCGGTCCCGGATGGGCCGGGCTCTATTTCGTTTCTGTCTACGACACGACGCGCTCGGGCCGCGGAGTACCCGCCCGCCTGCGGTCGATTACGAGCGGGGCGCGCACGGTCGACGGCCTCCGCTTCCGGTGGCGCCAGCGGTCGCCGGGCGCCGTGCTCGGTCGATTTCGGAATCCCCACCCACGTCGTCTTCGGTTGACCTCGGTTAGATAGGTAGGTCCGCGCGTCCGTCGCACGTGGACGGCGGCACCCGCAGGCTCTCGGCCCTCCTGTTGACCGACATGGTCGGCTACGTGTCGCTCACCCAGCAAGACGAACGTCTCGCGCTTCGCCTGCTCGAGGAGCACCGACGCGTCGCCGAACCGGTCTTCCACCGGAACTCGGGCCGGGTCATCAAGACGATCGGGGACGCGTACCTGGTCGAGTTCGAAAGCGCCCTCGACGCCGTGAACTGTGGGATCGACCTCCAGCGGGTCCTTCACGAGGCCGAGCGGGCCCGGCCCGAGGAGGCTGTGCGCGTGCGGATCGGTGTCCATGTCGGGGACGTGCTCCACCGATCGGGGGACGTCTTCGGCGACACCGTGAACCTCGTCTCGCGTCTGACGTCGCTCGCCGAGCCGGGCGGGCTCTGCCTCACCCAGCCCGTCGTCGACCAGGTTCGCAACCGCATCGACTACCCGTGCCGCCCGATCGACCTCCCGCCGCTCCGCCATGTCGAGTTCCCGCTCCTGGCCTACCGCGTCGAGCTCCCGTGGCTCGAGGAGGGGTCGAGCCATCGCACCCCTTGGACCGACCGACGGGCGGAGGTCGAGATGGTCGAGCGGGCGATCAGCCGCGCCCTGAACGGACAACCCGAAGCGCTCGTGATGTCGGGGGAAGCCGGGGTCGGCAAGACCCGGCTCGCCGAGGAAGCAGTCCGCCGGGCGCACGAGCACGGCTTCCGCGTGCTCCGCGGTGGGTTCTTCAACGAGCTCTCCGCGCCCTACTCGGCCTGGGCGAGCGGTCTACGCGAGTTCGTCGCCGAGGCCCCTGTCCAGCTCCTGTACCGGGTCTGCGGCAGCTACGCCGGCGAGCTCTCGAAGCTCGTCCCGGAGCTCGCCGAGCGCGTCGGCCCCTCTCCGGCGCCGACGGGTGGGGAGCTCGGCGAGGGACGTCGCCAT
The DNA here is from genome assembly GCA_021798415.1 of Thermoplasmata archaeon. Lineage (GTDB taxonomy): Archaea > Thermoplasmatota > Thermoplasmata > Lutacidiplasmatales > UBA184 > Lutacidiplasma. The sequence continues at coordinate 4,016 of JAJZGO010000020.1, read as the reverse complement.
CTGTTCGAGGGCGTCGCCCACCTCCTCCAAAGCCTCTCGCGGGAGGCACCGGTCCTCGTCTTCCTCGACGACCTCCAGAACGCCGACCCGGCGTCGCTCGACCTCCTGAAGTACGTCGTCCGGTCGTGGAGGACGGAGCGCGTGCTCCTTCTCGCAGCGCATCGCGACACCGAAGTGGAGGAAGACTCGCCGCTGCGGCAGACACTTGCCGACCTCGCGCGAGATCGGACGGTCGCCGTTCTTGGGGTGACACGGCTCGACCGGGAGGCCGTCGGTCGGATGGTCGAAGCGATCTACGACGGCCCCGCGGGAGTCGCCGATCTCGCGGACGCCGTCTACGACAAGACCGGGGGAAACCCGTTCTTCGTCGAGGAGCTCGTTCGCTCGCTACGCGAGCCCCGGGGGCCGGGCACGGCTTCGGTCCGACGGTCCGTGGAGGGCCAGCCCTGGCCGGACACGGTCCGTCGGGTCCTTCGCCAGCGCCTCTTCCGACTGCCTCCCGAGACGATCCGGTTGCTGGGCGTGGCCGCGGTCGTCGGTCCCACCTTCCGGTTCGACGTGCTCCGCGAGGTCGCGGACGTCGACGAGGACGCGCTCCTCGCGGCGCTCGAGACGGCGCTCAAGGGCCGCGTCCTCGCCGAGCAGCGCGAGGACCACGGCCCCGCGCGCTACGGCTTCGTGGACCGCCAGACCCGCGACATCCTCTGCGCCGACCTGAGCCAGGTCCGGGCGAGAAAGTACCACCAGCGCGCCGCCGCGGCCCTCGAAGCGGCGTACGGCGCGCAAGCCAAGGACCACGCCGAGGAACTCGCCTACCACTTCCTCGAGGGCGACACCCCCGAAAAGGCCCTCCGCTACTCCCTCACCGCCGCCGAGCGCGCGGTCTCGGTCTACGCCCGCGAAGCGGCGATCCGGCACTACCGGACCGCCCTCGACCTCCTCGAAGAGCGCGCGGAGCCGGCCCGCCAGGCGGCGGTGCTCGAGGCGCTCGGCGAGCAGGAGGGTTACCAGGGCGAGATGATGGAATGCCGCGGGCACCTCGACGAAGCCGCTCGTCAGTTCGAGCGGGCGGGGGATCGGATGGGCGCCGCCCGGGCCCTCGTCAAGGCGGCCCACATCCACCGACTGGGGTTCTACGACGCCGCGACCGCATCCGAACGGGTGGGTCGAGCCCGGTCCCTTCTCGAGGGCGCCGCCGAGTCTCCCGAACTCGCGACGCTCATGGCCGAGCTCGCTAGCGAGCTCCCCACGGCCCCGGACTCTACCGCGGCGCGAGAGGCGCTGAAGGCCGCGCTCTCGGTCGCCGAACGGACCGGCGCCGGGGAGCTGGTCACGATGATCCGCGTCCACCTTGCGGGTTCGGTGCCCCTCGACCAGGTCGACGCGGGCTTTCGCGAGCTCGTCGAGACCCTCGGCCCCCGCGCATCGACGGCGGCCGACCCGAACCTCGTCCGGGCGTACTACACCACGCTCACGGAATTCGAGGTGGAGGTCTATGGGGACGCGGCCGCGGCGGTCCGCGACCTCGAGCGCGCGGTCCGCCTGCTGCGCGAGAGGGGGGCCACCGCGACCGCGATGGACCTCGCGGGGCAGGACCTCGCGACGACGCACGTCGTCCTCGGGAACCTAGGGGAGGCCCGCCGCCTGGCCGAAGAGACGTTCGCGTACGCCCGGCGCAACTACCCGACCCCCGACGCGCCGAACCTCGCGGTCCTCGGGGAGCTGGCCCGCCTGCGAAGGGAGTTCACGGAGTCCCACCGTCTGCTCGGCTGGGCGAGCGATCTCTTCGCGCGGAGCGGACCGGGCGGGTACGGGTACTGGGGCGACTCGTTCGTCGTGCGGGCTTACCTCGACGAGGGGGCGTTCGATGCCGCGGCGAAGTTCGCCGACGACAGCCTCGCCCGTCTCGAGGGGAAGGCGACGGTGCCGACGTTCGCGTCGACCGAGTGCCGGCTGCTCGAACTCGCGATCCGCGCCCACATCGGCCGGGGCCACCTTTCCGAGGCAGTTCGGTACCTCGGGTGGCTGCGCGACCTCGCAACGCGCGTCGACCGACCGACGACGCTCGGTTATCTGTGGCGGGCCGAGGGGGCGCTCGCCCGGGCCGACGGACGGGCCCGCGAGGCGATCGACGAGCTCCGGCGGAGCGCGGAGACCTGGGAACGCATCGGATGGCGATGCGAGGAGCTCGAAAGTCGCGAGATGCTCGCTTCGGCCGCGGAGGCGGCGGGCAAAGCCGAGGACGCGAAGAGCGCTGGGCGCCGCTCGGACGCCCTTCGGCTCGAGGTCGGGCTTGAGGTGCGAGCGGAACGGGCGGAGAAGACCGCCCGCTCGGAGCCGATCGCGGTCGGGTAGCGCGGACCGGCCCCGGCGGCCGTCCATAGTCCCGGACCCGAGTAGACCGTGGGGTCCGGGACAGGTCTCTCCGGATACCTCCGTTCGGACGGGCCGGAGGACGGTGGCCGATCCCGTCGCGGTGCGGCATCCGTGCGCGGTCCCGCTATCCTCTAGGTTCTCCCCTCGCGAGGTCGGGTCGATCGTGAGCTCAGGGGCGTGGAATCCGTACGCTACCGGCGGCCGGACCCTCACACGGGGCGAGACGGGAATCCCGCTCTCGCCTGTCCTCGACGGCCGCTCGGAGGTCCGCACCGGCGGCCGGGCGATCAGCGCGCTCGAGCCCGGGACCTTCTCCGGTGAAGTGGCTCTGTTCGTGGCGTATCTTCGGAGGGACGATGTCGTCGCAGCCTCTCCCCGCCCGGACCTCGTTCTCTCCCGGTGGGAGTCCCGCGGCGCGAGGAGCCACCCACCCGAAGTGCTCCGGACGCGGACGACCGGGTCCGTGCGCCCGGTGCGCTCGACCCCGGGGGCGATGGGCCAACAGTCGAGAGCTTTCCGCTCGGACCGTGCGTTGGGGAATCGAGCGGGCCCGAACGGTTCCGACCGACGAACACCCTAAGCCCCCACGTCCCTAGGGAGGGCCGCGGGAGCGACACGGCGATGGATCCGGACGCTCAGAGAGCTGACGAACGCCCTCCGCCCCGCGACTTGTTGCCGCCCTCCCCTCCCACAGGTATCTCCCCGGCGGAGGCGGCCCGCCGTCTCGGCTCTGAGGGGCCGAACGAGCTTCCTCGAGGGCGACGTCGCAGCCCGCTCGTCTTGCTTCGCGAGGTCCTTTCCGAGCCGCTCATCTCCCTCCTGCTCGGCGCCGCCGTCCTGTACTTGCTGTTCGGCGAACCGCGGGACGCGCTCGTCCTCGGCCTATCCGTGATCGTCGTCGTGAGCCTCGACCTCTACCAGGAGAACCGGGCCGAACGCGCGCTCGAGGCGCTGCGCGAGCTCGCGGTCCTCCGGGGCGGAGTGCGTCGCACCGTCCCCGCCCGAGAGGTCGTTCGGGGCGACTGGGTCGGCCTCGCCGAGGGCGACCGGGTGCCGGCCGACGGTGAGGTCCGCTCGGGGGCCGCCCTTCTGGTGGACGAGTCCCTGCTGACCGGGGAGTCGGTCCCGGTCCGCAAATCGGTCGGGCCCGGCGGGAGCCCGTGGAAGCGGCCGGGCGGTGAGGACCTGCCGTTCGTCTACTCCCAGACGCTCGTGGTGCGCGGCCAGGGATGGGTCGAGGTTCGGGCGACCGGGCCGAGGACCGAGGCCGCCAAGATCGCGACCGCGCTCGCCACGGTCGATACCGGGACTCCCCTCATCCGTCAGCAGACCCGCAACCTCGTGCTCGGGGTCGCCGTCCTCGCGGTCGCGCTGACGGTCCTGCTCGCGGTGGTCGTCGGACTGCGATCGGGCGACTGGATCCTGGGACTGCTCGCCGGCGCCGCGCTCGCGATCGGCCTCCTCCCGGAGGAGATCCCGATCGTGACGACGGTCTACTCGGTCCTGGGGGCGCGACGCATGGCACGGCACCGGGCGCTCGCCCGCCGCTTCGGCACGATCCCGACGCTCGGTAGCCTCACGGTCCTCTGCACCGACAAGACCGGCACGCTGACGTTGAACCGGATGCGCCTCTCCGCGGT
>JAJZGO010000122.1 GCA_021798415.1 Thermoplasmata archaeon | reverse complement strand
CGAGAGGATCATCCGCGGCCCTTTCACCTGAACGAGGCTCAGGATCTCGGCGAGGTTGCCGGGGTAGGACCGCGCGGCGTAGCCGCGGGCGGCGCGGACGAGCCAGTCGGTGGTCCGGTTCCGCCCCGAGACCTTGAAGCGGGTGACGCCGGCCTCCTCGTAGACCCCAAGGTCCTCGGGCCGGACGAAGATCCCCGAGATGATCTTCGCCGGGTCGCGGACGTATTCTACCCCGCACTCGAGGATCGGGTACTCGAACGCCGGACAAGCGGCCCCGGGCTGCGACGCGAGCGAGCTCGTGTTCAGGTGGTGGCCGCGGTACGGACACGAGGGGAGACAGGTCTGGTTCACGAGGATCTCGACCTCGGCCCCGAGGCGCACGAGGCCGCGGATGAGCTTGAAGTCCCGGTTCGCTTCCTCGAGGATGATCGTGCGGGCGCCGAGCTTGAGGAAGTATTCGGCCTGGGTGACCGTCCGGATGCGCGCGAACGTCGAGACGGAGATCGGCACGTCGGGCCACGCCGTGCGGACGGCCTCGATGAGCGCCGGGAGCGCGATGACGAGCCCGTCCACGCCCAGGTCGAGGAGGTGGCCGACCTCGGACAGGAACGCATCGATGTAGCCGGGCCGGTACTCGTGAAGTCCGAGGTCGTTGCTGTTGAGCGTGGCGTAGAAGTCCCGACCGTGGCGGTGGATCGCCGCCACGTGCTCCCGGAACCGCTCGGGGCCGATCGAGGGGAGGATCTGGGGAGGTCGTCCCGCTCCGGTCAATTGGACCGGGTAGCCTCCGAAGAACGTCGCGATCGGGAGGTCGGCGGTCTCCCTCACGAGGCGGTCGTCGAAGTTCGAGGCGAGAACGAGTTCCATCTCCCGCTAGGAACGGAAGCCAGTCAAGAGCCTCCTCCCGCACCGGTGCGGGTGAGGAGACTTCCGTGTCGGGCCCTACGACCCTCCGCGATGCCTTCGGCCGCGTATCCCCCGTCCCTCGGCGAACTGCGCGAGGAGATCGCCCGGTTGGACCACCTCCTGATCCGGCTCGTCGCGAACCGACTGAAGGTCGCCCAGCGCGCCATCCGGACCCGCACGAGCTTGGGAGGCGACGTCAGCGACCCGGCCCAGGAGCGCCGGGTCGTCGACCGGGCGCGCCGGTGGGCCCTCGAATCCGGGGTGCCTCCCGAGCTGGTCGACCGTCTCTTTCGGGAGCTGATGGAGAGCGCGAAATCGGGCGTGGCCCGGGCGGCCCCGTCGCCTCCCCGACCGCCCACCCCCGCCGCCCGCGTGCCCGGGCTCCCGTCCGAGGGCCCGGCGGAGCGCCCTCCGATGCGGGCCCCCGCCCTCGACGCCTAAAGCCGGTCCCGCGTGGGATCCGGCGAGTCGTACCGACGGGCCGCGAGCTCGGAGATCGCCCGGCGCAGGAGCTCGAGAGTGGCCGAGCGGCCGACGCCGAGCCGGCGGGCGACCGCCGAAAGGTCCGAGCGCCGGGGATAGGCGAAGAACCCGAGCTCGAACGCCGCGCGGAGCGCCGCTTCCTGGCGGGCGGTCAGCTTCGCCCGAGGCCGGTACGGTCCCGTGCGCTGGATCGAGGCCGGGCCGAGGCGGCGGCGGGCGAGCTCGCGCGCGAACCGGCTCGCCTCGCCGTTCCGGGGCACGAGGACCCGAGCCCGCGTCGAACCGTCCTCGCCCGCACCGTGGAGCATCGGGCAGGTGACGCACGCGCCCCCCGACGCGAAGACCGCCGCGCAGAACTCCGGTAGGGCCTGCGCGAGCCGCAGCATCGCCCGGTCGCTCCCGTCGGTGGAGACCGACACCGAGTGGGGGTCGGCCGAGGCTTCGAGCGCCTCGACCAATCGATCGAGGTCGACCGGCGGAGCCTCGAGGTCGACCCAGCGCACGAGGCGCGCCTTGCGGCCCGAACCGAGGGGGCGACACGCGGTGAGGCGCGAGCGGACGCCGTGCCCGCCGAGCAGCGTGCGGAGGCGGTCGTCCGAACGGTCGAGGTCGACCTCGACCTCAATGAGGGGAGGCGCCGGGGCTCGGGTCGGCCGCGGGGAACGGGACGGCTTCGAGAGTGAACGCTGGGTCACGTGGGCTCCGGACGACCGTTGGGCCGAGCCGCCGGGGGTCTATGAAGGTGAAGGGAGGGCGAGCGGTTTCGCCGAACGGCCCGGCGAAACGGCTATGGGTCCGTTCCGTTGCGCGGCGGCGATGACGCGCGAGGGCTGGGACGCGATGGCGCGGTGGCGCGACGAGCGGATGGGGGAGGACGGTGATCTCTGGCACCGCGCGCTCATCGATCCGACGCTGCTCGACGTCGTCGGGCCCGTGCAGGGGCTCCGCGTGCTCGACCTCGCGTGCGGGAACGGCTACCTGACGCGACGCTGGGCGCGCGAGGGCGCGGCCGTCTCCCTGGGGGTCGACCTCTCGTCGGGATCGCTGGCGCGCGCCCGTCGGCGGGAAGCGGCCTCGCGAACGGGAGCCCGATTCCTCCGACGGGACGCGAGCGACCTCTCGGGGATCGCGGACCGGTCGTTCGACCTCGTCGTGGCCAACATGGCGCTCCTCGATATCGAGGATGCGTCGGGCGCGGTTCGAGAGGTCGCGCGGGTCCTCGACGTCGCGGGACGGTTCGTCTTCTCCGTGGGCCACCCCTGCTTCGACCTCGACGACCGGTCCGCGTGGATCGTGGAGCGGTCGAGGCAGGGGGACGGGGTCTTTCGCGACCAGGTTTGGCGGAAGCTCCGGCTCTATCGCGAAGAGCGCTCGGTCCGCGTGCCGTGGGCGATCTCCCCGACCGAAGTCGGCTACACGCGCAGTTACCACCGGACCCTCTCGACCTACTCTCGGATCCTGCGCGACGCGGGGCTCGCGGTCGTGAGGATCGAGGAGCCCGCGCCCACTCCCGAGCTCGTCGCGAACAGCCCCCAGGGCCCGTTCATCGCGGAGGTCCCGCTCCACCTCGTCGTCGAGGCGGTCGCCCTCCGGCCCGCGCCCCGCCGGACCCGGCCCGCCGAGCCTAGGCGACGGGGGTCGCGAACGTCGGCTCGTACCCCTCGGACAGGCGCCCGACGAACGGGAGCCGGTGACCGCAGAGCCGGCAGCGGTTCTCCGCGTCGAGGTTCCACGAGCGGATCGTGAAGCCGTAGCGCTCGACCGCGATGTCGCCGCACTTCGGGCAGTACGTATGCTCGAGCGGGTGCCCCCAGACGTTCCCGAGGTAGACGTACTCGAGCCCCTCTCCCACCGCAACCGCGTGCAGCTTCTCGAGGGTCGCGACCGGGGTCGACGGAAATCCCATCATCTTGTAGTCGGGGTGGAACCTCAATAGATGGAACGGCGTGGACGCGCCGAGCTCGTCGACGACGAACCGCGCGAGCGTTCGCGTCGCCGCGACCGACTCCCCCACCTCGGGAACGATCAGGTCCGTGATCTCGACGTGGACCCCCCGTCGCTTCAGCCCGACCGCGGAGTCGAAGATCGGCTCGGGGCCCTTCGCGGCGATGTACTTGCGCAGGAACCCGGCCTCCCCGCTCCCCTTGAAGTCGACGCTCACCGCGTCCAGGTGGGGCCCGAGCGCCTCGACCGCCTCGGGCGTCATGTAGCCGTTCGTCACGAAGTTCGAGAACAGTCCGGCCGCGCGCGCTTCGCGCATCACGTCGAGCGCGTACTCGGCGAAGATCGTCGGCTCGTTGTACGTGAAGGTGACGCCCTCGCACCCGTACCCGACCGCGCCCCGGACCGCGGCCGAAGGAGAGAGCGGCCGGCCGACCACTTCCCGCTCCTGGGAGATCTCGGCGTTCTGGCAGTACTGGCAGCGCCAGTTGCAGCCCACGGTGCCGATCGAGTAGACCCGGGCGCCCGGGTGGAAGTGCGAGAGCGGCTTCTTCTCGATCGGGTCGACCTGGACCGCGGACGCCCTCCCGTAGCTCAGGAGGACGAGCCGCCCGTCCACGTTCTTGCGGACGAAGCAGAACCCGTGCGAGCCGCTCGGGATCGTGCAGTACCGGGCGCACGCGGTGCACCGGACCTTACCGCCCCCGAGCGGTTCGTAGAGCGTCGCCGGATGCCCGACCGAGCCCATCGTGGCCCCCGACCGCCCAGACGGCGCCCGCACCGATAACGCTGCGGGCCGCCCGCGGGTTCGACGCGAAGGTTCATCTCTTTCGAACCGTCCGCCCCTATCGATGACGTCCCGGGCGGATCCGTCCGTCGACACGGCGGCCGAGGCGGACCGCGTGGAGGCGGCCGCGGCGGTGCGGCTCGCGCCGTCGCCCGCGCTCCTCGAACGGGTCGCCCAGGTTCGGACCGAGCTCGTCCGGCGGGTCGAGGAGGCGGCGAAGGCCCGTTCGAGCCCGCTCGTCCGCGCGCTCGTGGCGGGGAGTGCCGCGCGCGGGACGTTCCTCGCCGACCGGCTCGACGTCGACCTCTTCCTCCTGTTCCCGCCCGACCTCCCTCGGGAGCGGCTGCGCGAGGAGGGCCTCGCCCTCGGACGGGCGGTGCTCACCGACCCCGAGACGCGGTACGCCGAGCACCCGTACCTTCGCGGGACGTTCGAGGGGTTCCGGGTCGACGCCGTGCCCGGGTTCGCCGTCACCGACCCGTCGCGCCCGCTCTCGGCCGTCGACCGGACCCCCTTCCACCAGGCGTGGCTCGCCGAGCGGGAGACCCCCGAGGTCGTCCAAGAGGTCCGCCTCGCGAAGCGGTTCCTCGACCACCTTGG
>JAJZGO010000019.1 GCA_021798415.1 Thermoplasmata archaeon | reverse complement strand
GGCGCCCCAGGGCGTGGCTCAGCCGCTTCGACCAGGCCCCGGCGGCGAGGACGCACCGGGGGGCCCGGACCGACCGCCCCGAGACCCGGACGGTCCATGCCTCCCCGTCGCGAGTCGGCGGATCGAACGGCGCGCCCAGCCAGAACTCGACCCCGGAGCCTCGGGCAGCCTCGGAGTACAACTCCGCCATCGCGCTCGGCGTGACGACCGCGTCGTCGGGTCCGAGGAGCGCCGCCCGAACGCCGTCGAACCGCCCCCACGGCACGTGCCGCTCGAGCGTAGGGACGTCGATCTCCGCGACGCGGACGTCCCACTGCCGAAGGCGCCGGACCGCCTGGTGCACCGGCTCGACCGCGGCCTCCTCCCGGGTCCACCGGGCGAACCCGTTGACCGAGTACGCCGACGGGTCGTGCCGGGCGGCGAGGGACGCGTACTCGGCCTTCGAATCGCGGGTGACCTCGACATCGAACCGGTTCCACAGCTGTTCCGTGACGATGCCGGCCGCGCGGCCGGTCGCGCCCGCCGCGGTCGTCCGGGGGTCGACGACCACGACCCGGCCCACCCGGCGGGCCGCGAGGTGGTGGGCCAGCGCGCACCCGGCGATGCCGGCCCCCAGCACGAGCACGTCGGCCCGGTCGATCGTCACGGGCCATCGGAGGGCGCCCTCCGATTATAGCCGTTGGTCAGTACTGTGGCTTCGCCCGCTGGTAGGCGTCGCGCAGCGCCTGCGTGTCGACGTGCGTGTAGATCTGCGTCGTGGCGACCGAAGCGTGGCCGAGCAGCTTCTGGATGTAGCGGATGTCGCACCCGCGCGACAGGAGCGCGGTCGCGAGCGTGTGGCGCAACATGTGCGGCGTCACTCGCCGGGGGATCCCGGCCCGCTGGGCGGCGCGCCGGACGATCCGCTCGACGGTCACGGACCCCACGGGAAACAGTCGCAGGCTCGACGCGCCCGAGAGCGTGCGCTCCGCGAGGTAGCGGTCGATCGCGGCGCGCGTGCGGTCCTCGAGCACGACCTCGCGGTCCTTGTCGCCCTTGCCCGAGCGTACGTGGAGGATGTTGCGCTCGAACTCGATGTCCTCGAGCTGGAGGTGGCAGAGCTCGCCCACCCTCAGCCCGACGAACGCGAGGACGTGGACGATCGCGCTGTCCCGAGGAGACTCCGTCACCGCCTCGAAGAGGCGGTGCATCTCCTCCTCCGTGAGGTACCGCGGCAACCGCTCGGGCCGACGGGGGGGCTCGAGCTGGTCGGCGACCGAGTAGCCGAAGTTGCGGAAGAGGCACGTCAGGCCCCGAACGGTCGTGTAGACCGAGTTCTTCGAGTAGTGCCGCTGGAGGACGAGATACTCCCGGAACGCCTCGAGGTCACGGAGCGTCACTTCGTCGAGCGGCTTCTGCGCGAAGGAGAGGAACGTCCGGGCGATGTGCCCGTACTGCTTCACCGTGCAGGGACTGCGTTCCTGCGCCTGGAGCATGCGCTGAAAGCGCTCGACCAGGTCCGAGACGTTGAACCCCTCCCCGCTGCCCGGTCCGCCGGGGGGGCCGCGAGTTCGCCGGAGCACGGCCGAGGACCGCGAGAAAGAAGTCGACGATGCCATCGAAGGCAGTTTGGCCGGAGTTCGCCTAATAATCGTATGCGCCCACTGGAAGGGTGGGCTCCGGTCTCTCCTCAAATAGGGCGTCGGGGTTGACGACCTCGTGCGCTGTTCCCGCTGCGCCGAGCCGGCGGTCATCGACCAGCCGTATCGCGGTGCGCACGCGTGTGCGCTCCACTTCTCCGACTCCGTTCGGGAGCGGGCGCGGCGGGAGATGCATCGACAGCTCCCCCGGTTCGCGAAGGGGACCGTCGCGGTCGCGATCTCGGGCGGCAAGGACTCCGCGGTCGCCCTCGCCCTCGCCGACCGGTACTTTTCCCGCCGGCCCACGGTCCGGGTCGTGGCCGTCAGCGTGGACGAGGGGATCGAGGGGTACCGGTCGCACGGCCTCGCGGCCGCCGCGGCCCTGTGCGAGCGCTTGGGGGTCGAGCACCGGGTGGTCCGGGCGCGCGAGGAACTCGGAACGACGATCGACCTCACCGCGCGCCGGCTCCCGTCGACCGTCCCCTGCTCGTTCTGCGGTGTCTGGCGCCGCGGCCTCCTCAACCGGGCGGCCCGCGCGGTCGGGGCCGATGCGATCGTGCTGGGCTTCAACCTCGACGACCTCGCGCAGACGGTCCTCATGAACCTCGTTCGCGGGGACCTCGACCGCCTGGTCCGGATGGCGCCGCACCGGACCCGGCACGTCGGCCTCGTCCCGCGCGTCGCGCCGCTCGCCGCCGTGCCCGAGCGCGAGGTCTACCTCTTCGCCCGGCTCGAACGCCTCCCGTTCGACCACGGGGAGTGCCCCCATGCGGGTCGGGCGTCCCGCAACCTCTTCCGGGAGATCGTCTGGCAGCTCGAAGAAGCCCAGCCGGGGACCCGTCAGGCGCTCCTGCGCACTCACGAACGCCTGGTCACGCGATTTCTGGCCGAGGACTCCGGCGCGCCGGCTCCATGCCGGTCGTGCGGGGAGCCTTCGGCGGGCGGCCTCTGCCGGACCTGCGAGTACCTCGCGGGGACCCGGAACCCGGACCCGGTCGCGGAGGCGCCGTGACGGAGCCGGCCCTCCCGATCCCAGAGGGGAGCGACCCGCGCGCCTCGGTGCGCCACCGCGTCTTCGTCCTCGGCGCCGGCATCATGGGAAGCGGCATCGCTGCCCAGTGCGCCCTCGCCGGCTACCCCGTGACCCTCGCGGACGTGAACGAGGAGCTCGCGCGCCGGGGCCTCGCGAACGCCACCCGTGCCCTCGACCGGGCCGTGGAGCGGGGGTCGGCGGCGGCCGGCGACCGCGACGCGGCGATCCCGAGGATCGACGTCGGCCTCGGGATCCGCCACGCCGACGGCGCGGACGTCGTGATCGAGGCCGCTCCCGAGGACCTCGCCCTCAAGCGCCGGATCTTCTCCGAGCTCGAGTCGGTCGCGAGCCCGCACGCCCTCCTCGCGTCGAACACCTCGTCCCTGCCGATCACGTCGATCGCCCAGGACCTCCAGGACCCCGGCCGCCTCGTCGGGATCCACTTCTTCAACCCCGTCCTCCAGATGGCGCTCGTCGAGCTGATCCCCGGTCTCACGACCCGGCCCGAGGTCGTCGAGGCGGCCCGCGCGTTCGCGACCTCCCTCGGGAAGACCGTCGTCGCGTCGAAGGATTCCCCCGGGTTCGTCACGACCCGGGCGCTCGCGGTGCTCGTGAACGAGGCGGCGTGGATGCTCTACGAGGGGGTCGCGACCCGGGACGATATCGACGCGGCGTACCGGCTCGGCTTCCACCACCCGATGGGACCGTTCGAGCTCCTTGACCTGGTCGGGATCGACACGGCCCTCGCGATCCTCGATGTGATGTGGGACGGCTACCGGGACAGCCGCTACCGGGCCTGCCCGCTCCTGCGGACGATGGTCTCCGCGAAGAAGCTTGGCCGCAAGACGGGGGAGGGGTTCTACCGGTACCCTCTTCCGGGAGGAGGGACCTGAGCGTCACGGGGGAAGCGCTCGACCTGGCGATCCTCGTTCTGGCGTCGCTCGTTCCGGCGCTCGTCTACGTCGCGTGGATCCGCCGGACGGAGAGGTACCGGACCGAAGGGTGGGGGCCGGTCCTGGGTGCGTTCGTCTACGGAGCGCTCTTCGCCACCCTCACGGCCGGGTTCCTCGAGGCGATCATCGTGGGGCTCGGTACCGCGGTCAGCCAGAGCTACCCGGCCCCCGAGTTCGTCTTCCTGAACGGGAACTCGCCGCTCGGCGTCTTCTTCCTGGTCCTCGTTGTCGCGCCGTTCGTCGAGGAGGCCCTCAAGGGCTCCGGGGTCGTCGCGAACCGCCGCCGATTGACCCTCCTCGCCGACGGTCCGACGTTCGGCGCGTCGGTCGGTCTCGGCTTCGGCTTCTTCGAGACGTTCCTCTACGGGCTCGGCGCGTTCGTCGTGGGGGGGCTCGCGGCGGGGATCGTGCTGATCCTCGTCCGCAGCGTCTCGAGCGTGCTCCTCCACGGGAGCTCGACCGGCATGTTCGGCTACGGCTACGCCCGGTCGCGCTTCGGCGTGCGCGGCCCGGGCACCGGCGCCTACTACCTGCTCGCGGTCGCAATGCACTCCGCGTTCAACGCGCTCGCGTCGCTCGCCGCGATCCTCGTGCTCGTCGGCGTCTCGGGGGTCGAGGCCAACGTCGCGAGCTACCTCGCCCTCGTGGTCGCGATCGGCTTCGCCTTCGCGGCGATCGAGCACGTTCGGGCCGTCATCCAGTCGTCGGAGTACCCGGCGCTGCTCAAGGGGTCGGGCCGGTTCGCGCCCGGCCGCTCGCCGCCCCGGGCCCGCTAGGGCCCGGGTCGGGCGCCGGCGACGCGGGCGGCTCGGCCTTGCGGTTCCAGGCGGCCTCGCCGATCGACCGGTAGATCGCCTCGGCGCCGTCGGGCGGGGGAGCCTCGCCGGTCTGACCGACATCGCGGATGCGGGCCTTCTTGAGCAGCCAGTAGTGGATCCGCCAGGTCTTCCCTCGGGAGACCGTCGCGTCCTCCTCCTCGCTCGTCAGGAGGCCCTCCTCCTCGAGCTGGTAGAACCGGTCCCGGTCCTCGCTCGAGAGCTTGTTGTCGAGCACGCTATCGTCGGCGCCGAAGTACCCGAGCACCATCCGTGCGGTCGGCCGGGCCTCGGTCGGGGGCATCTTTCCGGCCGCGACCAGGGTCCTCTCGATCGCCCGGGTGAGCTCCGCCTCGGTGATCGACATGTCGTGGCCCCTCGGGGGGAACGGAACTCCCTCGTAAAAGGTTCGCGCGCCATCGGAGACGGGGCCGCGAAGCTTTAGCCGCGGCGCGGGTCCGACGATCGTGGCGCTCGCGACGACGTTCGCTCCCGACGGCACGGCGCTCGACGTGGCCCGGCGGGCGGTCGGCCGTCCGCTCTGCCGCGAGTGCTTCGGTCGGCTCTTCGGACGGCTCGGGCACGGGCTCACGAACCCCGAGCGGGCCGACCGCCTCGTCGCCGCGCTCGGCGCCGCCCCGCCGGCGGCCGACGACGACTGCTCGGTCTGCGGTGGCGTCTTCTCGCGGCTCGGGACCTGGGCCGACCGGTCGGTCCGGGCCGCCGAAGGGTTCGAGTGGCACCGGTTCACGTGCGGCTCCCGGTGGGACCCCGAGCGTCTCGCGCGCGAGGAGGCGCTCTGGACCGAGGTCGGTACCGAGTGGGGCGAGAGCATCCGCTCGGCGTTCAACCGCGAGCTCGGCAAGCTCCTCGAGAAGCGGACGGGAGCGTCCGGGGGGCCGGACGACCCCGACCTCGTCTTCCTCGCCGACCTCCCCGTCGGCCGGGTCGAGCTCACCGTCCTTCCGGTCTACGTCCAGGGGCGCTACCGCAAGCTCGACCGAACGCTCCCCCAGACCCGGTGGCCGTGCCGACGGTGCCGCGGGCGGGGGTGCGATGCCTGCGGCGGGACGGGGAAGACCTACCCGACGAGCGTCGAGGAGATCGTGGCCGCACCGTTCCTCACGGCGGCCGGCGCCGAGGGGGGAAGCCGGTTCCACGGGATGGGTCGCGAGGACATCGACGCGCGGATGCTCGGCCGGGGCCGCCCGTTCGTCCTCGAGGTCGTGCGCCCGCACGTGCGGTCGCTCGACCTCGGCGCCCTCGCGGCGACCCTCGCCCGGGACGCGGCGGGGCGCGTCGAGGTCCTCGACGTCGCCCCGGCGAACGCCCGGGACGTCGTCCGCGTGAAGGAAGCGGCTCCCGAGAAGAGCTACCGCGTGGGGGTCGAGGGGGAGGTCCCGGTGGCAAAAGTTAATGAGGCGCTTCTCCTCGCGCTCGGTCGAGCGATCGCCCAGCGCACGCCCACGCGCGTCGCGCATCGGCGCTCCGACCGCGTGCGCACGCGTCGGGTCGTCGCTGCCCGAGTCGCGGAGGCGAGCGACGGCCGGTTCACGCTCGAGATCAGGACCGAAGCCGGCACGTACGTCAAGGAGTGGGTCGAGGGAGATGGAGGACGTACCGAACCGAGCCTCGCGGGGCTGGTCGGAGTGCCGCTGAAGGTCGAGTTCCTCGACGTCACGGAGATCCACGATTCCGAAGGGTAAAGGAGAAGATCGATGGTCAAGAGTTCGAAGGGGTTCCGCTCGCGTTCCCGCGGGACGTTCACCAAGAAGGTACGCGAGCGCGGGCTTCCGCCGGTGACCCGGTTCCTGCGGGAGTTCGCCGTCGGACAGAAAGTGATGGTCCGCATCGAGCCGTCCGACCCGCACGGCCAGCCCCACCCGCGCTACCAGGGCCGCACCTGCACCGTCGTCGGGAAGCGCGGCCGGGCCTACCGCATCGAGTTCCTCGACGGCGGCAAGCGCAAGGAGCTCATCGCGACGCCCATCCACCTCATCCCCGCCGGTGGGACCCCGAGGAGCGATGCCTGACCCGGTCTCCCTCGCCCGGGTGAGGGACCTCCTCACGGAGGAGGCCGCCCGCCGCACGCTGCCCCGCGAGGCGGGCCTCGCCCACCAGCACGCCGAGCAGTTCGCCCGGCTCACGAGCGCGGCGACCGACAAGCTCATCGAGGAGCTGCGGACGCTGCCGTTCGTCGACGCCGTGCTCGCGGTGAAGATCGCCGACTGCATGCCGGAGTACCCCGAGGAGATCCGACTGCTCTTCTCGAAGGAACGGGTGGCCCTGGACGAGGAGCAGGTCACCCGCCTCCTCGAGATCGTCGCACACCATCGATGAGCCGTCGTCGGGGAACCCATGGAGAACTACGCCTACGTGCTCGACTACCTGCCGACCGGTCGGCAGACCGAGCGCGGGTTCCGCCGGGAGCCGATCGCCCTCGCGGTCGGTGAGGACGAGCTCAAGCTCCTCGAGCTGATCCCCCGTCCGAACGTCCCGCTCGTCGCGGGCACGCGCGTCCCGCTCGTCCCGATCGCGAGCGTCCCCCCGCCGGTCGACCACGTGCGGAGACGGGTCTCCTACGACGAGCTGACGGTCGCGGCGCGGACCGAGCTCGCGCCCGCGCTCGAGGCGATCGTCCGCGCCAATCCGGCGCGGTTCCTAAGGTTCTTCAACGAGGCCCCGGCGGTCTCGCGGCGGTTCCACCTGCTCGAGCTCCTGCCCGGCATCGGGAAGAAGACGATGCAGCAGATCGTCGACGAGCGCCGGCGCTCGCCGTTCGCGAGCTTTGCCGATATCGAGGCCCGCCTGCACCTGAAGAGCCCCGAGCGGCTCATCGCCGGCCGTATCGAGCAGGAACTGAGCGGTGTCGACGACAAGTACCGGCTCTTCGTCCTCGAGTCGTAGCGGCCGGGCCCCTCCGGCCGTCCGCGTCCCCGAGGGGGCGGCCGAGGTCGCCGCCGCCCTCCGCGCGCTCGGCGTCCGACCCTCGAAGATCTGGGGCCAGTCGTTCCTCACCGACGCGTTCGTCGCCGACGCGGAGGCGGCGCTGACCGAAGTGTCGCCGGGTCGGCCGGTGCTCGAGGTGGGCGGTGGCCTCGGGGCGCTCACGGCCGCGCTCGTCCGGCGCGGCCTCGCGCCGATCACCGTCCTCGAGCGCGACCCGCGGCTCGCGGGTTTCCTCCGCACGACGTTCGGCTCCCGAGTGCGGGTCGTGACCGGCGACGCCCTCGAGGTCGAGCTGCCGTCCGTCGACTGCGCGATCGGGAACCTCCCCTACTCGGTCGCGACCCCGATCCTAGTGCGTCTCCTCGAACGACGCGTCCCCCGGATCGTCGCGCTCGTCCAGCGCGAAGTCGCGGACCGCCTCGCGGCGCCCCCGGGGTCTAAGGCGTACGGGCGACTGTCGATCTTCGCCCGGCTGTACGGCGACGTCGAGCTGTTCCGCACCGTCGGCGCCGACGCGTTCGCCCCCCGTCCCGAGGTCGAGAGCCGGCTGGTCGTCCTCGTCGCGCGGACGGGCGAGCTCCCGGTCCCGTCGGTCGCCGACCTCGAAGCGATGGTTCGCACGCTGTTCTCCTCGCGCCGCAAGCAGCTCGGGAACCTGCTCCCCCGCGTCGCGGGCGACCGCGACGCGGCGCGGCGGCTCGCCGAGCGCGCGGGCTGGCCCGACGACTGGGCGACCCGGAGGCCCGAGACCCTTTCCCCGTCCGACTACTTCGCGATGGCCCGCGTCCTAAAGCGCCCTCCGCGGTCCGGCCCGCCCCGGGCGAAACCCTAAGGCACGGGCCGACGTCCTCCCGGCCCGTGGCCCGGCCCCTCGGCCGGTCCGGCGGAGGGAGCGAGCGGTGCAGCGCGTCCGGGTGGTCGACTCGCACACGGCCGGCGAACCGACCCGCGTGGTCATCGAGGGGGCACCCCCGCTCGGCGACGGGTCCCTCGCGACTCGACGGGAGCGCTTCCTTCGGGAGCACGGCGACTTCCGCCGCGCGGTGGTCACCGAACCCCGGGGCTCCGACGTCCTGGTCGGCGCCCTGCTCGTCCCCCCCGACCACCCTGGTCGCACCGCGGGGGCGATCTTCTTCAACAACGTCGGCGGACTCGGGATGTGCGGCCATGGCACGATCGGCCTCGTGGCGACCCTGGCCCACCTCGGCCGCATCGGCGCCGGCCACCACTCGATCGACACGCCGGTCGGGACCGTCGAGGCAGAGCTGCGCCGGGACGGTCGCGTCACCGTCCGCAACGTCGCGAGCCACCGCACCCGGGGGTCCGTCGCGATCGCCGTTCCCGGTCACGGGGCGGTCGTCGGGGATGTCGCTTGGGGCGGCAACTGGTTCTACCTGGTTCGCGAAGCGCCGTGCGAGCTGCGGGTGGAGAACGCGCCGCGCCTCACGGCGTTCTGCCGGGCCGTCCGAGACGCCCTTTGGTCCGCGGGCGTGACCGGCACGGGCGGCGCCCGGATCGACCACATCGAGGTCTCGGGACCCCCCTTCGACCCCGCGAACGATAGCCGCAACTTCGTACTCTGTCCGGGCGACGCGTTCGACCGCTCCCCCTGCGGGACCGGCACGAGCGCCCGGATCGCCTGCGAGGTCGCCGACGGGACGTTTCGCGTCGGCGACGTCTGGCGCCAGGAGGGGATCCTCGGCACCGTCTTCGAGGCGACGGCGGAGCCCGGCCCGGACGGCGTTCGGCCCTCGATCACGGGCGCGGCGTACGTGACCGCCGAGACCGAACTCCTCTTCGACGACGCGGACCCGTTCCGCTCGGGATGGCCCCCGTGAGCGACGCCCCGTTCGATGTCGGGATCGTCGGCGCGGGGATCGTCGGGGCGTCGTGCGCGTACTGGGCGGCCCGGGAGGGGCTCTCGGTCGTCGTCGTGGAGGCGCGGGAACCGGCCGGAGGGACGACGGGGGCGGGGATGGGCCACGTGGTCGCCCTCGATCGCTCCGAGCCCGCTCTGCTCCTCGCCCGATACTCCCAGCGGCTCTGGCAAGAGCTCGCGCCGTCGCTCCCGGCAGCGGTCGGCTACCGTGCGGCCGGCACGCTCTGGGTCGCGGCGACCCCGGACGACCTCGCGCGGGCGGAGGCCCGGCGGGACGGGCTGCGGCGCCACGGGATACCGGCGGAGATGGTCGATGCCACGTTCCTCGCCCGCGAGGAACCGGCCCTGCGCTCGGGCCTCGCGGGAGGCCTCCTCGTGCCCGAGGACGCCCTCCTCGTGCCGGCGGAGGCGACACGGGCCCTCCTCGCCCGGGCCGAGGAGCACGGGGCGCGCGTCCTCGCTCATCGGCCGGTCCTTCGGCTCACCGCGGGGACGATCGAGACAGTCTCCGGGCCCGCGCTACGGGCGCGTCGCATCGTGAACGCCGCCGGGGTCGACGCGCCCCGGCTCTCGCCTCAGGTCCCGATCGCTCCGCGCAAGGGGACCCTCGTCCGCCTCGGCGTTCCGGGAGTGCCGATCCACCACCAGCTGGTCGAGCTCGGTTACCGCGAGAGCGTCGGCGCTCCCGACCCGGTGAGCGTCGTCTTCAATGCTCAGCCCGAACCCGGCGGGACCGTGCTCCTCGGGGCGTCGCGCGAGTGGGGGGCGACGGACACGAGCGTCGACCCCGCGGTCACCGAGCGCCTGCGGCGGCGCGCGCTCGACTTCGCCCCCCTCCTCGGTTCGCGGACGACGGTCGCGGCCTGGAGCGGCCTCCGTCCGGCGACCCCGGACCACCTGCCGTGGATCGGCCCCCTACCGGGCGGGGACGACCTCTGGGTCGCCGCCGGGCACGAGGGCCTCGGGATCACCGCATCGCTCGGCACCGGTCGGCTGCTCGTCGACCTCCTCCTCGGCCGACCACCGGCGCTCTCCCCCACACCCTATCTGCCGGATGCGCGTCGGGTCCCCGGGCCCGACGGCCCGCCGACGTGAGGAAGATGACCGGTCCCCGGACGCGACCCCGTTCGATCTGGCGAGGGGTCCTCGTCGCGGTCACGACGCCGTTCGACCCGAACTTCGAGGTCGACGGACCGGCGCTGGTCGACCACGTGGCGCGGCTCGTGGCGAACGGGGTCGACGGGATCGTCGTCGGCGGCTCCCTGGGGGAAGGCGCCTCGCTCTCGCTCGAGGAGCGGGTCCGGCTCGTGTCCATCGCCGTTTCCGCGGCCGGGCCCCGGGTCCCGGTCGTCGCGGCGATCGGCGCCGCGCGCACCGCGGAGGCGGTCGGCCTCGCCCGGTCCGCCGTCTCCGCCGGCGCGAGCGGGCTCCTCGTCCTCCCGCCCTACGTCTACCGGGGGGACCGGCGCGAGACGCACGAACACTTCCGCGCCGTGCTACGGGCGACCGAGGTCCCGGGGATGCTCTACAACAACCCGGCGGCGTACGGCACCGACGTCTCGCCCGACGAGGTGCTCGAGCTCGCGGAGGAGCTTTCGACGCTCACGGGGGTGAAGGAGTCGAGCGGGGACGTGCGCCGGATCGCGGCGATCCGCGCCCTCCTCGGCGAGCGAGTCGAGGTGGCCGTCGGCCTCGACGACGCGGTCCTCGAGGGCGTCGCGGCCGGCGCGGTGGGCTGGGTCGCCGGTCTCGCGAACGCGTTCCCCGAAGAGTCCGTACGCCTCTTCTGCCACCTCGAGCGCGGCGAACGGGACGAGGCGTGGGAGCTCTACCGGTGGTTCCTGCCGCTCCTGCGCCGGGACACCGGACCGAAGTTCGTCCAGGAGATCAAGGTCCTCCAGTCCGACCTCGGGCTCGGCTCCGCGCGGGTCCGGCCTCCGCGCCTCCCGCTCTGCGACGCCGAGCTCCTCGAGCTCCGGGCCCTGACGCGCGCGGCGCTCGAGTCCCGTCCGGGGGCGGCGAAGCCGCCCCGCGGTCGGACGCGGACCTCCGCCTCGAAGGCGTAGGGCCGCCTCCGGGCGGATCGGACGACGGTCGCCGGGCCGATACCTTTTCTGGACCCGGGGCTCCCGTTCGCCGCCCCGGGTCGGCCGCGGCGGGCGATCGCGTCGACGCTCGGGACGGTTTCTCGATGTCGGAGCCCGAGCGGAACCCCCGGACGAACGGGCTCGGGCTCCTGCTCGCGAGCCGGCTTTTGAGGGGCCTCGCCGCCGGGATGGTCACCCTCGGCGTCCCGTACCTCGTCCTCAAGGAGCTCCACGCGAGCACGATCGTCCTCGGCGGCGTCTTCGCGGCCGGCGCGCTCGCGACCGCCGCCTTCACGTTCCTGTTCGGCCGGCTCGGCAGCCGGGTCGCCCTTCGGCCGGCGTTCCTGCTCGCGCTCGGCCTCTTGCCGGTCGCTGCCGGGCTCCTTCTCCTGCCGTGGAGCCTCCCGACGATGTTCGTCGCGTCGATCCTCGGAGGGTTCAGCGCGACCGGTTCGCTGGCCGGCGGGGGGGTCGGGGGCGCCGCCTTCCCTCTCCAAACGACCATCCTGAGCGACCTCGTGCCCTCCGAGAACCGGACGCGGTGGTTCAGCCTCTTCACGTTCCTCACGAGCCTGTCGGCGACCGCCGGGCTCCTCCTCGGCGGGGGAGCGAGCCTCGAGGAACTGTTCCTCCTCGCCTTCCTCCTCTCGCTCGGGTCGGTGGTCGTGGCGTTCTTCGTCCCGATCCGGCCGGTGACCCGCGGTCGACGTCCCGCGGACTCGAGCCGGCGCGTGATCCGACGGTTCACCGCGACCGGGGTCCTGAACGGCTTCTCCCAGGGCCTGTTGACGCCGTTCCTGATCCCGTTCTTCGTGCTCGTCTTCGACACCCCCCGGCCCGAGATGTCGACGTGGGCCGCGCTCAGCGGCGGGATCGGCTCGTTCTCGATCCTCCTCGCGCCCCAGCTCGACCGGCGGTTCGGATTCGTCCGGGCGATCGTCGGCACGCGGCTCACCGCCGCGTCGCTCGCCGTGGTGATGCCGTTCCTCCCGTTCGTGGGGGCGCTCGCGGTCTACCTCGTTCTCCCCGCGCTCCGGGTCGCCGCCCTGCCCGCCCAGACCGCGGCGCTGATGGGGCGCCTCCCGCACGAGGACCGGTCGGAGGGGGCCGGCACGAACGAGGCCGCCCGCATCGGCTCGGCGAGCGGGGCGACGCTCCTCTCGGGGTTCGCGATCGAGGACGTCGCGCTCGCGGTGCCGTTCGTCGGGTACGCCGCGGCGCTGCTCGTCAACAGCATGCTCTACGTGCATTTCTTCGGCTGGGACGGCGAGCGGATCCCCACGGTCCCCGACGCCGCCGCGGTGTGAGCGACACGCCCCGGGCTCCCCGGCGGGCGAGGTAGCATTATATAGAAGCGCAATTATTCCACAGTCGGTGAAACGATGCTCCAGGGGACTCCGATTCTCGTCCTGAGGGAAGGAACTGAGCGCGAACGCGGCAAGGGTGCGACGGCGAACAACATCGCGGCGGCCCGGGCCGTCGCGGACACGGTGCGAACGACCCTCGGTCCGCGCGGCATGGACAAGATGCTCGTCGACTCGATGGGCGACATCACGATCACGAACGACGGCGTCACGATCCTGAAGGACATCGACGTCGAGCATCCGGCCGCGAAGATGCTGGTCGAGGTCGCGAAGACCCAGGACCAGCAGTGCGGCGACGGAACGACCACCGCGGTCGTCCTCGCGGGCGAGCTATTGAAGCGCGCCGAGAGCCTGCTCGAGCAGAACGTCCACCCGACGGTCATCACCCGGGGATTCCAGCTCGCCCTCCAGGAGGCCCAGCGGCTCCTCGACGCCGAGATCGGCACGACGGTGAAGGCGGGCGACGACTCGGTGCTCGTCGACTGCGCGATCACCGCGATGGGTTCGAAGGGCGTCTACGGCTCGCGGGACGAGCTCGCGCGCATCGTCGTGAAGGCGGTCCAGAAGATCGCCGAGCAGCGGGGCGGCAAGACCGTGTGCGACGTCGACCAGATCAAGGTCGAGAAGCGCCACGGCGGCACGATCTCCGACACCGAGCTCATCGAGGGGATCATCCTCGACAAGGAGCGCGGACACTCCCGGATGCCCTCGGAGGTCTCGGACGCGAAGCTCGCGCTCCTCAACTCCGCCCTCGAGATCAAGAAGACCGAGATCGAGAGCAAGATCAACATCAAGAACCCGTCCCAGATCCAGAGCTTCCTCGACGAGGAAGAGAAGACGTTCCGCCAGATGGTCGCCGCGATCAAGGCGGCCGGCGCGAACGTGGTCGTCTGCCAGAAGGGGATCGACGACGTCGTCCTCCACTACCTCGCGAAGGAGGGGATCTACGCGGTGAAGCAGGTCAAGGAGTCCGACCTCCAGAAGCTCGCCCGCGCGACCGGTGGCAAGATCGTCACGGGGATCAAGGAGCTCAACCCGTCCGACCTCGGCCGGGCCGCGAAGGTGGACGAGCGCAAGGTCGGCGAGGACCACATGACGTACGTCACGGGCTGCTCGAACCCGCGCTCGGTCTCGATCCTGATCCGGGGCGGCACCGAGCACGTCACCCAAGAGGTCGAGCGCTCGCTCCACGACGCCCTCAAGGTCGTCGGGAGCGTCCTCGAGGACGGGGTCGTCTGTCCCGGCGGAGGCGCCACCGAGATCGACCTCGCCGTCAAGCTGCGCAAGTGGGCGAGCTCGGTCGGCGGCCGGGAGCAGCTCGCGGTCGAGTCGTTCGCGCAGTCGCTCGAGGCGATCCCGTGGGCGCTCGCGGAGAACGGCGGCTTCGATTCGATCAACGCCCTCATCGAGCTGAGGAGCGGCCACGGCGGCCCGTCCGCCAACAAGAACCTCGGGCTCAACCTCGCCGACGGCAAGGCGGCCGACATGTGGAAGCTGCGCGTGATCGAGCCGGCCCGCGTGAAGCGCCAGGCGCTGAACTCCGCGACCGAGGTCGCGAACATGGTGCTGCGGATCGACGACGTCATCGCCTCGAAGAAGTCGGGTCCCGCCCCCGGTGGCGGCCCCGGCGGCCACGACCACTAGGCCGGCGAAGAACCGTTTCCCGGGCCGGCGCGGAACGCGCGCCGGCCCGAAGTCTTCTTAACGGGAGGCGGGTAGGCCGCTCGCCATGCGAACGAAGCCCGTCGAGGGCGTCCTCCGGCTCGACATCGTCTCGATCGAGCCCCGACCCGCGATCTACCTCGCGTACGACGGTCTCGCCGGGATCAGCCAGCGGCCGATCCTCCGCGACCTGGTCGAGGAGCTCGGCCGCAAGGGACCCGAAGAACTCCCGAAGTTCCTCGAGGCGCTGCGGCAACGCCACTCGGCGCAGCTCCACGTCTATTTCTCGGACTACGTGAGCTACGGCATCGGAGGCGGGGACGCGGCCGCCGAGTTCTTCCTCGGCACCTACCTGCTCCTCCACGAGCCCGCGCACCCGGCCGGAAAGGACCCGGCGGTGCCCGAGCACCTCGCCCTCTTCCGACCGGGCGGGGTCGAGCGGTACGCGCTCGAGAGCCCACCGGCCTAGCTCGCGCGCGCACGCGAGGCATTTTCTACCCGCGCTCTCCTCGCCGGGGCGTGACGGCCGACGAGACGCCGCTCGAGCACGAGCGGCGGGCGAAGGTCGCACGCCTGCGCGCGGACGGTCGGGAGCCGTACCCCTGGGACTTCCGCGACCGGGTCCCGAGCGACCGCGTCCGGTCGGCGAGCGCGGCGCTCGCGCCGGGGACCTCCGACGCGGGCCAGACCTTCCGCGTCGCCGGCCGCCTGAAAGCCGTTCGGGAGCACGGGCAGACCGCGTTCGCCGACCTCGAGGACGGCGCGGGCCGGATCCAGCTCCTCCTGCGGGCCGACGAGCTGGGCGAGGGCCCGTACCGCGCCTGGCTCTCCGACCTCGACCCGGGCGACCTCGTCGGCGCCGAGGGCCGCGCGTCGCGCACGCGACGCGGCGAGCCGTCGCTCGAGGTCCGGGAGTTGACGCTCCTCGCGAAGGCGATCTCCCCTCCGCCCGAGAAATATCACGGCCTCCAGGACCTCGAAGAGCGCATCCGACGCCGCTACCTCGAGCTCCTCGCCTCGCCCGAGAGCCGCGAGCGCCTGCGCGTGCGCTCCGAGCTCGTCCGCGAGATGCGCCGCTACCTCGACGGCGCCGGGTTCTGGGAAGTCGAGACCGCGATCCTCGTGCCGGTCGCGAGCGGGGCGGCGGCCGCCCCGTTCGTCACGCGGTCGAACTACCTCGACGGGGAGGTCCGGCTGCGGATCTCGCTCGAGCTGCCGCTCAAGCGCCTGCTCGTCGGGGGCGTCGAGCGGGTCTACGAGCTCGCGAAGGCGTTCCGCAACGAGGACCTCGACTCGACCCACTCCCCCGAGTTCACCGAGCTCGAGGCGTACTGGGCGTACGCCGACTACCACGACATGCGACGTCTCGTGGAGGGGCTCTTCGTCCGCCTCGCGGACCGCGTCGAGGAGCTCCGGCCGGACGACCCGGCGGTCCGCCAGGGGGCGGCGCTGTTCCGGCCGCCGTTCCCGACCGTCGACTTCGTCGAGGCTCTCGAGCGCGCGAGCGGGACCTCCGACGTGCTCTCGAAGAGCCGGGACGAGCTGCGCGACCTCGCCCGGGCCGTCGGCTCGACGGTCCCCGAGAACTCCTCGACGGGGACGTTCCTCGACAAGCTGTTCGAGCATTACGTGGAGCCGACGTTCGACCGGATCACGTTCGTGGTCGACCATCCCGTGGCGACGACCCCGCTCGCGAAACGTCACCGCTCGAAGCCCGGCCGCGTCGAGCGGTTCGAGATCTTCGCGCCCGGCTACGAGCTCGGCAACGCGTACACCGAGCTCAACGACCCCGACGAACAGGAACGTCGGTTCCGCGAGCAGCTCGGGGAGCGGGGGGACGACACCTACGCCTACGACGGCGACTTCGTCCGGGCGCTGCGCTTTGGGCTGCCGCCGACCGCCGGCGTGGGCCTCGGGGTCGACCGGATCGTCATGGCGCTCACCGGTGCCGCCTCGATCAAGGACGTGATCCTCTACCCGCTCGTCCGAGCCCGCTAGCCCCGCGTCCCGGGCCGGCCCCTTCTTATCCCCCGGAACCGCTCGATGGTCACGGTATGACCGCAGCCGACCGGCCCCTATCGGTGGAGGAGCTCTCGGTGGCGTACGGGGAGCGCCGGGCGGTCGACCGGCTCTCGTTCGCGGTCGAGCCGGGCGAGATCTACGGGCTCCTCGGGTCGAACGGGGCCGGCAAGTCGAGCACGATCAAGGCGATCGTGGGCCTCGTGCGCCCCGTCGGGGGCCGCATCACCGTCTTCGGCCTCGACAACGCCATCGACCCGATCCGGGTGAAAGCCTCGACCGGCTACGTCCCCGAGACCTCCCTGCTCTACGAGGCGTTGACCCCGCGGGAGTTCCTCGAGTTCGTCGCGAGCGTCCGGCGGCTCGACCCGGGGACCACGACGGAGCGGGTCCGCGCGTACGCGACCGCCTTCCGCCTGGCCGGGGAGTTCGACGAGCCGATCGTCGCCCTGTCGAACGGCACGCGCCAGAAGGTCCTCCTCATCGCGGCGTTCCTCCACCAGCCGCCGCTCCTCGTCCTCGACGAACCCCTGAACGGCCTCGATCCCCGGTCGGTCCGGCTCGTGAAGGAGATGCTCGTGCGGTACGTCGCCGACGGACATCGCGGGGTCCTCTTCTCGACCCACACGATGGAGGTCGCCGAACGGCTCTGCCACCGGGTCGGCATCCTCGACCGAGGGGTCCTCCGGGGCGAGGGGACGCTCGAGGCGCTCCGCTCCCGCGTCGCGGCGGGCGACGCGACGCTCGAGGAGATCTTCCTCGAGTTGACGGACGAGGGGGACGGGGTCCGCGCCGCGGTCGACTCGCTCGGGGAGCCGTAGATGGGCTGGCGGGAGGCCGCCCGGCTGAGCGGCCTCGCCTTCGCCGAGCTCTCGCTCCAGGCGATCTACGCCTTCCGGCAGGGGAACCCCGTGCCCCCCGGCCCGGCGCACGCGCTCGCCGCCCGGGCCCGTCGTCGGGTCCTCGAGAGCAAGGCGATCGTCAGCGCCGTCCTCGCGTTCCTCGCCGCAGGCGCCGCCTTCCTCGTGCGGGCGGCGCCCCTCGCGTCGGGCGTCTACGGGACCCCGGTCCGACCCGGGGTCTTCGACACCGGCGTCGTCACCGGCCTCCTCAGCCTCGACCTCGCGTTCCTCTGGTGGACCGGCATGCAGATCCTCCCGACGTTCCTCTCGTCGGGGGTCCTCCCCGTCCTCGAGCCGCTCCCGATCGACGAGCGCACGCTCCGACGGGCCGCGGCCCTCCTCTACGTGCGGCTCTTCGACCTGCCCGCCCTCACGGTGCTCGTCGGCACGCCGCTCGCCCTCGGCGTCGCGCTGGGACCGCTCGTCGGCCTCGCGGTCGTCCCGGGAGCGCTCGCCGCCGTCGCCTTCGCGCTCGCCCTCTCGCTCCTCACCGGGCGCTTCTTCGTCCGCCGGGTGCAGGGCTCGCGGGGCGGAGGAGGCCGAACGATCGTCCGCTGGGCGTACCTCGTCCTCTGGCTCCTCCCCGCGTTCGCGGTGTTCGCCTTCGTGACGGCCGCGCCCGCGCTCTTCGACCTCCTCGGGCACGTCGGCGGCGACACGGGACCGCTCTCGGCCGGTCGCCTCTTGCTCGTCGCCTTCCCGGTCCCTCTCGCCGTCCTGCCGGCGGTCGCGGCCACGGGTCCGGGGGGACTCGGTCTCGGTCCCGCCGGGACCGTCGCGGTCCTCGGAGCGTGCGCGGGGTACGGCGGGCTCGCCGTCGGCGCGCTCGCGTGGGTCGCCGGGTCGGTCGCGCGGGTCGGGCACGTTCCGGTCCGATCCTCGACCGCCGGTCCGCTCGCGAACGAACCGATCCGGGCCCGACGCGCGGCGTTCGCCGTGCTCGTGAAGGATCTTCGGATCGCCAGCCGGACGCCGGGGTACGCGTTCGTGATCCTTCTCCCGATCCTCGACGCCCTCGCGATCGGCCTGTACACGTTCGGGAGCGCCCCGTCCCCCGACGAGGCGCTCGGCCTCGCCCTCGGCGCGGTCGCCACGGCCGCGCTCGTCGCAACCTTCTTCGGCCCCGCGTTCTTCGCGATCGAGGTGTTCGCCTACTCCTACGGCCGTACGCTGCCGGTCACCGACCGCTCGGTCGTCCTCGGCAAGGTCGGTCTCGTCGTCGGGATGTACCTGGCGGCCGCCGGGATCGTCCTCGGGTTCACGCTCGCGCGGGTCTTCGATCCGGCGCTCTTCGCGGTGTTCGTCCTGGCCGAGCTCCCCGCGGTCGGGGCGGCGGCGCTCTTCGAGCTCGGCGTCCTCTTCTGGCGCGCGCGCACGAAGGGCCTCCCCATCACCAACCTCTACTCGGGAGCGTGGGTGGCGGCCCTCGTGGCGGTCCCCGGGGTCGTGATCGCCGGCCTCCCGCTCCTCGCGTTCCGCCTGCTCGGCGCGGGACGGTTCTCGGTGGGCCTCGAGGCGATGGCCCTCGTCGCGATCGCCGAGCTTGCGGTCGTCGGGCCGCTGGCGCTCGGGAGGCGGGAACGCTGACGGGCGACACGCTCCCGACCCGCTTCGAGCCGAAGGCGGTCGAGGCAAAGTGGCAGGCCGAGTGGGACGGCCGCGCCGCGTTCCGGGCACCCGAGCGGCCCGGCCGCCCGGGGTTCTCGATCGTCCTTCCGCCGCCGAACGTGACCGGGATCCTCACGCTCGGCCACATGCTCGGCGACACCGTCGCCGACGTGCTCGTCCGCCACCATCGGATGCGGGGAGTCCCGACCGTCTGGGTCCCGGGGCTCGACCACGCGGGCCTCGCGACCCAGGTCGAGGTCCGGCGGCGGCTCGCGAAGCAGGGGGTCCGACTCGAGGAGCTTCCGCGCGACGACGCCCTGCGGGAGATCGAGCGGTGGCGGGCGGACCACGCGGCCCGGATCGTCGAGCAGACGCGCCGCGGCGGCTTCTCCCTCGATTGGGACCGGTTCCGCTACACGTTCGACCCGCCGAGCATCCGCGCCACGCGCGAGGTGTTCGTTCGGCTCTACCGGGACGGCCTCATCTACCGCGGGGAACGGATCGTGAACTGGGACCCCCGGTTGCGGTCGGCGGTCTCCGACCTCGAGGTCGTCCACACGGAGGAGGACGCGACGCTCGTGTACGTCCGCTATCCCTGGGCGGACGGCGCGCCCGGCGGCCTCGAGGTGGCGACCGTCCGGCCGGAGACGATCTTCGGGGACGTCGCGGTCGCGGTCCACCCCGACGACGCCCGGTACGCCACGGCCGCGGGCCGGTCGGTCCGCGTCCCGATGACCGACCGGAGCGTCCCGGTGATCACCGACAGCGCGATCGACCCCGCGTTCGGGGCCGGCGCGCTCAAGGTGACGCCGCGGCACGACCTCGTCGACTTCGAGATCTCCCGCCGCCACCCCGAGCTCCCGATGCCGCCCGAGATCCTCGACGCCCAGGCGCGGCTGACCGGCGACTGGGTGCCCGAGCCGTTCCGGGGCCTGGGCGTCGACGAGGCCCGAGCGGCGGCGGTCGCCGAGCTCGAGCGGCTCGGCCTGCTCGTGCGCTCG
>JAJZGO010000018.1 GCA_021798415.1 Thermoplasmata archaeon | reverse complement strand
CCTGGTCACGGGACAGACCTCGGTCTCGTACGCCCCCTTGTCGCCCGATCCGCTCGAGAGCTCGCCCGACTTCTCGGTCGTCTTCCACGAGAGCGACGCGTGGGTCTTCGCCTTCCTTCCCGGAACGGCGGCCTCTGGCTGTCCGGCCTGAACATCGCCGCGCCGGACCGAACGGCGCAGCCGAAGATCTTCGACGCGAGAGGGAATCGCTCTCGGGTCCTGCGTTGGGCCCGCCGAGGCAGGAGCTCGTGCGGGATCCGGTCGGTCGCTCGACCGCCCGAGCGGGCGACGTCGGCGGGCCGGAGGCCGGCGGGGCCGTTCAGCCGAAGAGCGCCCGCTTCCCGAGCTCGACGACCTCGTCGCCTTGGCCGCTCAGGACGGCTTTCATGAGGTAGAGGCTGAACCCCGAGACCTCCGCCCAGGCGAGCTTCGGGGGTTTCGAGAGCTCGAGCCGGTTCACGCGGACGTCCACGACGGCCGGACCGGGCGCCGCGAACGCTTCCTCGAGCGCGGGCCGCAGCGCGGACGAGCTCTCCACGCGGATACCCCGCAGCCCCGCCGCGCGGGCGATCGCCGCGAAGTCGGTCTCGACGAGGTCGGTCGCGTATTCGAGCAGGCCGGCGGCCTTCATCTCGAGCTCGACGAATCCGAGGGCCCCGTTGTTGAAGACCACGACCTTGACCGGGAGGCGATGCTGCCGAAGGGTGAGGAGCTCCCCGAGGAGCATCGAGAGTCCCCCGTCGCCCGAGAGCGCGATCACCGGGCGGTCCGGCGACACGAGCTGCGCCCCGATCGCCTGCGGGAGGGCGTTCGCCATCGAGCCGTGGTTGAACGACCCCAAGAGCCGCCGGCGGCCGTTCATCGACAGGTACCGGGCGGCCCAAAGGGTCGGGGTCCCGACGTCGCACGTGAAGATCGCGTCCGGGCCGGCGAGCTGGTCGATCGTGCGGGCGACGAACTGGGGGTGAAGCGACTCGCCGTCGGGCGCGGGGACCGCCAGCCGGTCGAGATCCTCGCGAGCCTTATGGTAGTGATCGAGCGAGGCGCGGAGGTGATCGTCCGCGGACCGTCGCGCGAGCCGAGGGACGAGGGCTCTCAGCGTCGTCGCCGCGTCGCCGACGACGCCGAGGTCGACCCGTGTACGCCGTCCGATCTGCTCGCCGCGGGCATCGATCTGGGCGATGCGGGCCTTCTCCGGGTAGAACGCCCGATACGGGAAGTCGCTCCCGACGATGAGGAGGGTATCGGCGCGCTCCATCGCGACGTACCCGGAGGAGAAGCCGAGAAGGCCGGTCATGCCGACGTCGAACGGGTTGTTCGGCTCGACGGACTCCTTTCCCCTGAGGGCGTGCACCACCGGGGCGTGGAGGGCCCGGGCGACCTCCATGAGTTCGTCGTGGGCTCCGGCGCACCCGGCGCCGGCGAGGATCGTCACGCGCTCTCCTTCGTTGAGCCAAGAGGCAAGACGGCCCAAGTCCGCGTCGCTCGGCGTCGGGCCGACCGCTCCGGTCGCGGTCGGCACCGACGGGAGCTCCCCCTCGAGACGCTGCCAGCCGACGTCGCCGGGCAGGACGAGGACGGCCACGTCCCGCTGCGCGACGGCCGTCCGGACCGCCCGAGCGTACACCGCCGGGAACTGGGCGGCGTCGAGCACGAGCTCGACGTACGCGGAGCATTCCCGGAAGAGCTCCTGCGGATGCGTCTCCTGGAAGTAGTTGCTGCCGATCTCGGCGGTCGGGATCTGCGACGCGATCGCGAGGAGGGGGACGCGGTCCCGGTGCGCCTCGTAGAGGCCGTTGATGAGGTGAAGGTTCCCCGGTCCACAGCTGCCGGCGCACACCGCGAGCGCTCCCGTGAGGTACGCCTCCGCCGCCGCGGCGAACGCGGCCGCCTCCTCGTGCCGGGTGTGCACCCACGAGATCGTACCGTCCCGACGGACCGCGTCGGCGACCGAGTTCAGCGAGTCGCCCGTGATCCCGTAGATCCGCCGGACGCCCGACCGCGCGAGAGACCCTACGAGCGCTTCCGCGAGAGTGGTGGGCATTCTTCCGCGGAGCCGCCGGCCCTTCGTAAGGATTGCCGGGCGGGCTCCTCCTCCGCGACTCCCTCGCGACGCCGAGCGCACGGGCGAGGACCCGACCCGTTCGCACTACCGAAGAGCACCGCCTCGACCGGCCGCGTACCTAGCTTTCGGTCGCTTCCGATGCGAGCCTGAGCGACGACCCGTCTGTCCGTTCCGGCCTCCTGACGTTGGGTGCGATCCAGGCCTCGGAGATCCTGCTCGGCACGATCGAGGAGCCCCGCGTCCGCCTCCGCCCGCGCGGGCGGGCAACCGCTCGTCCGCTGAGTCACCGGCCGTCGGAGAGGATGGAGACGGGAGACGGGCTCGGCGGGGCCCCGCCTACGGCGCCCGCCGGAGGTCCGGGGCCTGCGGCGCTTTCGAGAGCGGGTGGTCGCCCAGCAGGTCGTCGATGTGGTATCCCTCGAGCGACCCCTCGTACTCCCGCAGGAGGGTCGCGATCATGCGGGCGGCCTCGACCGGATACTTGCCGATCGCGGTCTCCGCGGCGAGGACGAGACCGTCCGCGCCGTCGAGCAGGGTGTTGATGACGTCGTTCACCTCGGCCCGGGTCGGAGCCCGGCGGGCGACCATCGACTCTAGGAGGTTCGTGGCCACGTAGACCGGAGTGCCGAGCGCGTTCGCCTTGCGGATGATCGCCTTCTGGAGGAGCGGGATCGCTTCGAGGCGGACCTCGCGCGATAGGTCCCCCCGGTCGATGAGGACCCCGTCCGCGGCCTGCGCGATCTCCCCCAGGTTCCGCACCCCGTCCCGGCTCTCGATCTTGGCGACGATCGTGCTCCTCGGCCCGACCAGCTTCCGCAGTCGGAGGACCGACTCCTTGTCGTCGCAGAAGGAGAGGGCGTACTGACGGATCCGGTTCCGTCGTGCGATCTGGATCGCCACGAGGTCCTTGTCGGACAGCGTCGGAAGTCGCGGGGCGGGCAGGGCGGTGACCGCCTTCCGGGACCCGACCTCGCCTCCGACGAGGACCGTGGCGACCGCTGCCCCGTCGATGAGGCCCTCGACGCGGAGCACGACCGAGTCGAAATCGATGCTCAGCCGGGCACCGGGCGCGAGCATCTCGACGACGTTCCCTGGGGTGAGCGGGAGGGTCGTGGCGTCGCCGTTGACCGGTCGGGAAACGAGGCGCACCTGGGTGCCGGCGCGGACCGTCACCCCGCCGTCCATCTCGCCCGTGCGGATCTGCGCGCCCTCGGTGTCGATCGAGACCGGCACCCGGGTGTGCTTCTGGACGTACCGGATGATGCGCTCGAGGTCGCGGGCCTTCGTGTGCGACATGTTGATCCGGAACGTCGTGGCGCCCGCGGCTTCCAGTTGAGCGATCACCTTGGGGTTGAGCGAGCTCGGGCCGAGCGTGCAGAGCAGGGCCTTTCGGAACTTCATGCCCGCATCTCCCCAGGAGGTGGGAAGGTCGACGACCGCCCGAGCGCAGCGGCCGCGGACCCGACCCGTGGTCAAGTAGCGGAGGGCGAGTTTATGAGCCTGCCGGTGGCCGGACGAGTCGCCACCCCTCGCGGATCCCCCGCTCATGCCGGGGTGCGGCCGGCCGCACGTGAGTCGGGCATGACCGGAGAGCAACCCGCGCTACGCTGCCCCGTCGAGACGAGTGCTCCGGAGTATCTAGGGCATCGCGTCCCAGACCCCGATCGCCGAGAACGACTCCGGGGAGCCGAGACCCGGCTCGCGAGGGTTCACTCGTACGAGAGGTCCGAGCGCATGTAGGCCCTCACCGCGAGGAACAGGACGAGGCCCATCTCCGCCACGAGGACGATCATCTGGTAGGCGTCGGTCGTCGTCAGGGTCCCGGCATACGCTCCCCGCACCGCGTCGGAGACGTAGGTGAGCGGGTTGACCTCGAACAGGGCCCGCAAGGCGAGCGGGAGCCCGCCGGTCAGCGGGTAGAAGACCGTGCTGGCGAAGTTCACGACGAAGATCAGAAGGATCTGCACGCTGTTGTACGCCGTGTTCGACTTCAGGACGGCCGCGAGGAGCAGCATGAGCGCTCCGAAGAAGATCGACCCCAGGGTGATCGACCCGAAGATCACGGAGAGCGCCCAGAGGCCCGTCGGGATCGAGCCCAGGAGGGCGTAGGCGACCCCGAGCATGACCAGCGCCCCGCCGAGGCCGAACATCATCGAGGTGAGCATGATCCCGAGGAGGTACTGGAGGCGCGTGAACGGGCCCGAGAGGAGCTGCGCGAGCATTCCCCACCGTCGATCGGCCCAGAGGATCCCTCCTCCGACCGTCCCGGCCATCACGACCTGGAACGCCATGATCCCGGGCGTGAGGAACGAGAGGTAGCTCGTCCCTGACCCCGACGACGACGTGATGGACTGGAACCCGAAACCGAAGAAGACGAGGTAGAGCCCCGGGAGCCCGATCAGGATGACGAGGCTCCCGGGGTCGGTGTTGACGACGATGTTGCGGTAGATGAGCCTCAGGAGGTTAGGCAGCGCCACGGTCCTCGCCTCCTTCGTGCCCGACCGAACGGAGGAACACGTCCTCGAGCGTGTTCAGCCGCACGTTGAGCCACTCGAGTTGCACGCCGGTCGTCTGGGAGAGTTCGACGATCTTCGCGAGCGCCTCCCTCGGGTCGTCCGTGAGGATCACGGCGGAGCCCCCGGTCGGTCGGACGGACGCCCGGGCGCCGAGAGCGTCGGAGAGGGCGGCGTAGAACCGGGCGGCGTCGCCGTCGCGGACGGTCAGGTCGATCGTCTTCTTCCCCCCGTAGAGGCGCTTCAAGTTCTCAAGGTCGTCTTGGACGAGGATCCGGCCCTCGTCAAGCACCGCGACGCGGTCGCAGAGGTAGTCCGCCTCCTCGAGGTTGTGGGTCGTGAACACGACCGTGAGGCCCCGTCGGACCTCGGCGCGGATCGAGTCGAGCAGGGCGCGCCGCATGATCACGTCGAGGCCGACGGTCGGCTCGTCGAGAAAGAGGATCTCCATATCGTGCATGAACTCGCGCGCGACCTGAACCCGTCGCTTCTGTCCGCCGGACAGGTCGAAGGCCCGTCGCTTGCGAACGTCCCCGAGTTCGAACTGCGCCAGGAGCCGCTCGCGCCGGCGCGTCCGCTCGGCCCTCGGTACCCCCCAGAGCACGCCGTAGACGTCCAGGTTTCCCTGGACCGTCGTGAAATCGAACGACTCTCCTTGTTGGACCACGCCGATGCGTCGGCGGATCTTCTGACCGTCCCGGGCGGGGTCCATCCCGAGGACCCGCAGCGAGCCGGAGGTCGGCTGGATCAGTGTGGTCATCGCCTTGATGAGGGTGGACTTCCCGGCGCCATTCCGTCCCAGGAGCCCGAACACCTCGCCGCGACGCACCGTGAAGCGGACGCCGTCGAGCGCGAAGTGCCGGCGGTCGTACGTGTGCCGGAGATCCTCCGCGGAGATCACCGGCTCCCTCGAGCCATCGGCGGACATGTCGGCGAGACGAGCGGTCACTGTTCCACCCACTCCGCGGGCCGCCGATAAGCGGTGCGCACCCGAAGTGCTCGCTTCCGGTGAGCGACGGCCGGGCCGGTCCGAGGTGCACCCGGACAGAGGCGAGGGAGAACGAGAATCGGAGAAGGCAGGTCGAGCCAACGAACGCGGCGGCTCAGACGAGACGCTCGGCGGCCCGGGATCGCCGGTTCTGGATCGGGTCGGCCGTCCTGGGGTCACCCACCGGTCGACTCCCGACGTGCCCGAACCCGGCGTCCGACGGCTGGGGCGGCGGGTGGGCCGATTGAGTCGCCGGATCAGGCCTTGATGGCCTTCTGCAGCTTGGCCACGAGGTCGGGCGGTGGACTGCTGATGCCGTGGGAGGACTTCGCGTGCGCCGCCGCGATCGCCATCACTTCGCCCGCGTCCTTCGCGCCCTTCACCTCAAAGCCACACGCCATTCCGATATCCGCGCACTTGAAGCTCGCCATGGTTTCGCCTGCTAGAGGGCCCCGCCGTACATAAGGGATGGCGCCCCCCGTCGATTTTCGGCCCGGGGCTAGCCTCCCGTGATGTGATTCGAGGCGAACCGCCGGGGGATACGTCGGCGAGTCCGGTGCCTCTCGACTTCTCTTCCGGGCATCGGGTGGAGACGATGGAGTCCGGCCCGTCCTACGGTAAGGGCCGAATGGGGGCGGTCCGTGGAGATCTCTGAGGGGGCCGTGGGCGGAACCGGGCCGGTACGGAGAGCCGACCTGTGGACCGGGGCGGCCTCGATGCGGCGTCGAGCGACCGAGCGGCTCCCGCACCATGCCCCGGCCGGTTCTCGGTGACCCGGCGCTTCCCCGCTGCGGCTTGGCTCCCGCTCGGCAGGACCGTGCCGGGGGAACCCTTTAGCCCCGGGCAGTGTACATTCCGGAGGGCAGGACCACGCGATGGACGTCCGCGCCAACCAGGTGATCGACAGGGTCTGGAGCACGTTGAACCCGTTCGCTCCGATCCGGGATCCCCTGCTAGCCTTGTTTCACCCCTACCATTACGGGCAAGGAGAGAACATCGAGTCGCGCGTCCGGGCCACGGAGTTCGTGGGCCGGCTTCCCCGGACGGTCGAGCGTTTCGCATCGCCCTATCTGATACGCCACTGGACGGTGGGTCAGGCCCTGCCTTCCGGCCTCTACCTCGAGTTCGGTGTGGCCGGGGGGTTGTCCACCAACCAAATCGCCCGGAGCATCCTTCAGCGAGTCCCCGAAGGACGGCTCTATGGATTCGACACCTTCGAGGGACTTCCGGAGCACTGGCGAACCGGCGTGGAAGCGGGCGAGTACGCCCAGACCGAGATCCCCCGCGTGGAACCGAACGTGACCTTGGTGGAGGGCCGGTTCGAAAAGACCTTAGTGCCCTTCCTGGCCGGCCACGATCGAGCGGCCGCGTTCGTCCATATCGACTGCGATCTCTACTCTTCCACCCGGTTCGTCTTGTCCACGCTGCTCGAGGAAGGGCGACTGCGAGCAGGGTCGATCATCCTCTTCGACGAACTGTTCAACTACCCCGGATGGCACCGGAACGGCGAGTACCGCGCGCTCGAGGAACTCTTTCCGACGCCGACGCTGACATACGAGTTCATCGCGGTCGCTCCGTTCTTTGGTCGGGCGAGCGTCCGGTTGGTCGACGCCCGATCGAGCGTGGGCGAGAATGGCCGGCCCTCAACCGTGCCTACGGTCCGTTGACCGGCCGGTACGAGGGGGGAATGCCCGCGCGTCTGCCCTGGTTCAAGCGCCGTCTCCGGGCTTGACGGGCGGCCCGCCCACCCGTCTTTCCCCCGGAACCGGTCCCACGCTTCGATCCGCTATCGGCTTTTCGCGCGATGCGTACGTTCGAAGTCCCGAAGTCGGACCCAGCATCGGTGGCTACTCTGTCGCGCGGCGCGATCCGGGAATGGCCTCCGACCCGCTTCCAAAAGGCGAGGACCGGTGAGATCTCGTCTCCGGAGGGACGCATGGCCAGGTGGAGGAGCCCTTCGCTCGGGTCCTATGCGAACGCTGCGGAGAGCTCTCGCCCCCCTCGCGGTTCCTTCCCGTCGCTGCCGGTCTCCGGCGTCGTTTCGACCAACCTCAGGCGACCGGAGGGGGTCAGCGCGAGGTCCCGCACAAGCGGTCGGGGGACTGCACTTGATCGCGCTGGCGGGTGCCTGCCCGTCGGGACCGCGCCCAGCCGCCCGTCCGGCCCCATCGCGTCCTTCGCTCGGGCCCCGACTTCGCGATGGGCTCGGGTAGATCACGAGGGTACGAGTGGTCGGGAGAATGGCCCACGTACTCTACGCCCCGCACGGGCCGACGAACCTATCGTCGTCACGGGTCTCCGGCCCGGCCGGCCTGCATGGGGACGCGGAGCACGCGAGCCGTCCTTCGCCCTCCGCCGTCGAAAGGTTCGCTGGTTCAGCGAAGAGCACGACGGAGTCGCTCAAGCGAAGGACCGACTTCTTCGTATCGAGCCTCGAGGCGAAGGTACTCCCAATCCAGGTCGCTTTTCCGAGCCAGGCCAACGGCTTGCTCGAACAATTCGTCCGATTGCTCGCGCCGTGCCCGTACGAGCCTTCGGATAATCAGAGGCTCCAAGGCGGAGAGTGCCGCGGGTCCGAATGGGGTCTCAACTTGACGAGGGGGTAGCCCCGAACGGTCCACGGGGCCTACAAGGTCCACGAGCCCGATCGTCTCCTTTGCCCAGTACGCTCGCTGGCTTCTTCCTTGGACCTTCCGGAATCCCCATCTACGTAGCACCGTCGTAATGGCCATGGGCTTCCCCACGACATCGATGTCCTGCGAAACGTACTTCGTCGAGGTGAGGTAAATCTCGATGGCGGACCCTCCTACGAGCTCCACGTGCGTTCGGGCTTCGCGGGCAAGAAGCGCGCCGAACCACGCGAGGCGGTCCTCGGGAGTGGGCGCCTTCTCCAGTGCACTATCGAATTCTTCCTCGTCCATGCTCGAAGCTGGGTGTCATGCCGAGCTTGACCAGTAGCTCATCTTTCTCCTCACGCCGCGCCCGATCCCGCTCACGGATTTCACTGAGAAGAAACCGTCGCAGCGAGTCGTTCCGCAGGACCCATCCGCCCGGGGTGTGTTCCACCGCGGGCTCGAGTCTCTTCAGAATCGTCAGCACTTGAATGGGTTGGGCCTCGATGGCCTTGGCCACTCGGTACGCCGAAAGCGGCTTCGGGGTGATGGCCAGAGTCTCGAGGGTCTGAGCTCTGACCCGGCTGCCGAACAGGGCTTCGGTGTCCATGCAGCCCAGATGTCACCCGATGATAATATAGTTATTGTATACTATCCGTTTCTGCGACTCTTCCCGAGACGGAGATCGGCGCAATGTGACCTCCCACGCCTTACATTCCGCCGAGGGAAGATCGTCCAATCCCCGAATTTCCCCGACGAGACTCGTCGGGGAGCGGAGGCCCGCTCGGGGATTCCAGTCACGTGCGGGGGCTGACAATGCCGGCGAGCGCAAGCGCCCCAACTTGTTGGGCGGGAAACAGATTCCGGTCCACGGGGGGGCGTACTGGAGGTTCCACTCTATGGAGGTGAAGAGACATGCATCGACTTCGAGAACGCAGGGGGGTCGATGACGTAACTCGATTCTTCGTCATACCGAAGTTCTTGACACTCAGAGACCCAACGCACCGTTGATGCCCGACGTCGCCCTCCCCCGTCTCCGTTGCTACCGGTACGCCTACGAGTGGATTCCGAGGAAGGCACGCGTCCGTTCCTGCCCGAGGTGCCGCTCGGAGCTCTACGCCGTTCCGAAGATTCGGCCGGTGAAGCTCGGCGACGGGCTTGGCGTGGAGGAGATCATCGCCCCGCACCGGGATGAGATCCTAAGGCTCGGCAGGAAGTTCGGGGTGAGACGTTTCCGCGTGTTCGGCTCGGTCCGGCGAAGGGAGGCCCGTCCCGACAGCGACGTGGACCTTCTCGTGGAGTGGAAGCGCGAGCACCCTCCCGTGGCGTTCCTTGACCTCCCCATTGCCCTAGAGGAACTTCTCCGCCGCAAGACGGATGTGGTGTCTCCCGAGACGTTGCATTGGTTCGTTCGTCCCAAGGTGGAAGCGGAGGCTATCCCTCTGTGACCGCGGAGAACAAGGTCCCCCTCGCCCGAATGGTCGAAAGGGGGGAGGATCTGCTGGAGTACGCTCGAGAGGGATGCAAACGTTCCTCACCGAGCGGAAGCCTCAGGACGCCGTCATGTGGAGGCTATCGAACTTCACGGAGGAGGCCGACAAGCTGTGGAAGATTCTCGCCCGTGACAACCCGCGTATCGACTGGCGCGAGTTGACCCGGCTTCGTCAGGACGACCATCACGGCCATGCTTCGATCCGCCCAGCGGATGTGAGGGAGTTCATCGAACGAAGGCTCCCCTGGCTCGTGTCCAAGCTGCGGCAGGCACGGGTGAAGGAGTAGCCTGGCCGCGGTCGTTGACCCCTCTCGCCTTCGAGCCAGGTATCTGAGTAGGGTCAGAGCGGGGCCCCGCGGCACCCCTCCGACCCCGCTCGGACGGGTATCGGCGGCTATTCTGTCGCACCGCGCGATCCGCGAACGGCTCCCGGAGATGCGCCGGGTTTTCCGAACGGAAAGGGCGGAAGCCACGGCTCATCCGGTGGTCCTACCGGTTCCGAGTGCGAGAGGGGGACCCCTCGCCCGCCCCCCGTCGGCGCGTCCTATGCCTTCCCGCGAGCACCGCCCTTCTTCGTTTCCGCTGTAGGTCAAGCTTTTTGGACCGGAACCGCGGAGACGCGCGCCAGGACCTATGACCGACGAGACGGACCGACCACGAATCCGAGAGCATCTGAGAGAATTGGGTCGGGCATTGGGGGGGATCGGCAAGGACGTCGAGACGGACGTGGTCCACGCGCCCCACCTGGCCAAGGAGGGAACGAAGAACGCCCTGGCGCGGGCCGCGGGGATCCGACGGACGCCCATGCACGAGTGGGCCGAGACCGCGTCGGAGGAACCCAAGTAGCCGCACTTCGCGGCCGAGCGTTACGTGGCTTTGGCCACGGAGAGGATGTCGGGAAGACCTTCCTCCAACGGGGAGGCGGTGTAGCTCGGGGCCCACGCTACGTCGATGCCTGTCGATCCAGGTTCGCCTTCTTCAGAAGAACCTGGAATCTCGGGTCGCTTCTCAGGTTGGCCCAGAAAGGATCGATCCGCCACTGGCGGGGGCTGAAGCGCTTCGCCTCGACGGCGAGGTCCAACGATCGGAAGCAAGCGTCGAGATCGCCCATCATGCCGTAGGCAACGGCGATCGAAGTGTAGGGCCGATCCGCGGCCGGGAGCGCTTCGATCGGCCGGAGCAGTTCCTTCGCCCGCTCTGGGTCGCCCGTCCAAGCGGCGTGTATGGCATAGGCCGTCGCGCCGTCCGGCCGACCCGGGAGGAGCTGGTTCAGCCGGTCGAGCTCCGTCCGAAATCGCTCCTTGTCACCGGTGGTGATGCTGAGTGTGGCCCAACCGTTGTGATACAGCAGGCCAAAATTCTCCACCCAACCGAGCTTTTCGAGCGTGGCTCTGGCCTCGTCGAGCCGCCGCAGTCCGACCAGCAGGTTGAACTTCTCGCTCAGGAAGAGGGTAGAGAGAGGGTCGAGTTGCTCGGTGAGATCAAATTCGCGGAGGGCCTCCTCCGGGCGAGCCTCGTCCGCCAGTAGGCTCCCATACAACCCTCGCGCCCATGCGAGGCTCGGATTGAGCGAGAGGGCCCGCTTCAGCTCCTCTTCGGACGCCGCGAATTCGTAATCGTCCCACAGGACCCACGCGAGCGAGGAGTGGGCCTCCGCAAGGTCCGGGTCGAGCTCGATGGCTCTTGCGGCGCTTTTCCGGCTCGTGGCCTCCCACTCCGGCCTTGGCAGGTGATGGTAGATTCCTCCGAGCAATCGAAGGACGTCGGCGAGCCCGGCGTAGGCGGCCGCATTGTGGTCGTCCAGCGTAATCGCGCGCTCGAAATGGTCCTTCGCAGCTCGCAGGTCCGCTTCCGCCATGCTGTGCATGCTCGTGCGGCCCTGCAGGTACTCGAGGTACGACTCCGGGCGCGGGAACGTCCGATGGGTGAGGCGAGCCGTTTCGGTCGCACCGAGTTCGACCTTGAGAGCCTCCGTCACCTGCTTCGCGATCTCCGCCTGTACGGCGAACACCCTCTCGAGCTTCCGGTCGTAGGTATTCGCCCAGGCGTGCTCCTGGGTGTCGACGTCGATAAGTTGCGCGGTGATTCGGAGCTCATCACCCGCCTTTCGCACGCTTCCCTCCAGGACCACGTCCACCCCCAGTTCCGCGCCGATCTCGGCGACCGACTTGGCCGTCGATTTGTACCGGGCCACGGACGTCCGGGCGATCACGCGAAGCTCTCGCAGCTGCGAGAGCACGGTGATGATCTCTTCCGTGAGGCCATCGGCAAAGTACTCGTCCTTTGGGTCAGGGCTGATGTTGGCGAACGGGAGGACAGCCAGTCGACGGGGCCCGGACCGGGTCGAGGGGACGTCCGGAACCTCCCACGGCAGCGCGACCCGGTAGATGTCCATCGGGGTCTGCACTCCTTTGAGCACCGTCGGCGGAAGCTTCTCGAGTCGGTTGGAAATCTTGTTTCGAACCTGGCTGAACACCTCTCCCGAGATGCAGACTCCCCCCGGGACGGCGAGAGGCTCGATGCGGGAAGCGATGTTCACCGCGTCCCCGAAGATGTCGGACTCGCGCTCTTCGACGTCCCCGAGGTGGACTCCGACGCGGAGTTGGATCGGCGCCACGCCGGGTCGCGAGTTGCGCTCGCGAAGCTGGTGCTGGATGTCGATCGCGCACTGAACGGCGCGCAGGGCGCTGTCAAACTCGACCAGGAACCCGTCGCCCATGGATTTGATCTCGCGCCCCTGATGAGCGACGAAGAGGGGACGAACCAGTCCCGCCTGCTCGTCCCGAAGCTGGAGAGCCAACGCCTCATTGGCCTGGGCCGCCGCCGTGGAGCCGACCATGTCGGTGAACATGATGGCGGAAAGGCGACGGACCGAGGCCACGACTCGGAGACAGAATCCGTTAGATTAAGCTCCCCCCTCCCGCTCTCCACCGTGACCGTGGCCCGAGTGGCGCGGCTTGCGTCAGACAGGGAGTGGCTACGGAATCAGCACCGCGCGTCCCACAACATCCCCCTGTTCTACCTGCCGAAGCAAGCTTCCCCCTTCCGCCAACGAACCCCCAGCGGCGATGGTGGAATCCAGCTCTCCTCGCCCCGCGAGCTCCGCGACGTCTCTCAGTTCGCTAAAGCTGCTTCCGCGCGATCCCAGGAATCCAAGCTCTCGCCGGAACAGCGGAAAAGGTGCCAGGGAGCATCGGTCTTCCTAGCGCCCGGAAGTCACCACGTAGCGGCCCCCGGGCCGGAGCGTCGAGGCTACGCCGCTTGCCATCACTGGATCGCCGACGTGATCCAGCACGATATCGACCGAGTCGATTCCGGGAGGGTCGGCACACTGACCACCCACCGTTGGGTCGACGCGCGCGGTCCGGTCGGCTCCCTGCGCGGTCGCGCGAAGTGAAGCGCACGGACCCGAAGATCGGCGGCAATGACTTCCGCTCCCAGACGTTTCGCGGTCGGGACTGCGAAGAGGCCGACGCCCCCCGTGCCCAACACCCGGACCGTCTCCGAAGGCACGACCCGTGCCACGGTCCGCAACGCATGGTGGGCCGCGACTCCGCCACACGTCAGTGCGGCCCCCGCGGCAGGGGTAACCGAGGGGGGAAGGGAGATCACGCGGGAGGCCTCGGTCGTGGTATGCTCGGCATACCCTCCATCCCGGTCGATTCCGAGCACCCGTGCGTTCGTGCAGAGGGTTTCCGTTCCCCGGGAGCAAGGGCGGCACGAGCCGCATGCGAGCTTGTGATGAGCCAGGACGATCTCTCCGGGTCGCAAGGTCGCGCCGCTCCCTCCGGTGCCACGACCTCCCCCACGGCTTCTTGCCCGAGGATCAGAGGTCGCTCGAACTCCGGTCGAAAGTTGCGCATCGGGTGGATGTCCGTTCGGCATATCCCAGCCCCCCGTACCCGAAGGCGCACCTCATTGGGGCCGGGAGTTGGCCTCCGAACATCCCCCCACACCGGCCAATCTTGACCGGGTGGCCGTTGGAGCGTGCGCATGCGTGTTTTCGGGAATCCCGAACGTGCGCCCTGTCATGGCGCTGTACGGCATGACGGGGTCGGAACGGTCTGCCCTCGCCGCTCCTTCGAGGACGACTTCGACTCAGGGTCCGAAGTCGCGGGATTATGAGGAAGCTCAGGACCAAGAAGAGCCGGAGCGTGCCGAGCGCGATGCCGACCGTGGGAATCGACCTCGGGGAGGGGAGACGCCACGCGACGATCTTCGCTCACGAGATCATGGACACGTTCGAGTTCACGATGGCCGCGGAGGGCTACGCGCCCATTTGTCTACCAACGCCAGCGTCGGAGCCGCGCGTCGTACGCCCATCCCGACGGCCGGATCGTGACGGTGGCGGTCCATTCGACCCGAGAGGTGTCGCGAGGGACGCTCCGCGAGATCATTCGCGTCGCGCGCGTGCCCGCCGAGGAGTTCCGGGACCTCGCGGGAGCGGCGCGGGTCCCCCTCGTCCCCTTCGCTCGAGGGTCCTCCCGTCGTCCTCCTTGAAGAAGGCATCGCGCGGGTCGCGATGGGGGTAGGAGGCGAGACTGCCGGAGGGAGCCCCCGTGCGAATCGAGACCCCTGGGAGCGCAGTCTCCGGGTTAGACGGCAGAAGCCGCGATCTCGGGCCCGTACGAATAGATGACCTTGTCCTCGGCGGCAGCGTACACGCTCGTTACGGGAGGGGCGGAGCCAAAGCCTGGCGATTCGCCCGGAAAGTTGAGCGAGAAGCCATAGGCCACCCGTTCGAGAACTTGGCCAGACGTTAGGTCGACGAGGACGAAGGCCGCCTCGTAACTCGACGTGGTCCCTTGAGGTCCCACGTACGCGCTGGGCGTTCCGACGAGCAGGGCGGTCTGACTCGTGGGGAAGAAGACATTGTACCCCGTCGAGCCCGGGTTGATCGACCCGCCGATGTCGACCTGCCAGCGAAGCGCGCCCGCGGACGAATAGCCCGAAAGACTCCCCCCGCATTGGCTCAAGCCCGCGAAGCCGCAGAAGGTTCCCACGAGGAACTGCCCAATCGTGCGATACAGGACGTTGTACTCGAAGCTCGAGTTGGACCGGCCCGGGAGGGAGAAGAGGTCTTGCTCCTTGCCAAGGGAGAGATTGAATTCCCCAACGGTCCACGAATCGTTCGTCGGTTGGAGGACGGTATAGACCGATCCTCCAACCAGTGCGACCCCGCTCGCGTTCAGCGAGCTGTTTGTGAAGCTCTCGGTAATCAGGCTAGACAGGTTGGTCACGACGACCTTGCCGAATGCAGGGATCCACCCGACCGCGAACTGGGAGTCGAGGAGGTTTGCGCTACCCCGCGACGACGGCCCGCTGGCGTCCCCCAGCCATACGGTCGCATTCCAGGCCGGGGTCGCGCTGTTCGTCCCGAGAGAGTAGGCCAGCTCCTGGTAGGTATAGCCGCTATTGTTCGAAGCCCCTGCCACGCCGGAGAAGAGCAACGTCGTCCCGATGCACCGGAGGTTTTCATTGTTGACGACGCCTACGAAGTACGTCGAGATTCCCGAAGGCTGCCCCGTCGTTTCGTTGAAGAAGTCCACCGCGAGCTGCCACGTTGGCATTTGGTAATTGGCGAAGACAATCGAGCCCGACTCTGCGGTCAGCGCGGTGATCGAAGGGATCGCCGTGTAGTTCTCGACGGTCGCGACTGTCTGCCAGTTGATGGAACCGGAGCTTATCGAAATCGACCGAAGCAACAGCGTACTGTTTCCCGGAAAGCTGCTGGAGAGCACATTCGCGACATAGAGTGAATCCCCGACGACCTCGTCGTACACGTTGGACCCGGGATTGGAGACCTGCCAGGCGATGTTGTGGAACGGCGGCGCGTAGTACTCATAGTAGATGGCGTAACCTCCGCCGGCAACGACAACGGCGGCAGCGATTCCAATGGCGAGGATCCAGCGGCGCCGTTTGGTCCAACGGCGATTGGGGCGTACGTGATCAGGCGCCGTAGGTGCCGTGGACGGTTCGGATCCGACTCTCGAGTTGGTCCACTCGCCCGATGGTGCGGCCATGTACCGTGTGGCGGGATTAACCGTGACGGGATCTCCATCCACTCATAAAGTCGTTGTGGAGCTTACTCGCTGGGGAAGCCGAAACGGGGCTGTTCTGAACACGGGGAAAACTCTCGATATTTGTTCTGTGATTGACGTGCCGGTCGCGACATGGCGAAAGGGCAGCTGACCGGGCCCTCAC
The DNA here is from genome assembly GCA_021798415.1 of Thermoplasmata archaeon. Lineage (GTDB taxonomy): Archaea > Thermoplasmatota > Thermoplasmata > Lutacidiplasmatales > UBA184 > Lutacidiplasma. The sequence continues at coordinate 4,024 of JAJZGO010000018.1, read as the reverse complement.
AAAGGGCATCTATCGGTGATGCGGCGGCTCAAGAATCGGCGGCGGCTTAGGGGGACACGGCCGGCGTAGACCCCCTCTTTGACCACGTACCGGCGTCGAGCGAGGTTCATCAGGTTCCGTGTGAAAAAGAGCTCGTAGAAGATGACCACGACCGCGAACCGTAGCGACACCTACGCCACGGAGGCAACACTTCCGGCGGCGAGATTCCTCCCGATGGACTTCATTATCCCGATCTTCTCGACCAACGTTCGGTTGCCCACGATGTCCGGCTAGAACTCTCCAATGGCGATCCCCGCCCAAGCGCTGTTGATCGTGCTCGAGATCCCCGTGAGGGGATACGGGAAGGTGGCCGAAAGGATGAGCCACCTCGTCCGTTGGCCGAAGGTGGGTTCATGGTTTCCCACGACCTCCCAGAACTCGGACGGGATCGCCCGAACTCCTATCCGGAGATCGAAGAAGGCGTAGTAGAAGCAGCTCAGGAAACCGAGGTCGAACACATAGAACTCCACATAGCCGAACGGGAACGCGACGACAAGGAATCCGGTGGTTGCCCCGACGAAGATTCGAAAATAGGTCGGGGCGGGACGTCCCCGTGGTAGGGGTCGCCGCCCGGTAGTGCCTCTCGTCCGGTGGACGACGCGGGATGCGATCGATTCCGACCGTGACGCCTTTCGATCGCGTCGACGGGTGCATTTCGACGACGGTGCCGGTGATCCAAGACGCTGCCCCGCTGGCTGTGTACGCAAGAGGGATACGCGGGGCAAGTATGGGCGACCCATGGTATCGAAGGGGTACGTCGCGCTCGCGGTCGTCGGGATCCTCGTGATGCTGGCGGGGGTCGCGTTCATCGCCCTCGACCTCATGGGAAAGGGGGACAGTTCGGGGATCGACCCCAAGGACGTGGGAATCGTCGTCGTGGGCCTCGTCCTTGCCGCGCTGGGCGGCGTGCTCTCGGTCCGGAAGAAGCCCGCGTCGCCCCCGGCTCCACCCGCTGCCTAGCCGCGGAGCTGCCGGCGGATTCCCTCAGCGGGGGGCAAATCGGCCCGGCGACCCGTCCTCGCGATCGTGAATGCCGCCGCTCGTGATCGAGGAGCCGGGCAAGCCGAGCAAGTGGATCACGTTGAAGGCGCTGCGGGTCCGGAAGTAGGTCGAGGAAGACCTCTGAACCCTTCGCTGCCCCGGCGCGCTGATGGGGGGGGAGCTGTCCCGCCTCCCTTGTCGGGATCGCCGCGCCAAACCACGGACGGTCAACGATTGGGCCGAGACTCAAGAGGCGACGCCCTTACTTAGATAGCAATTATTATCCGATTGGATATCCTTCGCTATCCAATGTTCGTGGACCGCCAGCGCGAAACGCGGGACCTCGAGTCTCTGCTCGACCACCCGACCCCCCAGCTGATCCGGGTGTACGGGCGCCGTCGGATCGGTAAGACGGAACTCCTTCGAAACCTGGTGCGGGATGCCACGGGCATCTTTCTGACCGCGGACGAAGCGGATCGCCGACTTCAGCTCGAATCCATGTCCGACCAACTCGCGCAGCAAACACGGTCCCTTCGGCGACCGTATCGAAGCTGGGACGCGCTCCTCGACCACCTCGAGGAGGTGGCACCGCGAGTGATCGTCTTCGATGAGTTTCAACGCATCCTGTCCACCGACCCCCAGGCCGTGACTCGGCTGCAGGCCCGTTGGGACGCCCGCTGGCGGGTCAGTGGACCGAACGTCATTCTGTGCGGCAGCAGCATCGGCATGATGCAGCGGCTCACGGAAGGCCGGAGGGGACCTCTCTACGGGAGACTCACGGGAAATCTCCACCTCCTCCCTTTCGACTACCAGGGCGTCCGACTCCTATACCCCACTTCTTCAGAGGAGGAACGGATTCGTCGCTACGCGGTCTTCGGGGGGACCCCGTTCTACCATACCTTCTCGCAGGGTCTCTCCTTGGAAGCGTCGGTCAAGCGCGCTTTCCTGGATCGAACGGCGCCGCTGGCCGACGAGCCCCAGGACCTTCTACGGTTTGAACTGCAGTCTCCGACCCGCCACAACAGCATCCTGTACGAGATCGGCCAAGGGATTCACCGCCTCTCCGACCTCGAATCTCGAGTAGGAGTCCAGAAGGGGGGACTCGGGCCCTACCTTGAGATCCTCCGAGACGACCTCGACCTTATCGAGATGGAGACGCCCGTGTGCGGGGTGAAGCGTCCGGCGCGGTACGTCTTCCGAGACCCCTTTTTCGAGTTCTACTACCGTTTTGTCTTTGCGCGTCGCCCTCAACTCGAGCTGGGACGCACCGACGCCGTGTGGAGACAGATCGCCGCGGACCTCGAGGGCCATGTCGGCCGTGTGTTCGAGCGTGTCGTGCGGAACGCCTTCCGGCTCGCTCAGGGACGTCAGATCGCCGGACTCCCTGTGGAGATAACCGAAATGGGGCGGTGGTGGAACCGGACCGGCGCCGAGATCGACCTCGTGGTCCGGGGGCGCCACGAGGTGTGGGCCGGCGAGGTGAAGTGGGGCACCCACCCGGTAGGTCCGGAGGTAGTTCACGAGCTCGTGGAGAAGCTTCCTCTTTTGGAGCGGACCGATAATCTTCCGGTGCGACCGTTCGTTGTCGCTCGAAACGGCCTAAGCTCTGCCGGAAACCTCGAGCTCCGGCGCGTGCAGGGGTTCTCGCTTGACCTCGCGGGGCTCGACCGACTGTTCGATCAGGCCGCGCCCTGACTTCGCGGCCGATCGTGACGCGCCGCCCGCAAGGTCTCGGGTCCGCCCCGGCCATGGGGTGATCGCCGAGGTCGGCCCGTCGTTCCACCGGTCCGAAGTGGGGGGTGGGGGTCGGCTCCTCGAGCTTGGAGGAGGCTGGTGCCCTCTGCGGGCTTCCGCGCTCCGTGGCCACGCTGGGGGCGGTAGCTCGGCTCCCGGGACCTCGCCGTCCCGGGTCCTTTTTTCAAAACGCCCTGTGAGGAATCCGATCCTCAGCTCACCGCCCTCTTCACGAGCGCGGCGATCCTTGCCTCCTCGGTGGCAGTCAGTTCCTTTACCGCGAAGCCGGTCGGCCACATCCGGCCTTCGTCAAGGTTCGCCTCGTCGCTGAAGCCGAGCGTTGCGTACCGTGTCTTGAACTTCTGGGCGCTCTGGAAGAAGCAAACGACCCGGTCGTCCTTGGAATAGGCGGGCATCCCGTACCACGTCCTCGGTGTGAGGCCCGGGGCGCTCGCTTTGATGAGGGCGTGAAGCCGCTCGGCCATGACGCGGTCCGAAGCCGGCATCTCGGCGATCTTCGCGAGCACGTCGCGTTCCCCGTCCGTCTTGCCGGCGCGCCCGCGTGCCGACCGCTCCCGAACGGCCTCCCTCATCGCGGCCCGCTCCTCTTCCGTGAATCCGCGTACGGACCTTTCCGCGCCCTTCGTGGCACCTTTCGTCCGGGCCATGAGACACCGCAGTTCGCGGGTCGATTAAGAGCCTCCCCCGATGGGTGAGGCCGAAAACACTGGCCGAAGGGCCGGCCCAGGAGGACCGTCGGGTTCGGGCGACCGTACGCGACGGCGGAGTCTTCGCTGGAGGCCGACGGCGACGCTCGTCGTTCGGAGTCCCTTGGGGGGGCGACGTTCCCTCCGGGCGGACGGCGCACTCGACCGCCGCGGACGACGAGATGATCCTACGTGCGTCGACGGCGCTCGCGAGCGCGCGGGGTCGTTCAGATAGCCCGCCCGGATCGGACCAGGTCCGGGACTGGGCTTCGGGCGTCCACCGCTTCTGGGGCTCACCGCAAGCCGAGAAGGGCTTGGGCCGGTGGGCGCAGCGCCTCGACGGCGGAGAGCCCGTCGGCGCCGATGAGCCGCTATCGAGATCCAGGGTACTCGTGCCCGAACCCCTCCGGTCCCGAGCGAGAGCCCCTCCCCGGCCCGTCCGGTGTCGGGACCGCGCCCGTCGGGTCGGAGGTCGGAGAGTACAGCGCAACTCTACGAGCCCCCTGGCGCGGAACGTCCCACGGTGCGGATGGGCGTTCCGGGCCCTTCGAGACCACCTCTCC
>JAJZGO010000121.1 GCA_021798415.1 Thermoplasmata archaeon | reverse complement strand
GGGGCGGGAGACGCCCGGTCGGCGTCCGCCTCGCCCTCCCGGGCCCAGGTCGCGAGCAGTTCGGGGATGCGGAACTGCTCGCGGATCGGTACGAGGTCCGTGCGCGCTCGGCCGGGGCCGACGAGGAGGTCCGTGCGCAGCGGGACGAGGCAACCGGTGACGACGACCCGCCGATCCCGCGACGCGAGCGCCCGCCAACGCCGGACCATCCGCGACTCGGTCGGGCCGATGACGCCGCACGTCACGAGGATCCCGACGTCCGCGGCGTCGGGCGCGGCGACCAGGTCGTGGCCGTGAGCGGCGACGTCGCGCGCGATCGCCGTCCCCTCGCCGTGGTTCTGCGCGCAGCCGTACGTCTCGACGAAGACGCGCACGGTCGCGCTCCGGCCCTCCCGACCTAGAAGACCGACAGCTTGTCGGTCAGGAGGCGCCGGGGGAGCGAGTCGATCTGGTCGAACCAGCTCTGCGCGACCGCGTTCGCCTTCCCGCGCACCTCGGCGAGCTTCACGCCGTCCGCCGGCAGGATCTGCAGGCTCGCGACCTGGGGCTGGTCGACCGGTTTCCCGATCTGGGAGAGGATCCGCACGTGGACCTCCTTGACGTTGCCGCCGGTCTCCTTCACGATGTCGTTCGCGATCAGGTTCCCGAGCAGGTTGTAGATCTTCCCGACGTGGTTGACGGGGTTCTTCCCCGCCGAGGCCTCGAGGCTCATCGGGCGGCACGGCGTGATGAGTCCGTTCGCCCGGTTCCCCCGGCCGACCGAGCCGTCGTCGCCCGCCTCCATCGAGCAGCCCGTGACCGTGAGGTAGAACCGACCGAGCTCGGGGTCGTCGGCCGTGTTGACGTCGATCTCCACCTCGCGGCGCGTCAGCTTCGTCGCCTGGTCGGCGAGCTTGTCGTGGATCTCCTCGCAGACCGCCGCGTACTCCTTCGGGTTCGCGATCTCGCTGTCGACGAGCGCCGCGGCGACCGTAAGGTGGATCCGGTCGCCCTGCCGGTACCCCATCACCTTCACGTCCTCGCCGAGCGCGGTGAGCTTCTTCTTCAGTTTGAGCGTGAGGAACTTCTCGCTCTCGAGCACGAGGCGCTCGGTGTCGGAGAGCGGGGCGAACCCGACGCCGAAGCTCGTGTCGTTCGCGAGCACCGCCTTCTGCTCGAAGACCCCCCTCAGGTCGACCGAGCCCGACCCGATCTTGCAGTCGAACTCGACCTGCTTGTCGACGTCGACGTGGGCGCAGATCGACCGAACGTAGCTGCGGGCGGCCTCGAGCGCGACGTCGCGGTACGGGAGCTTCTCGCCGTTCACTTCGGTCGTCGCTCGGCCGACCAGGAGGATGTAGATGGGGTTCGTCACGCGTCCGCCACCGAACTTCGGCTCGGAGGACCCCCCGACGACCTGGGTCTCGTCCGTGTTGTGGTGGAGGATCCGGCCGAACTCGTCGAGGTAGAGCCGCGAGAGCGCCCGGCTGACCGACTCGGAGATCCCGTCCGCGATCGAATCCGGATGCCCGAGACCCTTGCGCTCGACCAGCTCGATCTCTTGGTCCTCGATGTGGACGGTGCGCAGCGGCTCGACTTGGATGTTGCGGGCCATGGGCGTTCCTTCGCTCGCCGATACGGGGGCGGGTTTAACAGTTGCGCGAGCGCGACCGGCGAGCGGTCGGTGAGGCCCCCTCAGTCGTTGTGTCGCGCGAAAGTTTCCTTCGCCATGTGCGGTCCGCGGCGCTCGTAGCCGCGGGCGCGGTAGTAGGCGCGGGTGCCCACCGCGCTCGTGACGTATATCCGGTCGAACCCTTCCGCACGGACCGTCTCCTCCGCCGCGTCGAGCAGGCGGCGGCCGAACCCCCGGTGCTGATAGTGGGCCGGGCTCCCGCCGGAGCTCCCTACGGGCACCTCCGGTCCGACGACCTTGAGCTCCCGGACGACCGGGGCGTCGAGCCCGCCGTCCGTCCGGTCGGACGGGAAGCGCAGCCGAAGGAAACCGGCGACGGTGTCGGTCACCGGGTCCTCCCAGGCGAAGAAGAGCTCACGTCCGTCGGCCGCAGCGTACTCCTCCCGCGTGAGCGCGAACGCCTCGACGGGCGGGGTCGCCCGTCGCCCGACCTCGCGGCAGCGCAAGCAGCGGCACCGCATCCCCTCGTCCGCGAGCGCCTTCAGGGCCTTCTGGCGCACGTTGCTCGCCCGCACGCCGGCCGCGATCAGGCGGGCCGGGATGTCCCGCTGGATGCGCTGGATGCGGACCCAGGGCGGTAGGAGCCGCTTCATCCGGGCGAGGAGCTCCACGGCCGTCGGGGTGTCGTACGGGGTGTACCGACCGGCCTTCCAGTCGTCGTAGAGCGGCGTGCCGGGCAGGACGAGCGTCGGGTAGACCTTGAGGAGGTCCGGGCGGAAGTCGGGCTCGTCGAACAGCCGGCGGAAGTCCGCGAGGTCCCGGGCGGGGTCCATGCCCGGGAGGCCGAGCATGAGGTGGTAGCAGACCTTGAGGCCCCGGTCGCGCGCCTCCCGCGTGGCCGTTTGCACGTCGGCTCCCGAGTGCGCCCGGCCGACCGACGCGAGGACGTCGTCGTGGAGGCACTCGACGCCCACCTCGACCCGTGTCACCCCGGCCTCCAGCAGGAACGGGAGGATGCGGCCGTCGCACCAATCCGGCCGCGTCTCCACCGTGAGCCCGACCATCCGGTGCTCCGCGGACTCGTTCACCGCCTCGGCCTCGGCGAGCGACGACGCCGGGGGCCCTCCGTTCAGCCCGTCGTAGATCCCCTTGAAGACCCCCTCCTGGAAGGGACGCGGGCGGGCCGGGAACGTTCCGCCCATAACGATCACCTCGACCTTCGACGTCGGATGGCCGATCGTTTCGAGCGTGTCGAGGCGATGGCGGACGATCGCCTCCGCGTCCCAGTGGAACTGGGCGCCGCGCAGCGCCGACGGCTCCTCGCCGGTGTAGCTCTGCGGGCTCGAGTTCTCGACCCCGCCGGGGCAGTAGGTGCATCGCCCGTGCGGGCACCGGGCGGGGGAGGTCATCACCGCGACGATCGCGACCCCCGAGAGGGTCCGGGACGGCTTGCGGAGAACGGTGCCGGCGAACCGCGCCCGCTCTTCGGGGGACAGCGATCGCACCCACTCGACGTTGGACGGGAGCGGACCCCCCGGGCCGGTCCGGCTCCGGGACAGCTTTTCCCGGTGCAGGGCCTCCGGGGTCGTCGTCGTGGTCGCTAGCGGCGGAGCCACGGCCGGGTCTCCCCCGTGACGACGTACGGCGCCCGACGAAGCTCGTCGACCGTCCGGGACCCCGTGAGGAACATCGCGACCTTGAGCTCGTGGACGAGGCTCTCGAGCTCCGTGCGGGTCTCCTCGAAACCGGTCGACGCGGCCCGCAACACGCCGCCCGCGGTTCCGGCGGCGGTCGCGCCGAGCGCGATCGCGCGCGCGACGTCGAGTCCCGAGCGCACGCCGCCGCTCGCCACGACGGGCAACCCGAGCGGGACGACCTCGAGGACCGAGACCGGCGACGGGATCCCCCAGTCCCAGAACGTCTTGCCGACCCGGGCCTCCCGGTCGGCGCCCTGGTCGAGCGCGCGGTAGTACTCGACCGCGGCGAACGACGTCCCGCCGGTGCCGCTCACGTCGAACGCCCGCACGCCGTGCGCGCGCAGGCTCTCGCCGACCGCCGCCGAGAGCCCGGCGCCGGTTTCCTTCACGAGCACCGGGAACGCCTTCGCGAGGGTCGAGATCCGCTCGAGACATCCCTTCGCCCGCCGGTCGCCGCCGGGCTGGACCATCTCCTGGAGGAAGTTCAGGTGGACCGCGAGGACGTCGGCCCCGATGAGTTCCATCGCCGCCCGGGCCTCGTCCGTCCCGACGACCCGGTCGCCGGGCGCCTGCGGGATCAGCTGCGGGGCTCCGATGTTCGCGAACTTGAGCGGGACCGCGTGTCGGGCGACGCACGCGTAGCTTTCGGGGTACTGGCCCTTCAGGACGGCGGCCCGCTCGCTGCCCACGCCCATCGCGATCCCGAGCTCCGCAGCGGCGCGCGCGAGGTTGTCGTTGATCTTCGCGGCGTCGGGGAACCCGCCGGTCATCCCCGTGATGACGATCGGCGCCCGGAGCCGGTGGCCGAGCAGCTCGACCGAGGGGTCGATGTCGGCGAAGTCGATCTCGGGCAGCGCTCGGTGGACGAGCTGGATATCGTCCCAGAATCGGTACCGTCCCTCGACGTTGCGGCCGAGGACGACCTTGACGTGCTCGGCCTTGCGGTGGCTCAGGTCGAGTCCGCTCGCGTCCGCCGCGCTACCGGGGTTCGGCGTGGGCCCAGCTCCCGTAGACCGATTCCCCCCGGATCGCGCGCGAGAGCGCACCATCCGTGAGTCCGCTAATAAGGCCTGCGTCCGCGCCGAGGGAGGCGATCCGTCGCATCGCGATCGCCTTCGCCCGGATCCCGCCCGTGACGTCGGGCGCGCCGCCCGACGGGGCGAGGCCCGAGACGACGGCGTCGGTCACCTCGGCGATGACCGAGCGGCGGCGGCCCGGCGGTCCCTCGAGGATTCCCGGCACGTCGCTCACGAAGAGGACCCGCGCCGGTCGGAGCCGGGCGGCGAGCGCGATCGCGATCGTGTCCGCGCTCAGGATCGACACGCCCCAGTCGTCGTCGAAGACGACGTCGCCGAACGAGACCGGAAGATACCCTCGGGCGACGGCCTCCTCGAAGGGGGCGCTCTCGAAGGCGAGGAGCTCGCCGGCCCGGTTG
>JAJZGO010000120.1 GCA_021798415.1 Thermoplasmata archaeon | reverse complement strand
ACCAGGGCGAGGGCGGCGGCGCCCGTGAGGAGCCCCGAGACCTCGGCGGGCGATGCGGCGGTCATCCGGACGATCCATCCCCGTCCGTACGGGTCCGTGTTGAGGAGGCCGGGGTCCTTCTCGACCTCAACGTTCGCCTCGACGACCGTTCCCGAGACCGGCGCCATCACCGGGCCCGCCCACTTGCCGCTCTCGACCGTTGCGATCGGCTTTCCTCGTTCCCGGGCGGTCCCGGCCGCCTTGACGCGGACGTGGAGGATCTTGCCGGCCCGGGTCTGCGCCGGGTCGGTGAGCCCGACCGTCAGGGTCTCCCCGTCGGTCTTCACCCAGGTCATCTGGGTGCGTTCGATGAAGTAGGCGCGGTCGTCGGGGAATTCGCATCCGTTCAGGATCGTCACGTTCGTCCTCCGTCGGATCAGGGGAACCCTCGCGCGCGGAAGAAGAGGTCGGGTCGGGAGAAGTTGTCGTGGAGCCGGGCCTCCCGGACGCTCGACCCGAACGCGAGGCTCATCAGCTGGGTGAAGTAGGCGACGGGGCGGATCACCTCGTCGCCGTAGCTCGCTCGGATGCGGTCAAGATGGTTCTCGATGTTGATCTGGCCGAGGGGGCAGATCGTCGCGACCAGGTCGGCCCCGGCCCGCTTCGCCTCGTTGAGTATCGACGCGCCGAACGCGACCGAGACGTCGAGGTCGCTGAGCGCGTGGCCCCCGCCGCAGCAGATCGTCTTCGCCGAGTAGTCGGTGAGGACCTTCGCGCCGCACGCCTCGAGGAGCTCGTCGAGGAAGTGCGGATGCTCCGGGTCGTCGGTCCCCGGGGTCTTGCCGACGCCGGTGTAGCGCTTCGGCCGGGTGTAGAGGCAGCCGTAGTACGGGGCGACCGTGAGGCCGGTGAGCGGGCGCGTCACGGCCGCGCGCACCCGTTCGGGCCCCGCGCGCGCGTGGATGTACTCGAGCACGTGCTGCACCGAGGCCGCGCCGTCGTAGGCGGGGGCGCCGCCCTTCTCGAGCGTGGCGTTGATGCGTCCCCGAGTGGCCGGGTCCGTGACCGCGTCGTTCGCTCGGGCGAGAGAGTAGACGCACCCGTTGCACGCGGCGACGACCTGCTGGCGGCCCATCGAGCGCGCGAGCGCGAGATTGCGCGCCGGCAGCGCGATCGAGACGTCCTGGCTCAGGTTCTTCACCTCGGTCGCGCCGCAGCAGTTGTAATCGACGATACGGTCGAGGGAGAGGCCGAGGCGCTCGATGACCCGCTGGGCGGTGACCTCGTAGGCCTTGCCGAGGCCGTCGAGCGAGCAGCCCGGGTAGTACGCGGGCGATGCGTCCGGAGGGCCGCGGGGAGCGCTCGCGCTCACGGTCGACCCCCGTTCGGCGGCGCCGCCGAGACCGCGAGCGCCCGTCGCGCGCGCTCGTCCGCTTCGAGGTTCTCGCGCAGCACGCGCCCCATCTTCTTCCAACCCCGGGTGCGGTGGGCGAGCGGACCGGTATGGAGCCGGCCGCTGCGCAAGAGCGCAAGGCCCATGCGCAGGAGGTCCCGCGCCGGGGTCTTTCGGCCCTCGAGGCGCTCGTAGGTCCGGAAGAGCGCGGCCTCGTCGAGGATCCCTCGCTCGAGGAGGTTCGACGCGTAGGCGCGGTCGAACCGGTCCGCGGGGCTCTCGGGCGCGGCGCCGGTCATCTCGAGGTAGGTCCCGATCGTGTGAATGACCTCCTCGACCTTGACGCCCTTCGGACAGCGCTCGACGCACTTGTTGCACGAGACGCACCGCCAGACGGTAGTGGCGTACTTCCGCAGCTCCTCCTCGTAACCGACCTGGGCGAGGTAGATGAAGTAGCGGGGGTTGAACTCGGTCAGGCCGTAGTCGGTGTGCATGCAGCAGCCCGCGGTGCAGGTGCCGCACTGCCAGCACCGCGTGATCGTCTCGCCCTGGGGCTGGCCCTTCACCCAGTCGGAGATCCGGACGTCGAGGTGGGCCTGGACGCGCGAGCGAAGGAACGTGTTCCACTCGCCCGAGACGTCGATCCCGTCGATCTCGAGCTTCTCCGTGCGGTCGACCTCGACCAGCGACTTCTCAACGATCGGCATGCAGCATGCGCCTCCGGACGCCCAGGACCATGGCGGCGAGGGGGAACGAGCCGGGGAGGAGGCGCTCGATCCCGCCGCCCTGGAAGCTGCGGTCGACGGCCTCGTTCATTCGGGCGGAGTAGCTGAGAGCGAGCAGGACGTCGACCGCCGCGAACGTGGACGAGGGGAACCCGGCGGCGCCGAGCCCGAGCCGGAGCTCGCCGAGCCGGGCCTGCACGCCGGGATACGTCTCGGGCGGGGGACCGCCAAAGACGGCGAGGATGCCGGTCCGCCGTTCGGGATTCCAGACCCATCGCGCGAGCAGTCCGAGCCGGTCGGGGGCGCCCGCGTGGAGGAGTTCGCTCGCGACGTCCACGCGAACGTCCCTCGGCGCCCCGGCAAGACGGTCCGCGACCCCCAAGAGGTCGCCGGGACCGAGCCGGGCGACGCGGGCCCCTTCCAGGATCTCCCGGACGGCCGCGGGCGAGCTCCGGGCGACGATCTCGGCCCGATGGGGGCGCGCCGAGACGACGCCGTCGACGACGGCGCGGAACCCGGCGGCGAACCGCTCGGGAGGAGCCTCGGCGAGGGTGCGCGCCTCGGCGAGCTTCTCCTCCACGGCCGTTTCGAGCCGGTTGACCGCGTCGACCCCGCAGGGAAGGACGCGTTCGCGAAACTCCTGGACCACCCGGTCCGCGTCCGCGCCCGGTCCCGCGCCGGCGCCCACCGGTTCACTCCCGAGCATACTGGAACGCTCTCAGGGCGGCGCCCATCCCTTCGGTGACGGCGTCCGGGATCGCCTTCGGCCCGGTCGCCGCGCCGGCGAAGTAGACGCCGGGCGATCCCGAGTCGACCGGGTTCATGTCCGAGAGGCGAGGCGTGAGGAATCCTTCCGGTCCGACCGGGAGGCCGAAGAGGCTGGCCGCCTCCTTCGTTCCCGTGCCGGGCTCCATGCCGCTCGCGAGCACGATCATGTCGAACGGCACCTCGGTGGGGCGGCTCAGGATCGTGTCTTCGCCGGTCGCGAGGAGCCGGTCGCCGCCCTCCGCGAGGGTCACCTGGCCGATGCGGCCCCGGATGTACTTGATGCCGTACTCCTGCATCGACTTCCAGTAGAGGTCCTCCCAGAGCCCGTAGGTCCGGATATCCATGTAGTAGATCCACGCGTCGATCTCGGGATGCTTCTGGCGGATCTCGACCGCCTGCTTGATGCTCACGACGCAGCCGAGCCGACAGCACCAGGGGTTTCCGACCTGGATGTCCCGGGACCCCACGCACAGGATCCAGGCGATCCGCTTCGGCGCCCGGCCGTCGGACGGCCGCACGACCTTGTCGTCGTGGATCATCCCCTCGAGCTCCTTGAAGTCGATGACGTCCGGGTAGCGACCGTAGCCGTACTCGAACTTGCGGCGCGAGTCGAAGTGGTCGAACCCCGTCGCGAGGACGACGGCGGAGACCTCGCGGTTCTCGACCGTGTCGGCCGTCTTGAGCGTGACCCGGAAGCCCTTCTCGAGCCGCTCGGAGTTCGTGAGCGTCGTGGAGAGCCGCCGCTCGACCTTCGGGCTTCCTTCGACCCTTCCGATGAGCGGCCCAAGGATCTCCTCCGCGGGCCGGAGGTCCGGGGCGAGCAGGGAATAGTGCCAGCGTTTCGGGTTCCCGCCGAGGTACGCCTCCCGCTCGACGAGGAGGGCGTCCGCACCGAGCGACGCGAGCTCCGCGGCGGCGCTCAATCCCGCCGGGCCCCCCCCCAGCACCAGGATCGGATTCAACGAGGGTGACCCCCCCCACCGTTGGCGACGACTTCGGCAGGGGCGGTCGCCGGGGCCTCCTCCGGGAGGACCTGTCCCTTGTTGACGGCGAAGTAGGTCTCGATCTCGGGGTGGGCCGGGTGGAGGAGCTCGGGCGCCTGGCCGTTCTTGAGCGCCTTGAGATACTCCCGGAACTCGGCCTTCGCCGTCGTCCAATCGATTCCCATCTTCGTCATCAGTGCCTCCGCCGACGCGGCGTGCCAGTGCACCTGGGCGATCTTGTACGGATGCGCTCCGAGCGCGAGCGCGGCGAACTGGACGTCCGCGAGGACCGGCAGCATGTAGGGCTGTCCGTGCGCCTTGCCGATCCACTGGCTCTTGTCGAGCGTCGTCACGCACCCGGTATCGCTCGTGATCGCGACGTCCGAGTGCGCCTCGTCGACCATGGGCCGGATCTTGCGCAGGTTCGCGAACGAGCGGCTGAACTCGCGCTCGCTCAGGATGTGCCGGAACCCGAACCCGCAGCAGTCGTACCAGGTCGAGTAGTCGGCGACCGTCGCGCCGAGCGACATGAGGATCCCCGACGGCACCGCGGGACGCTGGCCGGCGTACACGTTCTCGTCGTAGACCGCGTCCTCGGGGACCATCTTGTAGTAGTGGCACGGCTCGTGCACGGTCGCGACGATGCCCCGGACCGAGTGCTTCTGGCGCGCGAGCAGCTCGGGCGTCATGGCGTGGACCCACTCCGAGTAGTGCACGATCTCCTCGGGGAGGACGAGCTCCCGGCCCATCCCGCGCAGGACGTCGCGCACCTTCGTGCGCACGGTCGCGTTCTCGACCAGGAGTTTGCGCATTTCCTTGTAGTCGCCGTAGCTCGTCCCGCAGTGGATCAGCGGGAAGTGGTCGGTCTCGTACGCCCGATGGAAGTTGCGCGCCGCGACCGCCGCGAGCGCGACCGGGTTGGAGGTCGCG
>JAJZGO010000119.1 GCA_021798415.1 Thermoplasmata archaeon | reverse complement strand
AGGGAGTCCCGGCGGAGAGGCCAGATTCGGTGAAAGTGACGAGGTAGGCGAAGACGTACGTCACCGAGACCGACTGGGCGAGCGTGCCCACCGTAACGACACCGTCCTGGGTCTTGGCCACGTGGTGGGGGACCGGCTCGGCCAACCAATGGTACGTTCCGGCGGGCTCCAGGAAGACGATGGTGTTCGTCGTCGAGCCGAGCGTCACTCCGTTGAGCGTAACGTTCCAACGAGTGCCCCCGGGGAGCCCGGTCTCGCTGAACGTCACGGCCACGCCGGTCGGGGTCACGGTGAAGGTGGCGTTGGCGAAGGCGGCGTTGGCGGCCGTATCGGTGACCTCGACCTCCACGGTGAAGGTGCCCGTGCCGGCGGGGGTGCACGGAAGCTGGCTCACGTTCGCGGAAGCACACCCGACCGGAAGACCGTAGTAGGCGAACGTGAGAGGGCCGACTCCGCCGCCCACGACCGTCGAGAGCGTGGTCGTGCCTCCGAGGGCGATCGTCGACGGGCTCGCCCCGAACGAGACGATCGACGGTGGCCCGGTAGCGAACGACACCGCGAGCGAGCTGCCGGCGCCCGGGACGATGCACGTCCCGGAGGAGGGCGTGGCGACCTCTCCCGGGACGGGGCCGATCGTGAACGCGTAGGAGCCGTTCGGCTCGGAGAACGATAGGGACGTGGTCACGGAGCTCTCGGTCGTTCCGCCGAGGTCCACCGACCACGAGGTCCCGGTCGGGAGGCCGGTCTCCGTGAACTCCACGGAATAGACCGGGGCCACCGTGAGATTGGTCGAAGCGGTCGCGGTCGCTCCGGTCGAGTCGGTCACGGTCACCCCGACCGAATAGGCACCGGGTCCTGCCGGCGTGCACGAGAAGGACGCGCCGATCGCCGATGGGCACCCCGGCGGGAGGCCCGTGTAGGAGTAGGAGTAGGGGAGCGCGCCTCCGTTCGCGACCGTGGTGAAGGTCGTCGACGACCCCGCCGCGACCGGGTTCACCGACGCCGAGAACGAGGCGATGCTGAGCGGCGAGCCCCCGGCCGACGGGAGCGAGAACGCCTCCTCGTCGCCGTTCATGCACCCGGCGAAGATGCGCGCGTGGGAGATCGAGGGCGGCGCGAAGAACGTCGCGTTGCAGGAGAAGTACCGGAGCCGTGCCCCCGTCGACGCGTCCAGCACGAACAGGTGATCGCCTCCGTCGACCGCCAGGAGGCCGTTCGCGTAGGCGGGCGCCGAGACGCTCCGGCCCCAGAGGGGTCGCTCCCAGACCACCGCTCCGGTCTCGGCGTTCAGCGCCCAGGCCGCCCCGGAGGACGTGGCCCCGTCCCACGTCGCGGTTCCCGTCCCTACGAAGAGGAGTCCGTTCGCGAACGAGGCGGAGCCGACCGATTGGCCGGTCGTGAGGTGCTCCTCCCAGACGGGCCCCGCGGCGAGGTCGCTCGCCTCGAAGGCGTAGAAGTACCCGTTCTTGTCGAGCGCGGCGACCATCGGCGTGCCGGACGACGGTACGAAGAAGGTCGGCGTGCTCCCGAAGTCCCCGTCGACAATCTGTTGGGCCGGAGGTATCTGCCACATCGACTCGAGCGCGAGCGTGGTGGCGTTGATCGCGACGATCGAGTCCGCCATCGCCTGCGTGACGCCGACATTCGCGTTTCCCGTGGTGAGGTAGATCGTGTTGCTCGTCGGGTCGACCGTCGGCGTTCCCCAGACACTGCTGCCGAGCTCGCCGTTCGAGGTCGTGTGGAACTCCGCTTGGATGCTGTGCGTCGTGAGGTTCACCTGGAGGAGACCCCCGGGAACGAGGGGATGGTCGCAGAAGCTCGCCACGCCGACGTACGCGAACCCATCGTAGAGGAGCGGGCTCGCCCAGAGGGCGTAGCCCTGGCTGGGGTCGCCGACGAGCACCTTCCATTCGATCGCGCCGGTCGACGCATCGAGGACGTAGAAGTTGCCGTCCCCGCCACCGACGTAGAGGTCGCCGTTGGCCATCGTCGCCGAAGACGCGACACCGAACGTACCGCAGGCGCTCGAGACGGTGGTCCCGAGGTAGGTCTTCCAACGGAGGGCTCCGCTCGACGTATCGAGAGCGTATTCGTAACCAGCCCACGTGCCGAAGTAGGCCGTGGTGCCGACCACGGTCGTGGAGTCGCTGATCGGACCCGGGTTCCCGAACGACCAGTCCAGTGAGAGACTCTTCGCGTTGGAGACGGACAATGTCGTCTCATACGGGTTCGCCGAAGTGTGCGCCGTGTTCTCCAGATAAGTGGGCCAGTCGCCGGGACCCGGGGGGGCGGAACTCGAGCCCGACGGCCCGACGGCGCTCAGCTCCGGGGGCGACGCTGGCGGGGGTACGGGGGGCGCGGCGGCGGCAAGAAGGAACCCGCCGTCGAGGAGCACGGTGAGGCAGATCAATAGGACGACAAGGTTCCGCACGGTGTGGTCCGCTGCCTCTCCGGTGACGGCGATGGGGGACCGGGGGTGTTATACATCAACTTTGGGGCCGCGCCGCCGGCGGGGACGGCCTGCCGCCGAGACCGACGACGGCGACTTCGACCCGGACCGGCAGGGAGATCGGTCGGCTCGAATCCGGTGTCCGGGTCCGCTTTTACCTCGAAAGCGTCTCGGGGACGCGGCCGGTCTTAACGCGCGACAGTCGTTCGTTCGGACGTCCCTCGAACCCCCCGGTAGGAACCGCCCCCGCGCGGGTCGATGGAGGAGTCCGGATCGTGTCGGTCGGCGGTGCGCCCCGTCCCGCCGGCGGCCCGGTGCTTCGGGGTTTGCGCCAAGCAGTTCGGGGTACGCACCAAAAGCGAGGAGTAGGATGTGCACACCAAGTTGCCCAATGCGTGGGGGAGCGCAAGAAAGGCAGAAGCCGCCCGCCGGGTCCGAATCGGCGGCGCCCGTCGCTCCGGGGACCGGCTTCTTTCCCGTCCGGGAGTCGCGCGGGTCGCTGGGTGCAACCACTCCTTTTCAGGGCCGACCTCTCAACCGCATCGGTGGGCCACGGGCGCCCCGGGACGGACCGCCGACGCGGTTCGGAGGGATCGCGCTCCTCCTGACCGTCCTCTGCGCTGCTCTTTTGCTCTCGTCCCTGCCCCCCCCCTCTCATGCCACGCCGTCGATAGGTGACCTCTCTTCGCCGAGTTCCGCTCCGACCGGAGCTCGGGTCACCCTCGAGGCTTACAACTCGGGCCAAGTCTCCTACATCGCCGGGATCGCCCACCTCCTGAAGGCCGGCGACACCATCGACCTCGGCCGGAGCCTCACGAACAACACCCCCGACATCGCGACGCTCAATGCCTGGGCGCAGCAGCTCAGCTCCCACCTCCCGGCCGGGGTCACCCTGACCGCTCGGGTCGAGAGCCTCCCGAACGTGAGGATCGCGGCGAGCTCGCTCTCCCCGCTGTTCGGTGGGATCATGGTCGACTACGAACCGAGCCTGACGTTCTTCCCCTCGTGGACCTGGAACTTCACGGCGGCGCTCGCCTACTACACCTCGGCCACGGCGATCTGCCACCAGTACCATCGGCTCGCCTACGCGTACCCGTCCGGACGGGCCCTGCTCGAGGGGGACCTCCAGAAGGACCACTGGAGCTACGGCGCCATCGCGAAGGTCGTCGACTTCGTCGACATCGAGGCGCAGTCGGACGCCAGCCCCGCGAAGTGGCCCGCCGCGATCTCGAAGCTCACCGCGCAGTTCGCGGCCGCGTCGGTTCCGATCGACCGGCTCACCGTCCAGATCTCGCTCGGAAGCGGTGGCAACGGCGTCTCCGAGCGGAACGCGATCCAGGACGGTTGGTTCGCCGCCAACTCGACCGTGGGCTCGATCTACATCTGGTGGTCGATGACCACCGAGTCGTGGGTCGTGCCGATCGTCACGACGCTCGAGAACCTCACCGTCCGGAGCGGCTCGGTCGCCGTGGAAGCGGTCTCCTTCACAGAGTCGGGCCTCCCGGCCGGCACCGCGTGGTGGGTGAACCTCACCCACGGCCCGTCGTTCGAAAGCACGACCACCAACCTCTCCTTCACCGAACCGAACGGCAGCTATGCCTACACCGTCGCCTCCGCGGATATCGCCCTCGGACCCCAGCCCGCATCGGGCGAGTTCTCGGTCGCCGGCTCGGCCGTCACGGTTCCCGTGACGTTCGACGGGTCGATCTTCCCCGTGACCTTCACGGAGAGCGGGCTCGTCGGGTCGCTCCCCTGGTCGGTGACGGTGACCGGACAGCCCGCCGTGGTGAGCAGCGGCCCCACGCTCTCGCTCTCGGAGCCGAACGGGACGTACAACTTCTCCGTGGGGTCGATCAACCTCTCGTACTCGGCGAGCCCGGCGAGCGGCCGGTTCACGATCGACGGTTCGGGGATCGCGCTCGGAGTGACGTTCGCGCTCAACCTCTATCCGATCCGGTTCGTGGAGAACGGTCTCACCGCCGGCACCTCCTTCCGCGTCACCCTCGTGGGGAGCATCCTCGCCTCCTCCAACGGCACGATCGAATGGCACGAGCCGAACGGGAGCTACCTCTACACGATCGATACCGTACCGGGCTTCTCGCTCGTCTCGAGCTCCACGGGACAGGTCGTCGTCGTCGGCCACTCCGTGACGGTCGACCTGACGTTCGTCGCGGCGGCGCCCGGGACCTCGCCGACGGTGGGCTCGTCGGCCGGGCCGACCGCGCCGGTCGGGGAACTCCTCCTCGTCACGACGGCGATCGGCGCGGCCGCCGGTATCGCTTCCTGGCGCATCTCGAGCCGGGGCCGCCGGGTCGCGCCCGGAGAGCCTTCCGCGCC
>JAJZGO010000118.1 GCA_021798415.1 Thermoplasmata archaeon | reverse complement strand
GCGATCCTGAACGCGCGCGGCCGGGTCCTCGCCTCGCGGTTCGGCAGCGACCTCGGCGTCTTCCACGACGCGGTCCTCGCGACGGGCTGCCCGCCGGTCGGCCTCCTCGACACGCTGCTCGGCGCCGCGCCGGCGGCCTGACGGGACCGCGGCGCCCGGTCGGCCGTCACGCTTTACGCCGACGGCGGCTCGCCCCGGGCCGATGGACGCGCTCGAGGCGGTCGGGCTCTCGAAGACGTACGCCCGACGGGGCGCCCCGGTCCGGGCCCTCGACCGCGTCGACCTCGCGATCCCCAAGAACGCGCTCTTCGCGTTCCTCGGCCGGAACGGCGCGGGGAAGACGACGTTCATCAAGGTCGCGGCGACGCTCCTCTTGCCGACCGAGGGGACGGTCACCCTCTTTGGCCACGACGTCGTCGCCGACCCGGCGTCCGTCCGGCCCCTGATGGCCCTCGTTCCCCAGGAAGGGAAGCTCTTCTTCCACCTGACACCGCGCGAGCACGTCTACGAGTACCTGCGGGTGCGCGGGGTATCGAAGGAGTCCGCCACGAGCCGCACCGACGCGATCCTCGAGGCGATGGGCCTCCTCTCCCACCAGAACGTGATCGCGCTGCGCCTTTCGGGCGGCCTTCAGCAGCGGACGCTGGTCGCGATGGTCCTCGCGACCGAGGCCCCGTTCCTCTTCCTCGACGAGCCGACGCTCGGCATGGACCCGTTCGCGCGACGCCAGGTCTGGGAGGTGATCCGCCGGGCCGCCCGGCGCGGGTCGACCGTCCTTTTGACGACGCACTACCTCGACGAGGCGGAGCAGCTGTCGGACGAGCTCGCGGTCGTGGAGGCGGGCCGGATCCTCTACCGAGGGACCGGGGAGGCGCTCAAGGCGACCGTCGGCCGGGAGGTCCGGCTCCAGTTCTCGGGCGGCGTCCGGCCGGAGGAGCTCGAGCCGTTCGGCCGGGTCTTCGCCGACCGGGACCGGGTCGTCCTCCTGACCGCCCGCGCGTCGGTCCGCGAGCTGACCGAGCTCGCGCTCTCGCGCGGAGGCGAGGTCACGGTCGGGCCGGTGACGCTCGAGGAGGCGTTCCTCGACCTCGTCGGCCGGGGGATCGGGGAGGACGAGTCGTGAGCTTCCGCACCCAGGCGAACGCCGCCCTCCGCATCTGCTACTTCAACGGGATCATGCCGCTCTGGCGCTCCCCGCTCCTGATCGCCGCGGTGTTCCTGACGCCGTTCAGCTTCCTGTTCTTCCTCTACGTGATCGCGCCTCGCTCCCTCTTCCCGTTCGGCGTCGTCGGCGGGATCCTCTTCACGGCGCTCTTCACGGGCAACGGGATGCTGAACGACTGCGCGTACCTGAGGCTCGAGCGCCAGCTCCAACAGGTGTTCGTCGCGAGCCCGGTGAGCCCGCTCGCCTACCTTCTCGGGATGGCGCTCAGCGAGCTCGCGTTCGCGCTGCCGGCGACCGTCCTCTTCACGTCGATCCTCGTCCTCGTCCGCCCGGTGAGCCCGCTCGCGCTCGCGGCCCTCCTCGGCGTGGTGCTCGTCACGTGGCTCCTCGCGACCACGCTCGGGTTCTTCATCTCCACGCTCTTCGCTCAGCTTCGGGAGATCTGGCCGATCGGCACGCTCGTCTTCTCGCTCCTCTCGGTGCTCCCGCCCGTCTTCTACCCGGCCACCGAGATCCCGGCCCGCTGGCAGTGGGTCGCGCTCCTCGCCCCCTCGACGTACTCGGCCCAGCTCGCCGACCGCGCGGTGGGCCTCGGCGGCGGGATCTCGACGGGGGTCGCGTTCGTCGATTCCCCCCTCTTCGCGGTCGGGATGCTCGTCGCCGTCACGCTCCTGTTCGGGGGCGCCGCGCTGTTCCTCGCGCGCTGGCGGGAGCCGTAACGGGCCTCCCGAGGGCTTACCCGGCCGTTCGCAAGGAGTTATTCGGCCGGCCGGCTCGTTCGGGACGGTATGGGGATTCCGCATTCGCGGGTCACCGCGCTCCTCCGGGAGAACGAGGAGCACCAGTGCCCCGAGCACCCGGAGACGTGCGTGCAGATCCGGGCGATGGCGGACCTCCCGACCCGGTTCGGGGAGTACCAGGTCGTGGCGTTCTGGAACAACTCCGACCGCAAGGAGCATGCGGCCTTCGTCCACGGCGACGTCTACGACGGCTCCGAGGTCGCGGTCCGCCTCCACTCCGAGTGCCTGACCGGCGATGCGATCGGCTCGTTGCGCTGCGACTGCCGGGACCAGCTGATCGAGTCGCTCGAGAAGATCGGCCGGATGGACCGGGGGATCGTCCTCTACCTGCGGCAGGAGGGCCGGGGGATCGGCTTCACGAACAAGGTACGCGCCTACCAGCTCCAGGACGCGGGCCTCGACACGGTCGAGGCGAACGAGGTCCTCGGCTTCCGCCCCGACGAGCGCGACTACGGCGTCGCGGCGCACATGCTGAAGTCGCTGCACGTCCGCTCGATCCGGATCCTCACGAACAACCCGAACAAGGTCCGCGACCTCGAGCGCCACGGCGTCGTCATCGTCGGCCGGATGCCGCTCGAGATCCCGCCGAACGACTTCAACCGGCCGTACCTCGAGACGAAGCGACGGAAGATGGGCCATCTCCTCGACCTCGAACAGGCCGACGACCTCCACGACTACCCGAACGGCACGACCCGGTAAGGGGGGACGGGCCCGGGGAAAACCCTGTATAGGGAGGGTCGGATGGAGTCGCATCGATGACCGAAACTCTGGCCCGCACGGCGGAAGAACTGGTACGGGGCCTCGGCCTCGAGTCGCCGCCCGTCCAGGTCACGTACCTCGACGAAGCGCCGTCCGGGGTCCCCGAGCACCCCGGTGGGGTGCCATCGGTCTGCACCTTCTTCGCGTTCGGGACCCGGTCCCCGTTCTTCGCCGGCCTCCCGAAGCACGAGGAGTGCGAGATCGGAGCGTTCGTCCTCGGTGTACGGCCCGAGGGGGCCGTCGGCGCGCGGCTCATGGAGACCCTCGGCGCGATGCAACGGGAAGGGTACCTCAACCCGGGCGAGGAGTCGCACGTCCCCCACAACCCGGTCGCCCCGAAGTTCGTCGCGTACGGTCCGCTCGGCTCGCTGCCGTTCCCGCCGACGGGGGTCTTGCTGTTCACGAGCCCTCGCGGCGCGATGCTGGCCACGGAAGCGGCCGGGTCGGAACCGGACGCCTGGACCGTCCCGATGAACGGGCGGCCGATGTGCGCGGTCCTGCCGATCCTCAACCAGGGCGCGCCGGTCGCCGTCTCGTTCGGTTGCACAGGGTCGCGCCTCTACACCGACCTCGGGGACGACCGGCTGATCGTCGGGGTCCGGGGCGACCGTCTCTCGGCGTTCCGCGAGAAGCTCGATCGGGTCGTGCGGGCGAACGCGTACGTCCGCAAGGAGGATACCGCGCGCAAGGCCTCCGCCGCCCGCTCCTTCCACCGCTCGGCTCCCCCGGCGTAGCCCGGGGTTCGCGCCTAGAGCTTTTCGAGCCGGCCGATCCGGCCGAGCGAGATCTGCGGCCGACCCTTGTAATCCTTCACCCAGGCGTCGACGAGCCGGACGGAGTCGCCCTCGCTCGCGAGGTCGACCTCGGCGCCCCAGAGGACGAGCGCGATCTCGCCGGTGCCGTCGCGCAGCGTGCCGTCGCGGACCTTCGTCGACCCGCCGTTGCGCTGGGGGACCTCTCGCACGGCCTCGAGCCGCGCGACCGACGCCTCGATCGTCGCGACGCGACCGGGCCTCAGGTCCGAGATGAACGTACGGGGCGGCGCGCTCTCCGTCATCGCCCGACCGAACGCGCGTGGGGGGAAAAGGGTCTTGGGTTCCCCGCGCCCCCACGAACAGCTCATGAGGCCGCGGCCCTCCGACCGACCGGCCATGAACGCTTTCCAGGACCTCTACCCGGACGACCTCGCGCACTGCTTCGGGTGCGGACGTCTGAACGAGCACGGCCACCACCTGCGAAGCTTCTGGGACGGTAGCGAGACGGTGGCCCGGTTCACGCCGAAGCCGTACCACATCGCGATCCCGGGGTTCGTCAACGGAGGCGTCCTCGCCTCGCTCGTCGACTGCCACGCCACGGGGACCGCCGCCGCGGCGGCGTACCGGCTCGAGGGTCGCGAGGTGGGGAGCCCACCCCCGCACCGGTTCGTGACCGCGTCCCTCAAGGTCGACTTCCTCCGGCCGACGCCGCTCGGCCCCGAGCTCCTCCTGCGGGGCCGGGTGCGATCGACGAGCGGCCGGAAGGTCGTGGTCGAGGCGACCGTCTCCGTCGCCGGCGAGGTCACGGTCCGGGGCGAGGTCGTCTGCGTCGAGATGCCCGAGTCGATGCGACCGCCGGCCGCTCGCCCCGTCCCGTAGCGCGGCCGGGGTCCGGCGGACCCGAGGCTTCGCAGGTCCCGACGCCGGCAGTCCGGGAGCCCCGGTGGCTCGTCGACGGGGGACGACGCACGTGAAACGCGTCCACGGGCGCGGCCGAAGTGAGGTTCCGCACCTTTAAGCATCGGACGACCGATGTCCGGCCGTGGCGGACGGTCGGCGAGCCGCCGGTCCGATCCTCGGCGGCGTCGGGGGCTTCGTGATCCTGGTCTACGGTGCCTACGAGCTCTACATCGGGACGGTGGCGGCGAGCGTGTTCGCTCCCAGCGGCCTCGCCCCGGGCCTCGGGGAGGTCGTGGGTGGAGGGGTGGCCGGGGTCGTCCTCGGATTGCTCGTGCTCCTCCTCTCGGCGCTCGTGTGGTGGGCCCCCGACTGGCACGCCCTCCTGGGGTTCCTCGTGATACTCTTCTCGGTG
>JAJZGO010000117.1 GCA_021798415.1 Thermoplasmata archaeon | reverse complement strand
CTCCGCGCTCAAGGAGCGGATGCTCCTCTGGGCGATCCTGGGCGTCATCTTCTTCCTCATCGAGGGGGTCCTCCTCCTCCTGGTCTACCTCAAGATCGAGACGGTTTCGTCCGGGTCGGTGCCGGTAGCCCCGCCGTTCGGGGCCGGCGGGAGTTCCACGACGGGCCCCGCACCCCCACCGGGCGTCACCGGTGTCGCGAGCCCGCCGGTGGTCCCGTTCTGTTCTCAGTGCGGCGCGCCGACGACGTACGTGGACCCGGGCCGGTACTACTGCGCCCACTGCTCGCGGTACGTCTAGAGGGGCCGTCCGCCCGGCCGGGGGCCGAACCGACCGGTCACCAAAGGTGACCGAGCGGGTCTTCTTCGGGCTCGGGAGGCGGCGCCTCCGGCGCGCGCCGTGGCGGCGCGACCGTCGTCGGCCCGGCGGCCCCGGGCGGGTACAGGTTCGCGTTCGGGTACACGGGCGGGGGAACTCGGCGCCGTTCGGCGACCACGGCCACGGCACTCACCACGATCGCGGTCACGACGACGGCCGCGATCCCGAGCACGATCAGCGGGCGGAGGAGCTTCGCGGGAACACCGGGGAGGTTCGGGCACCCGGTGCCGGCGGTGAGGCACGTTTGGTCGATGGTCGCCTGACCGACCGACGTCGGCGTGCCCTGGACCGTCGTAGAGGAGACCGGGTACATCGAGGATCCCGCGATGCCGAGCGCCGCGAATCCGCTCCCGCCCGCGGGGGCGACCTGGGCGACGTTCGCCGAGTCCGCGTTGACGACCCAGCTCGAGGCGACGATGCCGACGTGGCCGTCCTCGGAGGCCCGGGCGTCCAGGGACGCCATCGTCGCGGTGGTCTCGCCCGAGGCATTGCTGTCCCACGGCTTCGCGGAGGTCCCGAAGATGTCCGCGCCGGCGGGCACGAGGAGGAAACCTTCGCGGACCGTGAACGGTCCGCTGACGACGAGCTGGATCGCGGGGAACGTGACGCCGCCGAAAGTGATCGTCCGGCCGGGGTCGTACGACCCCGCGACGAGGACCTGGCCGGACGGCTGGACCGATGCGTGGCTCGAGACCGGACCGACCGTGATGCTGCCGGTCGGGCTCTCGGCGTGATAGTAGTACTCGAGCTGGGTCGATCCGTTCGCCGAGAAGTCGGCCGCGCTCGACCAGTTCAGGGGGTTCGTGGCCGCGAGCGGGAGCGGGAAGAGTCCGAGCGGGGTCGAGAAGTTGACCGTGGCCTGGCTCGCGACGCTAGCGCTCAGATACCGTTCCCGAAGGACGTTGACGCCGTTCACGGGTAGGTAGGAGTGGACGACCTCGGTGACGTTCGCGGAAAGGCGGGAGCTGTCGTTCTCGAGCGCCAGGGCGGGGGAGCTCGCGTTGCCGATCAAGACCGAGCCGGCCGTCGTCACGTTCGCGAACGAATCCACGGTCTCCCAGGCGGAGAAGTTGAGCGTCGCGTACGACGTGGCGCTGGGGCAGGAGTCGAGGCAGTACTCGACCGAGAAGCGGACGCCCATCGTCCGATGCACCGAGAGCTCATACTGGTTGTCGGAGGTGTTCGTCTGGTTCAGGATCACCGAGTAGCCGATCGTGGCGTTCCCCTGGTAGATCCAACCCATCTGGGCGTGCAGCGGTCCGACCGAGGCGACCTTGACGACGCCGTACGCCCAGAGTGGCTGGGGAGCGCTCGCCGCCGCGGGATGCGCCCCGGCGGAACCGGCCGACAGGACAAATACCATGAGGACCGCCAGTAGTACGGAAGCGACCATGGAACCGCTCGCGAATCTCCGCCGCATTGGCTCACGCTCCCGAGACTAGGACCTTCAACGAGATTCATGACGGCCCTCTCTCTTAAACGGACGTTTCGCGAGCGCGGACGGCGGTTGGACGCCGTGCTACGGTCTAGCACGAAGGGGGTACCGACTCGGTGCGCGCCCTGACCGACGCCGAGGCCCGCGTCATCGCGGTCCTCCTCGCCGCTCACCCGGACCGAGAGCGGGACCGGCTCCACCAGGTCGGAGTCCCGCGGTCGACGTACCACTCGGTCCGTCGGCGCGCGTACGAGGAGGGCTGGCTGCGGGACCGGTACGTTCCGCACCCCGTTCCGATCGGGCGACCGTTCGTGACCACGATGGTCGCCCGGCCGTACGCCGACCGGCTCGAGGAGTTCGTGACCACAGTCTCGGCCGATCCCGGCAACGTCCTGGTCTGGACCGGCACGCAGGTCGCGGTCGCGGTGTTCTTCCACGCGGCCCCCGGGGACGGGAAGCGGATCCTCGAGAGGGTCGCCGCGCGCCGGCTCTCGGCGGCCCCTACGGGCGTCACGGTGCCGGCGGACGGGCCGACGATGCCCGTCTATTTCGATTTCGAGGGGCTCTGGAGCCATCTGGCCGGCTTCGAGGGGACCCTCGCGTACCCCCACGGCCTCGGGGGAGCGCTCGAGGACGTCCCGCCGACCGGCCCGACGATCACGTCCCACCAGCGCTGGGCGGTGAGCGAGCTGCTCAAGCGCCCGTTCGCCGCGACCGAACAAGGGCGCGGCGGCCACCTCGTCGGCCCGTTCGGCCTCCCCTTCTCGCAGCGTCGCCTGCTCGCGAGAGGGTGGGTCACCCACCGCACCCTCCTCGACCCGGCCCGGCTTCCGCCGTTCCAGGGTCGCTCGGCGGACCAGATCGTCCTCATCTCGGGAACGCCCCGTGCGCAGGCCCGGCCCGAGCTCCTGTTCGCCGCCCTGACCCGAGAGTCCCGAGTCTACCCGTTCCTCTTCGCCGTCGGCTCCGACCGCTGGCTCCTCGGCGCCCTCGGCGGGAGGAGTGCCGAGCCCGTCGCGACCCCGCCGGCGCGCAAGCCGGTACTTCCCACGATCCGCGAGCACCTCGAAGGGATCGAGATCGTTCAGGAGACGGCGTCCGGCTTCTCGGCACCCGTCGATCACCGCTACGACCGGTTGCTCGGCCCGGAGACGAGCGCTTCCCCGGCGAAGGTCTGATATGTCCGGGCCGAGCGTACGGGCGGGGCGCGTAGCCTAGCTTGGATAGGGCACCGGGTTCCTAACCCGGCGGTCGAGGGTTCAAATCCCTCCGCGCCCGTGTCGTCCGCGCTCTCGTTGCCGTTATATCGCTCATAGCGATCAGGATAGATGATGAGTACCACGGTCGCGGTCAGCCAACGAACTCGCGAACTTCTCGGGATGCTCAAATCCGGTCAAGAGACCTACGATGACGTCATCGCGCTGCTACTCGCCACGCATCCGAATCGCCTGAGTTGGGCTGAGCTCAACCGACGATTCCGATCCGACGAGTTCGAGCCCGCAGACGGCATGATCGCCGAATCCCGCGCGCGCCGGGCCCAGGGTCTTTAGCGTGCCCTTCCGAGTCCTTCGTCACCGCAGGGCGCTCCCCGAGTTCCTCCAACTTCCCCCGAAAGTCCGGGCCATCTATGAGCGGGCGATCCGACGCATGTCGCTCGACCCGTTCGCGTCGGGCCCGGGGTACGCTGTCGCTCAGCTCTCCCCTCCTCCGGGAGTTGTCTCTCCGATTTGGTCGATGAAGGTTGGCGGGTACCGGATGTTCTTCGTCGTAGACGGAGACACCGTCAAGATCGGAGGGTTCGGTGCCCGTGCCGGGTTCTATCGGAAGCTTTCTCGCGCGAAGGAGCTCGTCCGAAAGGGCTGAGGCGGCCGTCGACGCGGCATCGTGCCGTCGCGGACGCGAATCAGGCCGGTGCGGGCTCCGTGCCCCACAGGGATTGAAGCCACGGTGAACGGGGGCACGATGCCCCGACCGGTTCGATCGACCTCTACACAGACTCGCGTGCAGGCGCTACCGGCGGCGGGCGACCACAATCCCAACGGGGGGATGGTCTTCCCCGTACCGCCGCTGCATTGCGTCCGCTTCGTCCCACCGCTGGAGAAGTCGTTCGCGAAGGTGTCCCGGATGTATCCCCTCGACCAGGGTTCGAGGAAAGCGGGCCAGGAAGTGCGGGAGGTCGACTTCCAGAGTCTCCATCGTCTCGACCATCCCACCGGCCTTTTCTACCAGGGAAACAAGGCGTTCGAGCGGGGCGTATCGAAGGACCTCAGGTTCGGCAGCTCGCAGTCGAGCCTCGAAACGATCCATGAGCCAGGGCGGGGTCAGGTGCCTGGAGTTAGAGGGGTTGTCGGACTCGTCGCGACGCGGCGGCCACCGATTCGAACCCCCGGGGGGGTTCGAGTACCTCCGCGCCCGGGATCCCTCGCGGCTTTGCCGGGGGCCGCTCTCAGTCGGCGCTGGGTGCCCGATGGGAGCGGAACCCGTCGCGCCGCGAGCCGCCCGCTCCACAGATCGAGTCGGTCATGAGGGGCCGCTTCCCGCCCGGGGATCCCCCCACATCGCACCGTTGGCCCGAAAAGGAGGCGGTGGTGACCCAACCCCCGGCCGCCGCCCCGGTCTCAGCGCCGATGGCCCCCAAGCCGGACCTGGCGCCGTCGGGCCGAGATCCTTCGCTGGCGCGCCTTCTGATGTCGTTTCTTACCGGCCGGCGACGGACGCCGGATGGGGGTCTTGGTCATGAGGATCTCCTCTCGTCTCCGTGCGAAGGTTCAGTGTCAGAGAGTGATAAGGTCCCGCTGTTGGGCTCGGTCCCGGTCGCCTCGCGCCCCGACCTTCGGAGGCCGGGTCCTCTCCGCTCCGCATCGGCCGGGCCCGGCCGGGCGAGGCTCGGTCTCCGCGAAGTTGCCGACGAGGGTCCCGCCGAGGCGCCGTTCGCGGCCCCGTCGCCCCGGATCCTCCCTCGGCTCTCTTGGCCCGCCGGGCGTCGGAG
>JAJZGO010000116.1 GCA_021798415.1 Thermoplasmata archaeon | reverse complement strand
GCGTCCGTCGAGGAACGAGCCGCCGTTGGGGCTCGCGAACCCCCCGACGCGGCGATCCCACGCGGGCGGACCGGTGCGGTGAGCACCGCAGCGTTCGAGTGCTCGGCTCCGGGGACGCGTTGCTTCGCACCCATCCCGCCTTCGGCTTCCGAAACGCTCACCTTCGCGAGGTCGTCCCCGACCGACGGACGCGGGCTCCGCGATCCAGCTGCGCTACGACGAGACGCTCGGCCGCAGCCAGGGTCTTCGCGAGTCCCGCTGGGGGAGGATCCGCCCGGCCGCGCAGGTCGATAGCCCGCAACAGATGGCGGGACTGCGAGCGGAACGCGCGGCGCTTTCCGGCGCTCCAGCCCGCGTTCGAGCTGTCCCGGAGGTTGTCCGTCCGGTCCGCCAGCTTCACGAGGACGGCCGGCCACGACATCGTCTGAACCGCGCGCACAAGGGCCCGGGTCTTGAGCGAATCCGGGACCTCGGGTCCGTGGAGGTCGGACGGGAGGGTCAGCTCGACCACGAGGCTCGTCACGATCGGTCCGAACCTCCGACGCAGCGCTGCGGGGGTGCGGGACGTGTCCTCGAGAACGTCGTGCAGGACCCCGGCCGCGAGGATCTCGGGGTCCGTCACGCCGAGTTCGGTCGAGAGGATCCGCAGGACCGCGACCGGGTGAACGATGTACGGCGTCCGTCGGTCCTTGCGGGGCTGGGAGCCGTGCGCGGTGAGGGAGAACGCGATGGCCGCGACGACCGGGCCGGGCCTCGCGCGAGAGGTCGGGGTTCGACTGCGGCCTCCCCCCGCCATCGCTCCCACCGGGCGCCGGGGCGGAATAAGGTTGCCGCCGCCCACCGATAGCCAGGGGAAGGCTCCCCCGCTCGATGCCGCGGCGAAACGCGCCGGTACCGCTCTCCTCCCGGCGGCCCCGACGTTCGACGCTCTTTACGACCGCCCTTATGCGGCGGAGGGGACTACGCCCGGTCGAGCCCCCGGGGTGGCGAACGTGATCCGGTCGAACGCCCGCTCTCCCGACCACGACCCGTGGAGTCCGAGGGGCGGGTGACCCGCACGTGTCGGAGGAGCTCTTCCGGGTCGACGCGGTCACGAAACGTTTCGGTCCGGTCGAGGCGATCTCGAACCTGTCGGTGGCCCTAGCCCCCGGCACGATCGGGCTGGTCGGTCCGAACGGCGCCGGCAAGACGACGCTGATCCGTATGCTCATGGGCCTGTTGGCGCCGGACTCGGGCGCGCTCTCCGTGCTCGGCTTCGACGCGGCCCGGGAGCCTCTGCGGGTGAGGGAGCGCGTCGGCTACATGCCCGAGCACGACTGCCTGATGCCCGACCTGACCGGGATCGGGTTCGTCGCGTACATGGGCCAGGTCAGCGGGCTTCCGCGCGAGGTCGCGATGAGCCGGGCCCACGATGTCCTCGAGTTCGTCGGCCTCGCGGAGCAACGGTACCGCCGCATCGGAGAGTACTCGGTGGGGATGCGCCAGCGGGTGAAGCTCGCGCAGGCGATCGTGCACGACCCCGAGCTCTGTTTCCTCGACGAACCGACCTCGGGCCTCGACCCTCAGGGACGGGAGGAGATGCTGAACCTCCTGCGGTCTCTCTCGAAGCTCGGCCACCGAAGTTTCGTCCTCTCCACGCACCTCCTCCCCGACACCGAACGCCTCTGCGACCAGATGCTCCTCCTCGACAGCGGCCGCAAGCTCGCCGCCGGGTCGGTCTCCGACCTGCTTTCCGGCCACAGCTCCGAGACCGTCGTGCGGGTCAAGGGCGACGCGGCCCCGTTCCTGGCCGCCCTCTCGTCGAAAGGTCTCGAGCCGCGGTGGGAGGAGGGGGAGGTCCGGGTGACCCTGCGGGACGGGGAGACCCGGCCGGTCTTCGAGGCGGCGGTCGAGAGCGGGGTCGAGGTCCGCCACCTCGGGCGGTCGACCGCGACGATCGAGGAGCTCTTCCTCGCGCGCGTCCGCGAGGAAGGGACGCGGAGAGCCCCGTGACGATCAGCGCTCCTCGCTACGGGTCGACCTCCTCCGAACGTCTCGGTCGGACCCGAAGGGTCCTCGCGATCGTCCGTCGGGAGCTCCGACGCCGCGCGGGCTGGGGCACCGTCGCCGCGGTCGTCCTCGCGTTCGTCAGCGTCGCGGCGGTGGTGATCGTCGACGCGGAGTTCGCTTCGCTCACCGGCACGCTCCGCCTGACCACGCTCGAGGCGCCGTTCGAGTCTCCGATCTGGCCGCTCCTCCTCCTGCTGGTCGCGACGTCCGCCGGCGCGGGCGCGTTGGCCGAGGACACGGGAAACCGCTCGATCGTTCTCTACCTCTCCCGACCGATCCACCTCATCGACTACGTCGGAGCGAAGGCGATCGCCTGCGGGACCTGGATCCTGATCGCGGCCGCCGGCCCCCCGCTGACCGCGGTGCTGATCCTGACGCTCCTCGGCGTCGTCCCGACCTCGATCGCGGTCTCCGCGGCCCTCGGCTACCTCGCGGTCGGTCTCCTCGCCACGATCTTCCTGACGGGCGTCGCGCTCTCGCTCTCCTCGCTGACGTCCCGACCTCTCTACGCCGGCGTCGGGATCTTCGGGGTCGTCCTGTCGCTCTTCATCGGCGCGGCCGCCGTCGCGGCGATCACCGGCAACCTCTACGTTCCCTACGCGAGCCCGGTGACGCTCCTGCGCAGCGTCGGCCTGGGGGTATTCGGCGGGCCGTCGACCCCCGAGACGGACCCGGCCACGTCGGCGGCGGTCCTCGCGATCGCCGGCGCGGTCCTCGGCGCGTTCGCGGCCTGGCGCGCTTCGAGGGTCGAGGTGGTGAGCGAATGACCGCCGGCGTCGTCGAGGCCCAGGAGCTCACGAAGCGCTACGGCGAGGTCCTCGGACTGAACCGGTTCACCTCCTCGATCGCCGGCGGGATCACGGGCCTCGTCGGCCCGAACGGCGCCGGGAAGTCCACCCTGTTCCGTCTGCTCGCGGGTCAGCTCAAGGCCGACGCCGGGACGCTCACGCTCCTCGGGCACCCGGCCTGGGGGGAAGGCGAATTCCGCCGGCACGTCGGCTACTGCCCCGAACACAGCGCCCTCTACGAAGGGCTCACGGGGGAGGCGTTCGTCACGACGCTGCTGCGCGTCGACGGCTACTCCCGCGCCGAGGCGGGGGAGCGCGCCCTCCGGGCGATCGAGACCGTCGGCCTCACCGAAGCGCGCGGCCGTCGCCTTCGCACCTACAGCAAGGGGATGCGGCAACGGGTCAAGATCGCCCAGTCGATCGCCCACGACCCCGAGCTCATCCTCCTCGACGAACCGCTCAACGGCGTCGACCCCGTGGGGCGGTCGACGCTCACCGCGCTCCTCGAGACCCTCCAGAAGGCCGGGCGGCACATCGTCGTGAGCTCGCACGTCCTCTACGAGGTCGAGCGCCTCACCGACCAGATCATCATGATCTCGAACGGCCGAGCGCTCGCCCAGGGAGACCTCCACCGGATCCGCGCCCTCATCGACGCGCACCCTCACGTGATCGACCTCGAGGCGGGGAACCCGAGGACCGTCGCCCGCTTTCTGGGCGAGTGGGACCACGTGACCGCGATCGAGTTCCCCGGACCGGGCCGCCTGAGGGTCCGCTGCCGGGCGCCCGAGGAGTTCTACCGGGCGCTTCCCCCGCTCGTCGTTCGCGAAGGGCTCGACGTCCGGTCGCTCACGAGCGCGGACGACAACCTCGACGCGGTCTTCCGATACCTATCCGAGGGCGGGACGTGAGCGGGGAGTTCTCGCGCCTCGGCACGATCGCCGGGCTCTCGTTCCGCGGCAGCCTCGCCGGTCTCCGGGTCGTCGGGCTCTCGGCCTTCGCGGCGGTTCCGAGCCTCATCGTGCTGGCCCTCGTCTCCGCTCGACCGCCGTCCGACACGCTCGCGAACGCCGCGCTCGGCCTCTTCCCGAGCCTGACGCTGCCGATCGTCGTCATGGTGATCGTCCTCGTGATCTCGATCGCCCAGTTCCGCAACGAGATCGACAACGAGACCCTCGTCTACCTCTCCGACCGCTCGGTCCGGCGACCGACCATCGTGGTCGGCAAGTATCTCGGGGCCCTCGGGGCGTCGCTCGTTCTGGTCGTGCCGGCGTCTCTCCTCCCGCTCGCGATCGCGACCGCGGGCGGCGGCACGCCGTACCCCGCGGCCGTCCCGGCGGCTACCGCGGTCGCCGTCGCCCTCGCGGCGGTAGCCTACGTGGGGTTCTTCCTGTTCCTTGGCCTCGTGAGCCGCTCGGCCCTCGTCCTCGGCCTCCTCTTCGGCTTCCTGTGGGAGGAGCTGCTCCCTCTCCTGCCGGGCCACGTGCCCCAGTTGACGCTGATCTACTACCTGCGCAGCTACCTTTCGGGAACGCTGACGAGCGGCCCGCTCTCCGGTTATCCGACCACGACACCGGCGACGGCCGCGGTCGCCGTCCTGCTCGCGATCGCGGTCGCCTTCGTTCTCGCGGGCGCGGCCGCGTTCCGCTACCTCGAGACCGCTCCCGAGCGCACGTCGGCCTAGGCGAACGACCCGGGGGCCGGCCGTGGCGCCCGAAGGGGTCTACGGGCCGGCCGCCTTGCGCATCGACTTGCGCGTCGCGTCGACCACGCGGAAGATCCAGCCACCGACGATCAAAAGGAGACCGAACCCGGTCAGGACGAAGAACGTCTCGAGGTCGCCCTGGTACGTGGCGAAACTCCCGCCCGAACCGGTTTGACCCACGGCCGCGGAACCGAACAAGAAGCCGATGAAGGCGAGCAGCGCGCCGATGCCGGTCACCAAAAGGCCGAGGTCGAGCCACGCCGGCATCTTTACGGGCACCGACGAAGCCACCCGA
>JAJZGO010000115.1 GCA_021798415.1 Thermoplasmata archaeon | reverse complement strand
TCGTCCTCTCCCCCGGGCCGGGTCACCCCAGCGACCGCCGCATCACCGGCCTCGCGCGAGCCCTGCTCGAGCAGTGGGACAGCGAGCGGCCGTTCCTCGGCGTCTGCCTCGGGCACCAGCTGATCGGCGAGCACTATGGGGCGACGGTCGGCCGCGCGCCCGCCCCGGTGCACGGGGAGCTCTCCGAGCTCGTTCACGACGGTCGCGGGATCTTCGCCGGACTTCCGTCGCCGCTCTCGGCGGCCCGCTACCACTCGCTGGTGGTGCGACCCTCCACGGTCCCGGCCGCCCTCGAGGTCTCGGCCCGAGGGACGGACGGTCTGATCATGGGCCTTCGGCACCGCCACCGCCCCGTCGAGTCCGTCCAGTTCCACCCGGAGTCGTACCTCACGCGCTACGGCCCGAGGATGCTCGCGAACTTCCTCGAAGAGGCCCGCCGATGACCGTCGGCCCGCTCGCCCGCGTCCTCGAGGACCGGCCGCTCCGGCCCGCGGAGGCGGCCTCCCTCTTCGACGCGCTCCTCGACCCGGCCGCCACGGACGCGGACCGCGCCGCCCTGCTCGTCGGCGTCGCCGCTCGTCCGCGCACGCCCGCGGAGCTCGCCGCGTTCGCGCAGGAGATGCGACGGCGCGCCCGGAAGTTCCCCGTCCCGTCCGCCGACGGCGCGGTCGACCTCTGCGGGTCCGGGGGGGCCCGACGCCCGTCGTTCAACGTCTCGACCGTCAGCGCTTTCGTGGTCGCGGCAGCCGGGACCCCCGTCGTCAAGCACGGCAACCGCAGCGCGAGCGGGCGGTGCGGCTCGAGCGACCTTCTCGAGGCGCTCGGGCTCCCCGTGACCCGCTCGGTCGGGTTCGCCCGCGCCTCCTACCGTCGCCACCGACTCGCGTTCCTCCACGCGCCGCTCTTCCACCCCGCCGCCCACGCGGTCGCTCCGGTCCGCAAGCGTCTCGGGATCCCGACGATCTTCAACCGGCTCGGGCCTCTCACGAACCCCGCGCGCGTTCCCTACCAGGTCGTGGGCGTCCCCGACCGGGCGGCGGCGGAGGACGTCGCGTCCGCCCTCGAGCGGCTCGGCGTCCGTCGGGCGCTCTCGATGACGTCCGCCGAAGGATGCGACGAGTTCTCGCCCCGGGCGCTCACGACCGCCGTCGTGCGAAGCGCCGGACGCCGACGCGTCGTGCGCGTGGACCCCTACCGCCACCTGTTAGCGAGCGAGCGGCGGGGCTCGTGGGACGCGCTCGACCCGCCCGCGGCGGCCGAAGAGGCGGAGCGGATCCTCGCCGGCGGCGACGGCGCGCGCCGCGGTTCGGTCCTGCTCACGAGCGCCGCGGCGCTCTGGGTCGCCGACCGGGTTCCCACCCTCGCGGCGGGGGTCGATCGGGCCCGCGAGGCGCTCGACAGCGGCCGGGCGGAAGAGCTCCTTCGCTCGTTGCGCGACCTGGCCCGCGGGTTCGCGACCCCGGGAGGAGCGTGACAATGGGCTTCCTAGAGGAGATCGTGCGCGCCGTGCGCGAGGAGGTCGCGCGTCCCTCGTACCTCGCGGAGCTCCCCGCGGTCGGGCCCGCCGCCCGGCCGAGCCTTCGCGCCGCGGTCGAGCGCGACACGGCCCGCGGCGCCGTGCTCGTCGAGTACAAGCGGGCCTCGCCCGGTCGGCCGGACCCGGTGCTTCCTGCGCGCTCCGTCCCGGAGTTCGTCGAGTCGGTGCGGCGGGCGGGCGTCACCGGATACTCCTGCCTCGCCACCCGATC
The DNA here is from genome assembly GCA_021798415.1 of Thermoplasmata archaeon. Taxonomy (GTDB): domain Archaea; phylum Thermoplasmatota; class Thermoplasmata; order Lutacidiplasmatales; family UBA184; genus Lutacidiplasma. Next base: position 3,118 of record JAJZGO010000115.1, on the reverse strand, counting down.
GCGCTTTGACGGCTCGCCGGCCGACGTGGCGGAGCTCGCTCGGTCTTCCGACCGGCCGCTCCTCTTCAAGGACTTCGTTGTCGACCCGAGGCAGGTCGAAGCGGCACGGCGCGCCGGCGCGAGCGCGGTCCTCCTGATCGCGCGCCTCGGACGCGAGGGCCATCTCGAGCACTCCCTCGCGGAGCTTTCGCGCGCCGCCCACGAAGCCGGTCTCGAGGTGCTGCTCGAGTTCCACGGGAAGGCAGAATTAAGTGAGGCCGCGGGCGTGGCCGCCGACATGTACGGAGTGAACGTGCGCGACCTCGACACCCTGCGGCTCGAGCGCGAGACCGCGGGGACGACGATCGCCGGGGCGCGCGACCGAGGCTTCCGACCGCTCCTCGGCCTGAGCGGCGTCGAGGGACCCGAGGACGCCGACCGGTTCTGGCGGGCGGGGGTCGATGGGATCCTCGTCGGCACCGCGGTGGCGAGGGCGTCGGACCCCGCGGCCTTCCTCGACACCTTGCGGGCGGCCCGCTCCCGAGGTCCGCGATGAGGACGTTCGTCAAGTTCTGCGGTCTCTCCGACCCGGCGCACGTGGCGCTCGCCCCGGCCGGCGGGGCCGCGGGATTCGTGATCGACGTCCCGGGCTCGCCGCGCTCCGTCTCGTGCGAGCGGGCCACCGAGCTCATCGGTCACCTCCCCTCGGAGGCGGAGGCGTGGGCGGTCGTCGTCCGGCCGACGCCCGAGCTCATCCACCGGCTCTTCGAGGAGGTGGGGGTCGACCGGATCCAGGTCTACGGCGAGGTCCCGAGCGGTCTCGAGTTCCTCGAGATCCACCACCTGGTCCCGTCGGTCCCGATACCGCCCTCCGCGGGCGAAGCCCCGCCGCCGGCCGTACCGCCCGCCGAGGACTACCCTCGGATCCATCTCGACGCCGCGGGCCAGCCGCTCCCCGGGGGCAGCGGCGTGCGCCCCGATTGGGAGGTCTGCGCACGGATCGTCGACGGGAATCCCGGCCGCAAGTTCGTCCTCGCCGGCGGGCTCACGCCGGAGTCGGTGGGAGACGCGCTCGCGACCGTCCGTCCGTGGGGCGTCGATGTCTCCTCGGGCATCGAGAGCGCGCCCGGCGTGAAGGACCCCGAGAAGATGCGCGCGTTCCTCCGCGCGGTCGAGGAGTTCGAACACGGTCATGCCTAGACGCTACGGTCCGTACGGGGGAGCGTTCGTTCCCGAGACGCTCGTGCCCGCGCTCGACGAGCTCGAGCGAACGTGGCGCGAGGCGCGTCGGGACCCCCGCTTCCGCCGCGAGCTCCGACGGCTCTCCGAGACGCTCGGCGGGCGGCCCACGCCCCTCTACTTCGCCCGGAACCTCACCCGCCGGGGACGTGGCGCGGAGATCTGGCTGAAGCGCGAGGACCTCCTCCACACCGGGGCCCACAAGTTCAACAACGCCCTGGGTCAGGGCCTGCTCGCCCGCCGGATGGGCAAGCCCCGTCTCATCGCGGAGACCGGGGCCGGCCAGCACGGCGTGGCGACCGCGATGATCGGCGCGGCGCTCGGCCTCGCGACCGAGGTCTACATGGGCGAGGTCGACATGGAACGCCAGAAGCCGAACGTCGATCGGATGCGACTGCTCGGCGCGACGGTCGTCCCGGTCCGCACGGGGAGCCGGACGCTCAAGGACGCGATCAACGCCGCGCTCCGCGACTGGATCGCGAACGTCCGCACGACGCACTACCTCCTCGGCTCCGCGGTGGGCCCGTACCCGTTCCCCGCGATCGTCGCCGACTTCCAGAGCGTGATCGGCCGCGAGATCCGGCGGCAGTCGGTCCGCGCATTCGGGCGGCTCCCCGACCTCGCGGTCGCGTGCGTCGGCGGCGGGTCGAACGCGATCGGGACCTTCCGTCCCCTGCTCCGCACGTCCGTCGAGCTCCTCGGCGTCGAGGCGGGGGGACGGCCGGGCTCGGTGGGCGCGGCGTCCCTCTCGCGAGGCCGTCCCGGCGTCCTCCACGGAACGTACTCCTATCTCCTCCAGGACGAGGAGGGCCAAGTGCGGGAGACCGAGAGCGTCTCCGCCGGCCTCGACTATCCGGGCGTCGGTCCCGAGCACTCGTTCCTGCGCGACACGGGGCGGGCGCGCTACGTCGCGGTCCACGACCGCGACGCGCTCGCGGCGTTCCACTGGGTCGCCGAGGACGAAGGGATCCTCCCCGCGCTCGAGCCGTCCCACGCCGTCTATGCGGCGGTCCGGGAGGCCCGCCGACGGCCGAAGGGGCAGCACGTCGTCGTCACGCTTTCGGGACGAGGCGACAAGGACCTTGGGGTGGTGACGGAGCATGCGGCTCGATAGGGCGCTGCGTGACGCCCGGGAGCGTGGCGACCCGATCGTCGTTGCGTACCTGGTCGTCGATCGGGCCCGACAGGCCGGGCTTTCCGCGACCGTCCGGGCCCTTCGCGCGGCGGGGGCGACGGGGCTCGAGCTCGGGTTCCCGTTCTCCGACCCGATCGCCGACGGGCCGGTCCTCGAGGCCGCGTCGGACCGGGCGCTCCGCGGGGGCACCCGATGGGAGGACCTGAGGAAGGCGGCGCGCGCGGCGACCGTCCACCTCCCGAGCGCGGTGTTGACCTACGCGAACCCGGTCCTCCGCCACGGCCGGGAACGCGCGCTCGTCGAGCTCGCGTCGGACGGCCTCTCCGGCCTGATCGTCCCCGACCTTTCGCTCGAAGAGGCCGCTCCCTGGCGACAGGCATCGGAGCGCGCCGGGATCTCGCTCGTCCTGATGGCGGCCCCCGGCAGTTCGGAAGAGCGCGTCCGGTCGATCGCGAAGGCCTCCCGCGGTTTCCTCTACGTCGTCTCCCGCTACGGAACGACGGGCCGCTCGGGGTCGGGCTCCGCCGTCAACTTGGCCCCGATCGTACGGGCCGCCCGCCGGGCCGCCCCCGACCTCCCCGTGCTCGTCGGCTTCGGGATCCGCGACCGGGAGACCGCCGAGCGGGCGCTCGGCTTCGGCGCCGACGGCGTCATCGTCGGAAGCGCGCTCGAGGAAGCGATCGCCCGGGACCCCGACCCGGAGGCGGTCGGGAAGTGGTTCGCCGCCCTCGTGCCCCGTCCGCGCTAGTGTCCCGGGGGAAGTCG
>JAJZGO010000114.1:952-4876 GCA_021798415.1 Thermoplasmata archaeon | reverse complement strand
CTGTAAGGGGCCCCTCGAGGCCGGATTCGTCGCCACGACCAACGGCTCGGGGCTCTTCTGGGCCCACGAGGCCTCTTCGACCCGCTTCCGTCCGAAAGGGCTCGAGGTGTTGGTCCCGACCGGCTTCGAGGGGACCTACTCGGCGAACCTGCCGGGGGTGCGCTGCACAAACTGCCGCACGATCCTCCTCAGCCTCGGACCGGCCAAGAAGTGAGCCCGCCTCAGCCTCCGGGGCCCGCGACCGTCAGGCCCTTGACGAGGATCGTAGGGCTGAGGACCCCCTCGGCGAGGACCGCGTCGGAGCCGAGCGCCCCGATGGTGGAGAGCATCGACGGCGACCCCGGCGGGGCGAGGACGACCCCTCCGACGGTCCCTCCCCGCACGGGCTCCGCGAGCTTTCCGTTGCGGATCCGGTAGCCGATCCGTACCTCCCCTCCGAACGCGGTGGAGAGCGGGTCCGGGATCGCCCAGCCGAGCTGCTGCACCCAGATCCCGTCCCCGGCCGCCTCGACGACCTCGGCGTCGCTGCCCGAGGTCCCCGGCTCGACCACGATCGTCGTCGACGTGCCGACGGGGGCGTGGAGGAAACGCCGCCAGTCGTGGAACCACTCGCCGCCGCGGACCCCGTTGCCGGTCGACGGGACCTCGAAGGCCGCGCCGTGAAGAAGGTCGTAGAGGAGCCCCGAGACCGCCCCGTTCGAGACGAGCGTACGGCTCCGCTGGGGCGTACCCTCGTCGTCGACCGCGGCGGAGGCGATCGCCCATGGGACGCGGCCGTCGTCGCGGACCGAGAGCTCGGGGACGCCGACCACCGTGCCCTCGGCCGGCGCCACCTCGCGCAAGCGGGCGCCGCCCGTGAACCGGTAGCCGAGCACGCTCGGGAGGATCCCGGCCACGACGGAGGGCGGGAGGACGACCGGGCGCTCGCCGGACGGCGTGGGTCGGGCGCGGCGGACGTCCCGCGCGAACCCGCACCAGGCCTCGACGTCTCCCCGCACCCGTCCGGGCTCGATCCGACGGAAGGAGTCGTTGACCCAGTACTCTCCGGGAGGGGGCCCCTCCGGCCCGCCGAACGCCTTCACGGCGAGCTCGAGCTCGACCGTCGTGTGGGCGAACGAGGCCCGAGCACCGGAGGAGTTCGCGATCGAGGCCTCGGTCAGCGTCGCGCGCAGCGAGCCGAAGCTCGGCGCGACGTCGGCCTTACCGTCGAAGGCGGCGAGGAGCGTCGCCACGTGCGCCTCGAGCGCTTCCATCGGCCGCTCCCAGAGCGCCCGGTCCCGGACGTCGACGGGCGCGCCCCGAGAGGCCGCCGTGGACGGGAGCGCGACCGATTTCGCGGGGAAGACGGAGTGGCGGGAGACGGCCTCCGCTTCGGCGAGGGCGCTACGGACGCCGTCGTCGGAGAGGTCGGTCGACGCCTGGAAGCCTACCCCCGTCCGGCCGTCTCGCGGCCGCAGGAGCCGGACCCCGTATCCCTCGAGGACGATCGGACCCCGGGCCATCTCGACCGAGCGGCCCGTGAGGTGGATCTCGTAGCGCCGGATGCGTTCCCCAAAGACGTCCCATGGCCCGTCGGCCCGGAGCCGGTCGGCGACCCGGAACGCGGTCTCGGCCGGAGGGGTGGCGGTCATGCCGTCCCCACCACGGCCGTCGACAGGAGGTACGTCCCCCCGGTGCCCGCCGGAAGGAGGTCCGTGTGCCCCTTCCCGCAGTAGCCGGGGCCGAGCTCGAAGTCGGCGCGGCGGCTGATCCCGCGGGTCGCCCGGAGGAAGTCGAGGACCTTCCCCGAGAGCGCCATCGACGTCACGAGGTCGGTGAGTTGACCGTTCTCGATCTTTCGCCCCTTCTTCACCTTGAGCTGCATCTGGCCGCCCTGCGGGTCCTCGATCCCGCTCGTCGCCCGTTCGAGGAGGACACCGTCCTTCGCCTCCCGCACGAGCTCGTCGAGCGTCCAGTCGCCCGGTTCGACGTAGGTGTTCGTCATCCGCACGAACGCCCGGCTGAGGAAGTCGGCGCGTCGCGTGTTCCCGGTCGCCTTCGTGCGGTAGGCGGCGGCGGTCTCGCGGTCGTGGAGGGCCCCGACGAACCGGCCCCGGTCGACCAGGACGGTCTTCTGGCCCGGATGGCCCTCGTCGTCGAAGTAGATCGTTCCCCAGCCGCCCGGATACGCCCCGTCGTCGACGATCGTGAGGGTGTCGGGCCCAAGGGTCTCCCCGAGGAGCGGCTTCAGGTACGATCGGTCGCGCAGGAACTGGTCGGCTTCGGTGCCGTGCCCGAACGACTCGTGGGCCATCGTTCCCGCCACGCTGGGGTCGAGCAGGACGGTCATCTCACCGGCCGGCGGCGCTTTCGCGTGGAGGAGCTCGAGGGTACCCTTCGCGAGGTGGGTGACCTTCTCTTCGGTCAGGAAGCGGAGCTGTTCTCGACCGCCGATCCCTCCCTCGCTGAGGAAGTCGAACTCGACCCGGCCGTTCTCGAACGCAAGCGGCGCCACGCCCGCAATGACCCGAGAGAGCCGCTGGAAGCAGCGAGCGCCGGCGCTGTTGAGGTAGAACCGTTCCTGGTCGGTCCACCCTACATGGACCTGCGTGTCCCGGATCCCGGGCACGGCCGTCGCCCACCCGAAGGCGTCCTTGGCAAGTCCGATCATCTCCTCCGGGTCCATGTCCCGCATCGGCTGGGCCGGCTCCTCGGTCCGCTCGCCCCGCGTCGTCGCCGACTCTCCGGGGGGATCGTGCCCGCCGGACGCTTTTTCGAGCTGCCGGTCGAGCACCTCGGCGGCGTTCCCCGTCCCCGACGCGCTGAGGTCGGAGGTCGCGGCCTCGACCCACCGTTCCCCGCCCCAGGCCCGGACGATCGCCCCCTCGAGCCGCGGCTGGGGAGAGAGCGTCGTCGACCGCTTGTCGAGGCGAACGCCGAGGCCGCGGGAGCGGTCGGCCATCACCTCCGCGAAACGGGTCCGTCGGCCGAGGCGCTCCAGGAGGTGGACGAGCTCGGCTTCGTGGTCCCGCAGGTCGCTCATGGACTTCCGTCGCAACCGCGCGCCTCGCTTTAACCTGACCCGGCGGCGCGGGGGCGGGCGGCGCGCGTCCGTCGCGGAGGGCCCGGAAGGCGAACGTACGGTCCGACCCGGACCGAGGCCCTATAACCGCCGGTGGATGTGGGCTCGCCGTGCCCCGCACCGCTGCGGTACGCGACTTCGGGCTGGTCGGCTTCGATCACATCGACGTGCGGATTCGTGACCGCCCGAAGGCCCGACGGTTCTTCGTCGAGCAGCTCGGGATGGACGTCATCGGTGAGGGCCCGGACCACACCTTCCTCCTCTTCGGCGACCAGGTGCTGGGCCTCCGCGACGCTCCGGACGGCGTGAAGACGACCGGTGTCGATCACATCGCCTTCCGCGTGAGCGAGTGGACCGGCCTAAGGAACCGCGTCGGTCGCGCCCGAGTCGTGATCACGGGCGAGAAGGAGCGGGACGACTCGCGTTCCCTCTTCCTGAGGGGACCCGAAGGGCTACGGATCGAACTCGTCTGGCGGCCCGACCCGCACTCCCATACCTGTTCCCACGGGCCCGTCGCGGTCGTCCCGCCGCCCGCGGACGACGACGAAGCGTAGGCGTCCGTCGGCGGCGCCGCTCAGCTCCGCGCCCGCGCCGTGGCTCGGGCGAGTCCGGGCACGGGGGCGAGCCACTCCTCGTACTTCGGGAGCTCGCCGCGCAGGGCCCGGTCGTAGGTGTCCATGATCTCGCGCGTGACCGGGCCGGGCGCCGCGGTGCCGATCGCGTAGTGGCCGATCGCGCGGATCGGGGCGAGCTCGGCGTAGGTGCCCGTGAAGAACGCCTCGTCGGCGGAGAGGAGCTCGTTGACGGAGATCAGCTTCTGGACGGTCGGGTACCCGAGGTCGGCGGCGAGGCGCAGCGTGGTG
>JAJZGO010000114.1:0-942 GCA_021798415.1 Thermoplasmata archaeon | reverse complement strand
ATCTGTGTCCCGAGTGATGCCGAGCAGGATGTCCGACTCGAGCCCGGGGGTGTAGACCGTGCCGTCGCGCACGACGAAGACGTTCTCGCCCGTCCCCTCGGCGACGTAGCCGTTCTGGTCGAGCAGGATCGCCTCGTCGTAGCCGTCCTGCGTCGCGTCGGCGCCGGCGAGGTAGCTCGAGAGGTAGTTGCCCGCGGCCTTCGCGAACGAGGGGAGCGCGTCCGAGTGCGGCTTGCGGAACGGGGAGATCTTCGCGCGGACGCCGAGGTCGGAGCCGTCCCCGAGGTACTTCTTCGCCGGGATGACGGCGATCGCGAGCGACACCTTCCCCTTGAGGTTCTTGACGCCGAGCGCCGGCTCGCCCCGGTAGACGAGCGGGCGGATGTACGACGGCAGGGTGTGGTTCGCGACCTGGGTCTCGAGGATCGCCTGCTCGATCTCCTCCGCCGAGTAGGGGATCGGCATGTGGTAGAACTTCGCCGACGCGATCAGCCGCGCCACGTGCTCCTTGAGCCGGAAGACGGCCCCTCCGCGGGCGGTGGGGTAGGCCCGGATCCCCTCGAAGACCCCCACGCCGTAGTGCAGGGTGTGGTTGAGCACGTGAACCTGCGCATGGGCGAAGTCGACCAGCCGTCCGTCCATCCAGATCTTCTTGCCGTTCGCGGCCATCATGAGCTGGTCCTTCCCGGGGTTCCCCCCGTTCCTCCGTCTCCTACGAAGGGGGTCCCCTCTAAAACCCTTCGCGCGTCCCGGGTCGAGTCGGCCGACCCGGGTCGCCCGTGCACGGCCCGTAGGGCCTATCGAGTGCTGGGGGCGCGCCCGGCCGGCCGTCGGGGCCGCTACGGAGCGGGCCGCCCGACCCCGGTCCCACCGTCCGCCGCGTCGAGGGGCTCCGTGGCGTGGGGAGGCGCCCCGCGAATCAGGCGACCCCGGAAGAGGAGG
>JAJZGO010000113.1 GCA_021798415.1 Thermoplasmata archaeon | reverse complement strand
CGGAGCGGGTGCATGACGGCCCGTAACGCTCGCCCCTCCCTCGGGTCAGGACCGGCCCGTTGCGGCCGCGGCCCGGCGTCGGGAGCTCAGCGGGAACCGATCGGTCCCGCGAGGACCGTCACCGAGCTGCGACGGTCGAGGGCGAGCGCGGCCGCCTCTCGCACCTCGGCCGGACGGACGGCCCGCAGCGCCGCGGGCCAGCGCAGCCAGTAGTCGCCCGCGAGCCGGTGGTAGGCGACGTCGACCGCCAGCTCGTGCGCGTCCGAGGTCGACTCGAGCGCGAGGGGGATCTCGCCGATCGCGCTCTCGCGGATCGAGTCGAGCTCGCGGGCGCCCACGGTGTCGGTTCGCAAACGGTCGATCTCCTCGCGGAGCATCGGGACGACCTTGCGGTAGCGGTCGGCGCCGGTCCCGGCCTGGACCTCCCAGTAGCCGGCGAACCGCATCGCCTCGAGGGAGCTCGACGCGTGGTAGGCGAGCCCGCCGTGCTCGCGGACGCGCTGGAAGAGCCGGCTCAGGAGCGGGCGGCCCCCGAGGATCTCGTTCGCGAGCGCGGCGGCGGGGTACTCGGGCGCCGAACGTGCGATCGACGCGCCGCCGACTCGCACCTCGACCTGCGAGCGCCCCGGCAGGTCGACCGAGCGCGTCGCCGCGGCCGGGGCACGGACCTTGGGGAGGGTGAGCCGGGGGCCCCCCGTCTCGGCGAACGCGCCGAAGAGCCGTCGCGCGACCCGCTCGACCGCCGATAGCCGGGCGGGTGCGGTCACGACGAGGACCGCGTCGCCGCTCGTGTAGTGGCCTTGGTGGAAGCGAACGAGGTCGGCCCGCGCGATGCGGTCGACCGACCCGGCGGAGCCGAGGCCGGACTCCCGGTACGGGTGGCCGTCGGGAAAGACCGCCCGCCAGAGCTCGCGCTCGGCGCGGTTCGCCGGCTGCGTCGCCTCCCGCAGCTGGACCTCCCGGATCTGGCGGCGGGCGCGCGCGACGTCGCTCGGGTCGAACCGGGGCCGGAGCACGACGTCCGCCAGGATCCCCAAGAGGCGCTCCCACTCGGCCGCGGGGCCCCAGATCGTGACCTCGCCGGATTCGGGCGCGCTCTGCCGGGAGAGGGTCGCCCCCGCCCGGTCGAGCGCGCGGGCGAGCTCCACGCGGTCGCGCGTACCGGCGGCGCTCGTGATCAGTTGGTTGACGAGCCGCGCGGTCCCCTCGCGGCCGCGGGGGTCGAACCCCCAGCCGGCCGGTCCCACGTAGGAGGCGGAGAAGCTCGCGGCCCCGGGCGGGGAGGCCTGGCGCACGACGCGCAGGCCGTCGAGCTCGGTCCCGTACTCGATCTCGAGCGGGTTGCTCGACTCACTCATCGGGCTCGCCTCCGCTCGGCTCGTACCGCACGACGACGCGCTGCGCGGGCCGGAAGAGCTCCCGGGCCCGATGCTTCACCTCGGCGGCCGTCGTCCGGAGGACCGCCCGGTAGATCTTGTCCTCGAACTCGGGGGAGCGCAGGACGGAGAAGTAGCCGAGGCGGAACCCCGTGCGGGACGCCCCTTCGTAGGAGAGGGCGGCACCGCGCCGGACCTTCGTCCGGACGTCGTCCATCTCCTTCGCCGTCGGCCCCGTGCGGGCGAGCCGGTCGACGACCTCCTCGACCTTCGCCTCGAGGCGATCGAGGGAGACGCCGCGCGCGGCGAGCGCCTGGATCGTGAAGAGGCTCGGATACTCCCGGGGCCGCCACTCGCTCGTGGCCCGCACCGCGAGCCCCGAATCGACGAGCGCCCGGTAGAGCCGCGCGCTCGGGTGCTCCCGCGCGCCGCGTCCCCAGCCGGGGCCGGCCGCGAAGAGGCGGCTCTCCCCGCCGAGGAGGGTGTCGAGCACCATCGTGGCGGGCGTCGTCGGGTCGTGGAGTGCCGGCGACCGCCAGCCGACCTGGAGGTACGGGGTCGTCCCCGGCCCCGAAAGCTCGGTGCGACGCTCGCCGCGCTGGTCGGGCTCGACCTCCGCCACACGGACGTCATCGCCCGTCTCGGGGAGGCGGGAGAACCGGTCGCGGATGTCGGCGGACGTCGCCGCCAGGTCGAACCCGCCCGCGACCACGAGGATCGCGTTCCGAGTCCCGTAGAACCGCCGGTAGTACCCGCGCAGTTCCTCCGCCGTCATCCGCTCGATGTCCTCGCGTCGGCCGAGCGCATCCCAGCGGTACGGGTGGACGCGGAAGGCGAGCTGGTAGAGCTCCTCCTCGACACGGAACTCGGGCCAGTTCTCGTTGCCCTCCCGCTCGGAGTGGATGACCGTTCGCTCGCGGGCGACCTCGTCGTCCGCGATCAGCGCCCGGGTCATCCGGTCCGACTCGATGTCGAGCGGGACCGAGAGGTGCTCGCGGGGGACGGTCGTGAAGTAGGCCGTGAAGTCGGTATCGGTGAACGCGTTCAGCTCCCCGCCCACGCTCACCACCGCTCGGTCGATGTCGCCCTTCTTGTACCGCGGCGAGCCCTCGAAGAGCATGTGCTCGACCCAGTGCGACGCGCCGGTGATGCCGGGCCACTCGTTCTTCGAGCCGACCCGGTACCACACCCAGACGCTCGTCGTCGGGCTGAGCGGCTCGGGGGCGAGCACGACCGAGAGGCCGTTCGGCAACGCGAACCTCGCGAGCCGGGGCCTCGGGACGGTGGGCAGGGCCATCGGCGGACGCGATACGCGTTCCCTTATAACGCGCGTCCCGCCGGTGTCGTCGGCTTCCGTCGTCGCCGCCCCCCCCACAGGAACGAAGGCCGCTTCCGGGAAACCCGAGGCGAGCCCGAGGAGAACCCGAGGTGGGGCCCCCGTGCCGGCGCCCCACCACAACGGTTATCCCCGCCGCGTCGCCATCGCCGCCCGTGCACCCCGCCGTCCGGCTGGTGAGGCCGGCGAACGTGGCCGTTTCGTTCGCCGGGACGATCGTGGGGGGGCTGGTCGCCCGCGGGTCGGGGCTCGTCCCGTCGGCGGGGTTCTGGGCCCTCGTGCTTCTTGCGGGGCTCTCGACCGCGTGTGTCACCGCGGCGGGCAACGTTCTCAACGACGTGCTCGATCTCGAGATCGACCGGACGAACCATCCCGACCGCCCGCTCGTGACGGGGGAGGTCCCGTTCGAAGCGGCCCGGGCGCTCGTGGTCGTGCTGTTCCTCACGGGACTCGTGGTCGCGCTGCCCGTGATCGCGGTCGCGCCGCTCGTGGGAGTGATCCTGGCCTTCGCGGTCCTGGCCCTTCTCGGCTACGAGCTGTGGCTCAAGTCGCTCGGATTCGTCGGGAACCTCGTGGTCGCGTTTCTGACGGCGATGGTGTTCCTCTACGGAGGCGCCGCCGCCTCGAACGCCACGGTCCTGCTGCCGTTCGCGGGCATGGCGTTCCTCGCCACGCTGAGCCGCGAGGTGATCAAGGATATGGAGGACGTCTCGGGCGACGTCGGTCGGACGACGCTGCCGAAGACGCACGGCCTGGCGTTCAGCTCGCGCGTCGCGCGGTCGAGCGTCGTGGCGGCCGTCGTGCTGAGCGTCGTCCCGCTCGTCTGGTTCGTTTCGGTCGCGTCGGTCGCGGGGATTATGTACGTCGTCCTGGTCGGGACCGCCGACCTGATCTTCGGAGAGTCCGTGCGCCACCTCCCCGCACGGCTCCACCACGGGCAGACGATGAGCAAGCTCGCGATGACGGTGGCGTTGTTCGCCTTCCTGGCGGTGGCGTTCCGGTGACCGACCCGACGGCGCGGGGACGGGTCGAGCAGTACCTCGCCGACCAGCTTCGCGGCGGGCCGCTCCACTTCACCCTGATCGACCCCGACAAGTCGCCGGGCGAGAAGGCGGGCGCCATCGCTCGGGGGGCGGTCGCGCTCGGGAGCCACCTGATCCTCCTCGGAGGCTCGACCGGGATCTCGAGGGAGGTGGTCGGCGCGGCGGCGAAGGCCGTGAAGTCGAGCGTGAAGGTGCCGGTCGTGATCTTCCCCGAGGGTCCGGGGTCGCTCGCCCCCGAGGCGGACGGTCTTCTCTTCATGAGCCTCCTCAACTCCCGGAACCTCGACTTCGTGATCCGCTCCCACGCCCGTGCCGCCCCCGCGGTGCGGGCGCTCGGCCTCGAGCCGATCCCCCTCGGCTATCTGGTGATCGCCCCGGGGATGCGGGTCGGCGAGGTCGGGGAGGTCGACGCGGTGGCAAGGGACGACCTCAGCCTCGCCGCGGGGTACGCGCTCGCCGCCCAGCTGCTCGGGATGCGCTTCGTCTACCTCGAGGCCGGCTCCGGCGCTCCCGCCCCGGTCCCGGTACCGATGCTGGCCGCCGTGCGCCGGGCGATCGATATCCCGATCGTCGTCGGCGGAGGAATACGGTCCGCGGCCGACGCGGCGCCCCTTTTGGCCGCGGGCGCGAGCGCCCTCGTCACCGGGACGATCACCGAGGACGAGGGCCTCGGAGACGGTTTCCGCGGGATCCTCGAGGAGGTGCGTCGCGCCCGTGGCTCCTGAGCCGGCCGAGACCGTGACGGGCGAAGCGCACCGCGACGTGCGCCGGGGCCACCTGCTCTTTCGGGCCCCCCCACCGGCGGTCACGGTCGGCCTGATCGTCGTCGCGAGCGCGGCGCTCGCCGCCCTCCTCTGGCTACCGGACACCCCTCGGTTTGTCGAGGGGTTCCTGTTCGTCTTCGCGATCCCGTCGCTGCTCGCGTCCGTGGTCACCCCTCCGCTCGCGCGTGCGCTCGGCGGCCGGTTCGAGTTCCACCGCTCGGCGTTCCTCTCGCTCACGGTGCTCTTGCTCCAGGTGCCGCTCGCGCTCCTCTGGCGCGGGGCATGGCAGGCGTGGCCCACGGCGGTCCCCGACATCGCGTTTCTCGGGGTCTTCCTCGCCGGCCCGGCGTTCTGGTTCCGACACCTCACGCTCTACGGCGTCTCGC
>JAJZGO010000017.1 GCA_021798415.1 Thermoplasmata archaeon | reverse complement strand
CGCCTCCTGCCGAGCGACCGAGCCCGAGGACCGCCTCGCGGCGGACGCGGTCGTACGGGTCGGAGAGCAAACGGCCGAGGGCCTCGAGCGCCGGCCCCGTGCCGATGCGTCCGAGGGCGGTCGCGACGGCCCGACGCACTTCCCGGTCGGGGTCGTCCGCTCGAGGCGAGAGCGCGGGCAGCGACCGGGCGTCGGCGAACGTCGCGAGGGCGTATGCCGCCTTCGCGCGGACCGACGCCTCAGGGTCGACGAGAGCGCGCTCGACCGCCGGACGGCTCTCGGGCCGTCCGATCGCACCGAGCGCGTCCACGACCGACCCCCGGACGGCCGGGTCCGGGTCCTGCGCGGTCGCCGCGAGCGTCGAGCACGCCCGACCGTCCTTGAGGATCCCGAGGGCGATCGCGGCGGTCTGGCGCACGCCCGCGACCGGGTCGCTCAGCGCGACCAGGAGGGGGCCGAGGTCCGGCACGTACCCGCGAACGACGCTCGCCCGGATCGCCGCCGCCCTCGCCGAGGGGGACGGAACCGGGTCGCCGTCGGTCGGCTCCGTCCGAGGCGACCGCCGCGCCGCGGTCCGGCGGCCGGGAGGGGATCGTCGAGGCACGCCTCGTTCACAGCGGGAGGGGCTAAAAGCTCCGCTCGGGAGTGGGCCCGGTTCCGAGCGACGACTGGCCGACCTCCTCGGGCGAGCGGTACGTCTCCCGCCGAACCGGGCCGCCCGCGCCCCAGCGCTCGAGGAGCCCGGCCCGGTCGACCCCGAGCGGAGCGAGGAGGGTCTCGGCGGCCCGCGCGAGGAGGTCGAGGTAGGCGCCCGCGTCGTACCGCTCGTCGCCGTTGAGGAGTTCGGCCACCCGCACCCGGTGGCGGAACGAGCGGCTCTCCCGGTCGAGGAGGACGAAGCCGACGACCTCGCCGGCCCCCCGCCGGGCCCCGGCGGCCTCGAGCTGGCGGAGGGCCGCGACCGAGTCGGTGAACGTGACGAACGCCTCGGGCGCTTGGCCGACCCGGTGGCGGATGACGAGCTCGTCGACCGGCCAGTCGCCGGCCTTCAGGCGCTCGGCGAAGAGGTCGGCCCGGGCGAGCACGCGCGGGAGGAGGGCGCGAAAGCTCCCGGCGTCGCGGGCCCGTCCGAAGAGCGCGAGCGTCTCCTCCTCGAAGCGCCGCACGAACCCGGTCGTGTCGTGACGACGGCCGCCGATCCCCCGCAGCTTGTAGCGGCCGTCCTCGTAGAGCCCGTAGTAGCGGTTCGGGACACCGAGCCCGTGCGTCACCGCCGGCAAAAAGACGATCCAGCGGTACCGTCCCTCGTAGCCGAGCGGAAGGTCGAACCGCTCGCTCATGCGCGCGGCGAACGCCTCGGGGTCCGGTGGGCGGTCGGGGTCGCGGGGCCGCAGCCAGAGCGAGTCGACGATCCCGTGGACGACCGAGTAGCCGGCGGCCTCGGACGCCGGGACGAGCGCCGCGAGGAGGTCGCGGGCGTAGGCGTTGATCGCCTCGTGGCACTCGATCCGCCCGAAGCGGGCGTTGCGGTACCCCTGGTAGCCGAACGCCGTGACGAGGATCCACTTGAGCATCTTGACGCGACGGCGCAGGCGCGACGCCTCCTCTTCGTCGAGCCCGGGCCGCTCGAGCGCGGCCTTGTAGGCGAGCCGGCGCGCAATGAGGGGCGCGAGCGTCCGCGGGATGAGGCCGACCGTCCGCGTGCAGGACCGGTAGCCGAGCCCCGGGGCCCGCAGGGGGCTCGCGGGGCAGCACCGGCACTCGAGCGTCTCGGCCGAGAGGTTCTTGCGGACCATGATGTGCGGATAGAGGCTCGCGAAGTCGAACTCGTCGAGCCGGTCGTGGACGCCGACCGGCGGGAGGAAGATCACCCCGCCGCGGTCGGCCTCGACCAGCCGGTCCGCGCGCCGGAACCCCTCGGGGCGGTTCTTCTTCCACGGCACGTGGACGCCGAGCTCGAGCGCGTGCGCCATCTCCATCGCGGTGAAGCACGTTCCGGGCGACTGGCGCACGACCGTCTGGAGCGAGAGCCGGGAGAGGCGGGCGGCGTCGACGAGGCCGGCGACCTCGGCGTCGTCGTAGAGGAACGAGTTCTCGCGGTCGATGTGAAAGCGCCCGGGCAAGGGGTAGGTCGCGGACCGGTAGAGGACCCGGCCGTACGACTCGAACGAGCGGGCCGGTCGGACCGGCCGGAACGCGACCCGCTCGCGACCGAGCGCGAACTCGGCGGGGGAGAGCCCGCACGCGGCCGCCCGCCGGTAGAGCCACGGCAGGTCGAACGCGTCCCCGCCCTGCGTCAGCAAGAGGTCGGGGTCGCTGCGCGCGAGCTCGCCGACGAGCGCGCGGAGGACGTCCGGCTCGGGACCCTCGAGCGTCGCGTCGCCGAGACGGACCGAGCCGATCCGCCCGTCCGGCGGCGGGATGCGACCCCGTCGCTCGCCCGCGATGCGGACCTCGAGCCGGGCGACGGCGAGCGGCGGCGGCACGTAGTCGATCGTCTCGGGCGGCTCGGTCGCGACGAGGTCGCGGCCGCTCCCGACGACGGGAGCGAACGGGTAGAGCGCGTGGCCGAGGTGGTAGAGCTGCGGCGGAACGAGGTCGACGTCGTAGAGCGTGAACGCGGCGTACCCCCCGAGCGCGTCGACCGTGCGGGCGAGGGCCCGCCGACCGGGGTTCGTGCTCGGCGTGACGGAGAGGAGCGGCCGCACCCGGTGGTCGAAGAGCGACGGACGTCCCGAACCGAGGACGACCTCGTCGACCACCGGTAGCCCGGCGAGACGCCGGGCGAGGTCGGCGAGCTCGGCCCGGGGGCCGGTGACGAGGAACGGGGGACGGTACTCGACCGCGGTGCGTCGGACCCGTCCCGTCCGCCGCTCCTTCACCCAGAGGACGACCGAACGGCCGTCGTCGCTCTCGGTGATGTCGAGGAGCCAGCCGTCCGGGGACGACGAACGGCCGGTCACACGGGACGGCGGTCCGTCCGCTCCGCCGCGGCGGCCCTCAGCTGCGCGGCGAGGTCCGTGAGCACGGAGAGGAGGATCGACTCGAGCAGGTCGGGGCTCCCGACGTACGTCGCTTGGGCGGCGTAGCGACGGGCGCCCGTGCGGACGAGCTCGAAGGCGGCCCGCTCCTCGGGCGTCGTGAGGAGCCGGGCGAACTCGTCCCACCGTTTCATCCGTTCCTCGAGCGCCTGGCGGTAGGTCGGAGCGGTGCGTCCCACGCGATCACCTCCCCGACGGAGCCTCCGCCGAACTCTTCGATCCCGCGCTGGCCGGCCGGTCGCGCCACGAGGGTGGCGCGGGCGTTGTCCCGCAGCGCGCGCAGGCGGAGCGTGCCGGGGCCTCGCGCGAACGTGACGAGGTCGCACCACCGGGGACCCGCCTCGGCGAGCCCGGGAAAGCTCGCGACCCCGCCCGGCCCGAGCGTGAGGAGCAGCGGGACGCGGACCTCGCGCACGAGCTCGGCGAGCGTGCCGGCGAGGTGGCGGAGGAGCGCCGTACGCTCCTCGGCCGGGACCTCGGCATCGTTCGCGAAGAGGGCCGGCAGGTCGTGCCCGAGGAGCAGGCTCGGAGGATGACGACGGGCCTCGACGGCCCACCCGTCGACGAGGGCGACCAGCTGGTACACGGTGAACGCGCGGGCGAGCCGGATCCGCGCGAGAGTCGCGGTCGCGTCGACCCCGAACGCCCGCCCGAGCTCCCCGACGCGATACGGGTGGAACCGGTTCGCCCCTTCGACGAGGGAGATCCGTCCCCCGGCCCGGGCGCTGCCGGCGTAGAGGAGCTCGAGGATCGGCTCGACGGCGGCCCGCGGGCCGGACCAGATCGTGGCCTCGCCGGGAGAGAACCGGCGGGCGAGCCAGGGAAAGAGCGCCGGCTCGCTCGGGAGGAGCGGGAGGGGCCGGACCCGACGGGGGCGGGGCGACAGCCGGACCCCCATAGGAAACGGCGACGGGATCGCGCCCGGCTCCTCGGCGACGACGAACGGGTCGACCGGTTCGTCCTCGTCCGGCGCGAGCGAGAGCCCGACGGAGATGCGAGCGGTGGCCAACGTCATGGACCCCGACCCGACGACCGCCGGGCCGCTCTAAAGCGGCCGCTCGGGAGGCGTTGAAACAGCCCCGAGAACGGGGTGTTTCCGGCGGCCGGTGCGGTCGCTACGGGGTCAGGCGTGACGTTCCGGGCGGGGGCGGGAGCCCGAGCTCCTCGGCGAGGGTCCGGCAGTTCGTTGCGGCGTCGCCCCGGAAGTGATTGTTGAAGAACCCGTAGATCGTGGCGACGTTCTCGGCGAGGGTGCGGATCCGCGGCACCCACGCGACGACCTCCTCGCGCGAGTAGAGGTAGTCGTACCAGATCGGGCTCCCGTGCCCGTGCCAGCGGACGTAGGCGAACGGCGCGGTCACCTCGAGGGCGACCGGTAGATGCGGCCCGTCGACGATCACGTGCGCGAGACCGAACTCCCGCAAGAGCGTGTACGATGCGGGAACGAGCCACGACCGCTCGCGAAACTCGACCGCGACCGGTAGGTCCCTCGGGAGCGTCTCGTAGAACCGGCGCACGGTCGCTGCCTCGAAGGGCAGCGACGGCGGAAGCTGGAGGAGCGCCGCCGCGAACCGCCCCGCCTCGCGGATCGGCTTCAGCACCGAGAGGAACCGGCCGAGCTCTTCGTCGGTGCCGACCAGGCGGAGGTCGTGCGTGATCGACTGCGGGAACTTCGCCGCGAACCGGAACGCGCCGGGAGTTCGCCGCACCCAGGACGCGGCGACCGAAGGCGGGGGCAACCGGTAGAACGTCGAGTTGACCTCGACGATCGGGAAGATCTTCGCGTAGTAGTTGAGGCGGTCCGAGACCCGCCGCGGCGGATAGACACGACCGACCCACTCCGGGTAGTCCCATCCGCTGGTGCCGAGCAGGATGTCGCTCACGTGCGGCCCTCGAACGGTAGGACGTCGGTCCGGTTAATCTCTCCGAGAATCCCGAAACCGTGTTCCGGACGCCGGGTCCTCCGGCGACCGACCCGGACCCGACCGGGGGGCTGGGACCGGACGGCGACCCCGGCCGGGCCTACGACCTTCCGGGCGGGACGGGTCCCCGGGGCCCCCGGGCCCGTCGAAAGAGGTCCCGCAGGGTCGCTCCCGACCCGTCGGCACCGAGCGGGCTCGGGAGGCGGGCCGGGCGGTCGAGCTCGCGGTCCGACAGCCCGGCCTCGACCTCGGAGAGCGCGGCATGAGCGGCGTCTCCGGGACCGTCGGGAAGCGAACCGAGGGCGTCCACGAGAGCGTCGAACAACCGTGCGTCGGCGTCGGAGACGAGCCGCACGGCCCCATCACCTTCCGAGAACGTCACCGGGGACCGCGCGGACGAAGGTCGGGTCGCGCGGAGGAGTGCGAGCAACGGGGCGCGAGATCCGGCGTCGCCGAGCCGCCCGAGGGCCCAGACGGCGGCGAGGCGGACCTCGGGGTCCGGATCGTCGAGCGCCCGCCGGGCCTCACGGGCGGCCCCGCGGACCCCGAGCTGCCCCAGCGCGTAGAGGCTCCCCCGGCGGGGCCAGGGGTGCGGGTCCTCGAGCCGTCGGAGGAGCGCCCGCGCGTCGGCCCGAGTTCCGACCTGCCCGAGCGCGAGAGCGGCCGCCCCCCGGACGGCCCACGCCGGGTCGGAGAGTCTCGAGCGCGCCACGCCCCGCGACCGGGGCGACCGGGAGAGCGCGAGCCCGTGGACGGCGCAGACCCGGACCGCACTCATCGGGTCGCGAGAGGCGCGGACGAGCGCGGCCCCGCTCGCCCGCCCGCCGATCCGCCCGAGGGCGATCACCAACGCCGGGCGCTCCCAGGCTTCGGCGCGGCGCAGGTGCTCGAGCAGCGTCGGTACGCTCGCCCGGTCCTTCCGTGCCCCGAGGACGACGGCGACCGCGATGCGGACGCGCCGCGCCGGGTCCGCGAGCAGCCGTCGGACCCTCCGCGGCACGTCCGACGCTCCGCAGCGATCGAGGGCGAGCACCGCCTCCCGGCGTACCCGGTCCGACTCGTCGTCGAGCGCCCGCACGAGCGCCGGCACGCCGACCGGATCCCGGACGTGGCCGAGCGCGAGGGCGCACGCGTTGCGCACGAGCGCGCTCTCGTCCGTGGAAAGGCGCTCGGCGAGCAGCGGGCCGGAACGCCGGTCGGCGAGGCGGGAGAGGGCGTAGGCCGCCTGCGCCCGAACGTTCGCGTTCGGGTCGCGAAGAGCCCGCTCGAGGGCCCTGCGGCTCCGCGGGTCGGCGATCGTCCCGAGCCCGGACGCGGCCCCGACGCGCACTCCGTGGTCGGGGTCGGCGAGAGCCCGCTCGAGGGGACGGCGGGCCCGGTCCCCGACGGCCGTGACGAGCGAGTGGACCGCCCGACGGCGGCCGAGGACGTCCGGACCGCATAGCGCCGCGACGATCTCGTCGCGCCCGGTGCCGGGGGAACGGGTCGAGAGGGGGCTCGTCCGACGCCCTCGCGGCATGCGCCTCCCCAGCCCTCGCGAGGCAAAGCGCTCGCGCACGACATCTCCCGGCAGGCGAGCCCCTCGGCTCCGGGCGGGCTCGGTCGCCGTTCCGGGCGCCGTTCCCCCTCCGCCGCCCGACGGCAAGCCATATAGAGGTCGACGATGAGTTCGTTGCGAGGCGGTCCGGATGGTCCTCGTCGACATCGACCTCGCCAAGTGCACCGGTTGCGCCCACTGCCGGGACGTCTGCCCGGTGAACGTTTTCGAGCTCAAGCCGCGCGACCAGTTCCCCGACCTGGTCGATGACCCCGCCGTCGGCGCGAAGTTCCAGTTCCGGGGCGAGAAGTCGGTCTCCGTGCACGGCCCCGACTGCATCGTCTGCGAGGCCTGCCTCTTCGAGTGCGAAGGGGAATGCATCCTGATCACGGACGACGAAGGGAACGTCCACAACTCGGTCTACAAGTGACCGTCCGCCCGAGGGCGTACGGCGCTCCCGGCGCCGGTCGCCGCCGCTATCGGGGCAGGCGTTAAATAGGCCGGAACCCCGCCGACGGCGTCGTGCCCGAACCGCCGAGGGGCCCCGGTTCCACCGTCGTGCTCGGGGAGCGCGAGCTCGCGATCGGGTTCCGCCTGATCGGCCTCAAGGACGTGATCGAGGTGACGCCCGAGACCTCGGTCGCAGAGTTTCAGCGCGTGATGGGCGAGGGACGCCACAGCCTGGTGATCGCGAGCCAGTCGATCCGCGCCCGTCTGTCCGAGTCCCAGAGGGCGAACGCCGACGCCTCCCTGCGTCCGCTCACCGTCTTCGTCCCCACCCCCGCCGGCGAGTTCGAGGTCGAGAGCATCAACGCGCTCGCGAAGCGGGTGCTCGGGGTCACGCTTTCCGTTCCGTCGTAGGGAGGAGAAGATGCCAGGGGTTATCGCACGCGTTTCCGGACCGGTCGTCATCGCCGAGGGCCTCGCCAACGCGAAGATGTACGATGTCGTCCGGGTGGGAGAGCTCGGACTCGTCGGAGAGATCATCCGCCTGGTCGGGGGCACCGCGACCGTCCAGGTCTACGAGGACACGACCGGGATCCGCCCGGGCGACCGCGTCGAGAACACCGGCCAGGCGCTCAGCGTCGAGCTCGGCCCGGGCCTTCTGAAGTCGATCTACGACGGCGTCCAGCGCCCGCTCGACGTGATCCAGAAGAGCGTCGGGGACTTCATCACGCGAGGGTTCGTCGCGGCGCCGCTCAACGAGACGACCCGCTGGGAGTTCACCTCGGTCGCGAAGGTCGGCAGCGAGGTCCTCCCCGGGACGATCCTGGGGACCGTCCAGGAGACCCCGCTCATCCTGCACAAGATCATGGTGCCGCCGGGGGTCCGGGGGACCCTGACGAAGCTCGCGAGCGGCTCGTACACCGTCCGCGACCCGATCGGCACGGTCTCCACGGCGGCCGGCCCGGTCCCGGTCTTCCTGTCGCAGAAGTGGGTCGTGCGCGTCCCCCGGCCGGTCGCCCAGAAGCTTCCGCCCGACGTCCCGCTCGTGACGGGCCAGCGGGTCATCGACTCGTTCTTCCCCGTCGCGAAGGGCGGCACCGCGTGCATCCCGGGACCGTTCGGTTCCGGCAAGACGGTCATTCAACAGCAGCTCGCGAAGTGGGCCGACTCCGACATCGTCGTCTACGTCGGCTGCGGGGAGCGCGGCAACGAGATGACCGAGGTGCTCGCGACGTTCCCGAGCCTCCAGGACCCGAAGTCGAAGCGCCCGCTCATGGAGCGGACGATCCTCATCGCGAACACGTCGAACATGCCGGTCGCGGCCCGCGAGGCGAGCGTCTACACCGGGATCACGATCGCGGAGTACTACCGCGACATGGGCTACGACGTCGCGCTGATGGCCGACTCGACGAGCCGGTGGGCCGAGGCGATGCGCGAGATCTCCGGACGCCTCGAGGAGATGCCGGGCGAGGAAGGGTATCCGGCCTACCTCGGCCGACGCATCGCCGAGTTCTACGAGCGCGCCGGTCGGGTCGTGACGCTCTCGCCCGAGGGACGAACGGGGTCGGTCACGGTCGTCGGGGCGGTCTCGCCGCCCGGCGGCGACACCTCCGAGCCGGTGAGCCAGAACACCCTGAGGTCCGCGCGCGTCTTCTGGGCGCTCGACGCCTCGCTCGCGTCGCGGCGGCACTTCCCCTCGATCAACTGGCTGCAGAGCTACTCGCTCTACCTGAACGACCTCGAGCCCTGGTACCGCAAGGAGCTCTCGAACGAGTTCGTCTCGTTCCGCCAGCGCGCGCTCGAGATCCTCCAAAAGGAGGCCGAGCTCCAGGAGATCGTCCAGCTCGTGGGGGTCGATGCCCTCCCCGAGCGGGAGAAGGCGACGCTCGATGTCGCCCGCATGATCCGGGAGGACTACCTCCAGCAGAGCGCGTACGACGAGGTCGACACCTACACCTCGATCCAGAAGCAGGTCCGGATGCTCGGCGCGATCCTGGCCTTCGGCGACCGGGAGCAGGACGCGATCTCGAAAGGAGCGACCGTCGCCCAGCTGCAGAAGCTGCCGGTTCGCACGAAGCTCTCCCGGATGAAGTGGATCCCCGAGGCCGAGGCCGCGACCCAGTTCGACGCCCTCGCGCTCGAGATGGCCCAGGCCGTCGCGTCGGTCGGAGGGAGCTGATGGCCGCGAAGGGCGCGGCCGCACCGAAGGGGTCCCCCGACGTTCCGGTCGACTACCGGACGATCGACCGGGTCTCGGGTCCCCTCTTGTTCGTGCGCGACGTCGCGAACGCCGCCTACGGCGAGATCGTCGAGATCGCGCTTCCGAACGGCGAGCGCCGCCAGGGCCAGGTCCTCGATTCCCGCCGGGGCCTCGCGATCGTCCAGGTCTTCGGCCCCACGATGGGGATCAACGTCGAAGAGACGAGCGTGAAGTTCCTCGGCGAGGTCGCGACCCTGAACGTCTCCGACGAGCTGCTCGGCCGCGTCTTCAACGGACTGGGGGAACCCCGCGACGGCGGACCGAAGATCGTGAGCGAGACCCGGCTCGAGATCGTCGGGAACGCGATGAACCCGTACTCGCGCGAGGAGCCGAGCGAGTTCATTCAGACGGGGATCTCGACGATCGACGTCAACAACACCCTCGTCCGCGGCCAGAAGCTCCCGATCTTCTCGGCGGCGGGGCTGCCGCACAACCAGATCGCCGCCCAGATCGTGCGTCAGGCGAAGCTCCGAGACTCCTCCGAAGGGTTCGCGGTCGTCTTCGCCGCGATGGGGATCACGAGCGAGGAGGCGAACTATTTCCTGAGGGAGTTCGAATCGACCGGGGCGCTCGAGCGCGCGGTCGTCTTCCTGAACCTCTCCTCGGACCCGTCGATGGAGCGCGTCGTGACGCCGCGCATGGCGCTCACCGCGGCCGAGTACCTCGCCTACGAGAAGGACCTCCACGTCCTGGTCGTCCTCACCGACATGACGAGCTACTGCGAGGCGCTCCGCGAGGTCTCCGCGGCGCGCGAGGAGGTCCCGGGCCGCCGCGGCTACCCGGGGTATCTCTACACCGACCTCGCGACGATCTACGAACGGGCCGGAAAGATCCGCGGCCGCAAGGGGTCGATCACCCAGCTGCCGATCCTGACGATGCCGGCGGACGACGTCACGCACCCGATCCCGGACCTCACCGGCTACATCACCGAGGGGCAGGTCTACGTGAGCCGCGAACTCCAGCGCAAGGGGATCTACCCGCCGATCGACGTCCTGCCGAGCCTCTCGCGCCTGATGGGCCTCGGGATCGGCAAGGGCCGCACGCGGGAGGACCACCGCGGCGTCTCCGACCAGCTGTTCGCCGCCTACGCGACGGGGAAGGACCAGCGGGCCCTCTCCGCGATCGTCGGCGAGGAGGCGCTCAGCGCGACCGACCGGCTCTACCTGCGGGCCGCCGACCGCTACGAGAAGGAGTTCGTCAACCAGCGGCCCGACGAGGACCGGACGATCGATCAGAGCCTCGCGATCTCGTGGGACATCCTATCCGACTTCCCCGACTCCGAGCTCAAGCGGATCCGTCCCGAGTTCATCGAGAAGTTCCGCGCCCACCCTCCGCCCGCGGAGAGCTAGGGAGACGGAGGAGATCCGCCGTGGCCCTCGAGAACGTCCGGCCGACCCGACTCGAACTTTTGCGCACGCGCCGTCGCATCGCGGTCGCGAAGCGGGGGCTCAACCTGCTCAAGCTGAAGCGCTCGGCGCTGATCGCGGAATTCTTCTCCATCTCGCGCGAGGCGCTGCGCCTGCGCAGCGACCTCCGCGCGCGGATCTCGCGCGGCTACGAGTCGATCCGCAACGCCGAGATGATGGAGGGACCGACCCGCCTCGAGAACATCTCGATGCTCTTGCCCGACGTCCGCCCGGTCGGGGTGTCGACCAAGAACGTCATGGGCGTTCGCACCCCGCGCGTCGACCGGGGCGGCTACACCGCGACCGAGTCGGCCGCGCTCCTCGACCTCCCGACGAGCGTGCAGGAGGCGATCCGCCACTTCCAGGGGATCTACCAGGTCGTCCTCGACATCGCCGAGAAGGAGAACGCGTTGCGTCGGCTCCTGAGGGAGATCGAGAAGACCAAGCGCCGCGCGAGCGCGATCGAGAACGTCCTGATCCCGCGGCTCCAGGCGACGGTCCGCTACATCAAGTTCCGCTTCGACGAGCTCGAGCGGGACGCGTTCAGCATGCTGAAGACCGTGAAGCGGAAGATGGAACAGGAGGGCGAAGGTGTCGCCGCGGCCTAGCGCGGTCCGGCGGTTCACCGCCGTCTGGATCGTGAGCGCGGCGCTCAAGCTCGCGGCGCTCGCCGTCTTCCTCTACCTGGTCGTCCGAGTGTACGGAGGTTCCCCATGAGCACCCCCATCGCGGAGCGGACCGGTCCCGATGCCGCCACGATCGACGCCCTCAAGCGGATCAAGGCGGCCGAGGCCGAATGGGACGCGAAGGTCGCCGCCGCGCGCGCGAACGCCGACACGACGCTGAAGGCGGCCCGCGAGGCGACGGAGCGCGCGATCGTCGACGCCCGCGCGAACGCCGACGCCGAGCGCCAGCGCGCGGTCGAGAGCGCCCGCGCGATGGCCGACCTCGAGGCCCGAGCGATCGTCGCGGACGGGGAGCGCGCGGCCCGGTCCGCGGCCGACGGAGCGGGCAAGCGCCCGGCCGACCGCAAGGACGAGATCCTCGCCGCCCTGCTCGGGCGGTTCGCGGGCGAGTAACGAACCTACCGCGGACGAGACGACAAGAAGGCGGAGGAACCGATGGCGCTACGGCCGATCCGGATGGCCAAGGTCGGACTCATCGGCCTGCGGGCCGACGAGGAGAAGGTCCTCACGGTCCTTCACGACCTGCGGGTCGCCCAGGTCGAGCCGCTCGGTCCCGAGACGATGGCGCTGCTCGCGCCCGAGCGAGGTTCCGAGACCTTGCGCCGGGTCGGCGACGAGACGTTGCGCTTTCGCGGCCTTTTGAGCGCGCTCCCCCGCGGCGGACCCCCCGTCCCCCGACGCTTCGATTCCCTCTCCGAGATCCTCGCGGCGACCGAGACGATCCCGATCGACGCCGAGGTCGGCGACCTGAAGCGAGAGGACGACCGTCTCCTCACCGAGAAGAAGGCGAACGACGACACGATCGACCTCCTCGGGAACCTCGCGTTCTACCCCGATCGCCTCGAGTACCTCCACTCCGCGAGCTACCTCACCTTCTACGGTGAGACGTCCGCCGAGTCGCTGTCCGCGCTCGAGGCGGCGCTTCCCCCCGAGGCGGACGCGCGGCTTTTGCGCGGGCCCGCCGGGGAGACCGTTCGCTTCCTCGTCATCACCCGGCCCGCCGGCGCCGAGGCGCTCGGCCGGATCGCCCAGAGCCGCGGCGTCCGCCTCGCCGCGGTGCCGGCGCTCTCGCGCACCGCGACCGAGGAGCTCTCCGATTTGCGCACGCGCGTCGGCGAGATCGTCGCCCGCCGCCGGGAGATCGCGGCCCGCCTCGAGGCGATCGCCCGCGAGTGGTACCCGACCCTGGCCGCGATCGACGAGGCGCTCGAGATCGAGAACCGCAAGAGCGAGGTCCTCGCCAAGCTCGGCGCGAGCGCGACGGCGTTCGCGCTCGAGGCGTGGGTCCCGCGCCGCG
The DNA here is from genome assembly GCA_021798415.1 of Thermoplasmata archaeon. Classification (GTDB taxonomy): domain Archaea; phylum Thermoplasmatota; class Thermoplasmata; order Lutacidiplasmatales; family UBA184; genus Lutacidiplasma. Next base: position 7,959 of record JAJZGO010000017.1, on the reverse strand, counting down.
ACGTCGAGCGCTTGAAGTCGGTCGTGACCGGCGCGACCGACGGTCGGACGTACTTCTACGAGGTCCCGACCCGCGAGGAGCCGCCGACCCTGATGAACAACCCCGCCGGGGTCCGCCGGTTCGAGTTCTTCGTGCGGTTCTACTCGCTCCCCCAGGCGACCGAGTGGGACCCGACGCTCGTCTTCTCGATCGCCTTCCCGATCTTCTTCGGGTTCATGCTCGGCGACTGGGGGTATGGACTCGTCATCCTCCTCGTCTCGGTCTGGATGATCCGCGGCTTCCCCGGCGCGCGCTACCTCCCGAAGGCCGGCCGCAACTTCGTGAAACTGATCATGGGGCCGAAGGGGATGCAGCAGCTGGCGTACGCCCTCCTCCCCGGGTGCGGCCTCGCGATCGCCATCGGCCTCTACACGGACGCGTTCTTCGGGGCCCCCGTCCTCGCGGCGTTCGGCTACGCGACACCGGCCGACCCCTTGCACCACGTGGGCTCCCTCCTCCTCCTCGCGGGGTACGTCGGGCTCGGGATGGTCGTCCTCGGCTTCGGATTCGGCGTGCTCAAGGAGTACTTCCACCACCACCTCCGCGCGGCCTTCGGCAAGGTGGGCGGCATCCTGTTCGCGTTCGGGGTCGCGTTCTTCGGCCTCGCGTTGATCCACCGCCAGATCGAGATCCCCGGCAATCCGTGGGTCGACCTCTACCTCGGCCTCATGGTCGGCGGGCTCGTCCTCCTCGTCGGGGGCGAAGGCCTCCAGATGGGCATGATGGGGCTCATCGAGGTCGTGAGCCACATCCTCTCCTACACGCGGCTCGTCGGGATCCTGCTCGCGAGCGTCGTGCTCGCGCTCGTGATCAACACGATCGGCAGCGGGCTCGCCTACGGCGGCACGGCGGTCGGGATCGTCGCCGGGCTCGTCATCCTCGTGGTCGGCCAGACGTTCAACGTGATCCTCGGCGTCTTCGAGCCCGGTATCCAGGGGGCGCGGCTGATCTTCGTCGAGTACTTCTCGAAGTTCTACTCGGGCAACGGACGGCCGTTCCGGCCGTTCGGCGCGCCCCGCCGCCACACGGTCTCGCCCCTCGTCCCGGAGGCGCCGACGGTCGCCGGACCGATCGTCCAGGCGCCCGAAGCGTGAGCCGGCCGACCGCGGGCCCGGCCCGGAACTCCGGCGACTAAAGTCGGGGGGAGATCAAGAGCGGCGAGAGCCGTTCGGGAGCGAACCCGTAGAGTCGCCCGAAGACGATGCGGCGGAGGTCCGCCCGCTCGACCTCCGACAAGAGGAGGTGGGCGAAGATCACCGACAGGGAGAGCGGGTAGGTCCTCAGGCGCTTCAGCTCGGCGAGCGTCCGGTCGCGATCGAGGGCTATCTCGTAGCCCGTGAGGCTCCCCCCCTCCGCGTACCCGGCGTTCCCTTCCGTGACGGAAGGGAAGCGGCCGGCGAGGCGCTCGGCCAGGTCGGGTACGGTGCGCGCCGAATAGAGGTCCGGCGCCTGGGCGCGGGTCAGCGTCCCGCCGTCGAGCCACCGGTCGCTCACCGCGTCCAGCGGGAGGTCCGCGCCCTTCCCCTTGAGGAGGAGGAGGCTGTTGCGCACGTCGACCTCGCTCTGGAGGAGCGCGCGGACGACCCACTCGTCGCCCTGGAAGAACCGCGCCGCCTCGAGCACCGAGCGGTAGTACTGGCGGTCGAGCGCCTGGAGGACCGGGAAGATGTCGTGCGTGCGCTCGAACGCTTCGAGCAGCGGGAGGATCGTCGCGCCGTAGCCGTGGCGGACGAGCGCGCGCACCGTCGCCTCGAGGGTCGGCTGGCCGAGGAGGATCCGGAAGTCGTCGAGCGTCATCACGCCCGCGTAGAGCCCCGCGGGGATCTCGCGGCTCGAGACGAGGTGGTCCTCGGTCTCGGTGATCGTGCGGCCGAGCGCCTTCGCCGAGAGGATCATCTCGATGTTCTGGATGTCCCACCGGCCGAGGTACGTCGCGACGACCGCCCGGCCGGCGAACGGCGCGGCCTCGTACGCGTGGCGGTTCCGCCGCACGAACGCCCGGTTCACGGCGACCTCGACCAGCGCCGCGCCCGAGTGGGTCGCGCGGGCCCGAGCGAGGTCGGCGCCGTACGGCGTGGTCTCGAGGAGCTTAGCGAGGTCGTTCGCGTCCTTCGCGGCGACGAGCGCGGGGTAGAGGTCGCGGGGAAGGAACGACGAGAAGTCGGGCTTCAGGCGTCCGAGCGCGCTCGCGTACGGGGAGCCCGCCATCCGAATCCCCTCTTACGCGAGGAGCTCGCGGACCCGGTCCTCGCGCAGGCGCAAAAGTTCGTCGAACGACAGGTTGAGGCGACGGGCCCCGTCGGTCGTCTCCGCGATCATGCCCCCGAGGATCGGACGCGGGGTCGAATCGAACGCCTTCCCCGCGACCTTCGCGAGGAGGGTCGCGTCCTCGGCGCGGCCGCTCACGCGCAGCTGCTTGCCGAGCGACTCGGTCGCGGTCGCGTGCATGCGCTTGAGGACCGCCGGGTAGGCGGACGAGTCGGCGAAATCCGCGAGGAGAGTTCGGGTCGCCTCGATCGCGGCGGCGAGCCGCTTCTCCCGGGCCTCGTACAGCATCTTCCTCGACTGGAGGTGGGCCGCCGCGAGGCGCTGGGCGCGCTCGCGCGCGGAGTCGGTCGCGATCCCCCGGGCCGATTGGGCCCGGATCTCGGAGACCTTGCGCGCCCGGTCCTCGGCGATCCGTGCCTCCTCCGCGGAGCGGGAGCGCTCGATCGCGTCGAGCTCCGCCTGACCGTGCCGGCGGATCTCCTCCACCAGGCTCTCGAGGGTCATGGCGGTGGACGGGGCGATCCCTGCCTCAGATGACCCCGAGCAGGAGGATGATCCCTAGGACGAACCCGATGATCCAGAGGGTCTCGGGGATGACGAAGAAGAACAGGACCTGGCCGAACTTCTCGGGCTTCTCGGCGATGATCCCCATGCCGGCCGCCCCGATGCCGGACTGGGCCATCCCCGTCCCGATGAGTCCCCCGGCGATCGCGATCCCGGCGGCGAGCGATGCGTAGACGTCCACCATGGGCCAACCGGGCGGCCGAGCAAGGTCGGGTATATAACCGAACCCTCCGCCGGGGACCGTCACCGGCCGATAGTAAACCGTCGACCCGGCGCGGGGCCCGACCGGGCGGGGCCGGGGACCGGACTAACCCGCGTCCTCGGCGTCGGCCGGGCCGCCGGAATCGGCGGCCGATGAGGGGGCGCGGACGAGGGCGATCGCCCCGGCCCATGCGATCCAGCCGAAGACGTCCGCGGTCGCGCAGACGACGCAGAGCGCGCCGATCTCGACCAGCTGGACGTAGAGGAAGTAGAGCGAGAACGCGACGCCCAGGGTCGTCACCCCGAGGAGCGCGTACGCGTAGCGGCGGTCGCGCGGCCAGCGCTCGGCGAGGCCCGCGACGACGAGGATCAGGACGAATCCCCCGACCCCCCACAGGAAGTCGGGGAGGCCGAGCGTCGTCGTCCGCCCGCTCACGTCGACCGTGGCGCACGAGAAGAACGAGGAGATCGTGCACAGGCGTCTCAGGGACGCCTCGTAGTACTCGAGCGCCGCGAAGATCGATACGATGAGGCCGACCCCGCCGGCGAGGTAGACGAGCGAACGGACCGACCGAGTTCGCATCGAGCCTCCGTGGCTAGTGGATCTGGGCGAGGTCGCTCGAGACCGCGTTCGCGGTGGCGGTCGTCCAGTGGTACTGGGCCGCGAGCGAGGCGACCGTCTCGCCGGACGCCTTCGCCATGTAGGCCATGATCCACCACGCCGCGCCCTGGATGGCCGTCCACGGCGTGCCGGTCTCGGTGAAGACGGATTGGAGGACGGCCGACGCGCCGCTGCCCGCGTAGTTCTGGAGATACGCCGGGTTGACGAGCGTCGTGCCCCCGTGGACGTACTGGCCGTTCACCACGAGGAACGGGATCGAACCGCCCGAGTAGGTGTTGAGGTAGGCTTGCTGGACGCAGTTCGAGGTCGCCGGGACCGAACCGTCGTTCCCCGAGGTGTCCTCGTTGACCTGGAACGACGCGTTCGCGGACGTCAACTGGGTGTTCGCGAGGACCATCTCGGGCGTGCTCGGGTAGACGTCCAGCGCGCTCGAGTAGCCCGTGTAATTGCCGGCGACCGAACCGAACTCGATCAGCGCTTTCCATATCGCCCAGCTGCTCGCCGAACAGAACGGGCACCAGGTCGCGCCGTAGTAGTAGACGACCGGCCGACCCTGGTCGTGCCACGCCGGTACGGAGATCGAGGTCCAGCCCGAGGGCTGGCTCGTACCGGTCGAGGGGGGCGGAAGGTACGGGCAGCCGAAGAAGAGCGCGGCGCCGAGGGCGATCACCGCCGACACGACGAGGCCCACGACGACCCCCACGACGACCGTCGACCGGAACACCTTCGTCCAGCGCGCCCCGCTCGACCGCCAGAGGCCGAAGACGAGGAGGAACGCGGCGACCACGAGGACGAGCGCGAGGTACGGTATCGCCGGCACCAGAAGGCCCGCCTGCGCCGGGTCGAGGTAGGCGACCGCGAACCAGACCCCGAAGATCGGGGTGAGGAGGTAGCCCACCCGGACGAGGGACCATCGGCGTTCGCGCACCTCGGCCGCCTTCTTGGCGGCGGCCGGTGAGGCCGGCTCCTGCCGGCGCTGCCGCGACCGCTGGCGGTGGTAGAGCGCCCGAAGCGCCCGGCCGGGCTCGCGCACCGAGGCCTCGGGATGGAACCCGACCTTGGCGTCCGACGCGATCCGCTCCCAGTCCCATCCTTTGGAGCGAAGCTCGTCGACACGGTCCCAGTCGACCACGGGTGCGCGAACCCCACGCCCCTTTTCCTCTTTTTGCCCCACCGACGCCTTCCCGGAGCGGCCCGGCGGGAGCGGTCGGGCGACCCCCGACCTTTTTCCCCCCGGGAAGGTGCGGAGGGCCGATGCGCCTCACGTTCCTCGGAACGGCCGGTTCCTGGCCGACGAAGGAGCGCTCGGCGAGCGCGATCGCGCTCGACCTCGAGCGGGAGCTCCTCCTCCTCGACTGCGGGGAGGGGACCCAGCGGCAGTTCTTCCAGTCGAGCGCCTCGTTCATGCGCGTGCGCCGGATCTTCCTCACGCACTTCCACGGCGACCACTTCCTCGGGCTCCCCGGTCTCATCCAGAGCATGTGCCTCAACCACCGGACCGAGCCGCTCGACATCTACGGGCCGCCCGATTCCGAGGAAATGGTCGGTCGCGCGCTCGGGATGGGCTACTTCACGCTCCGCTTTCCGGTCGAGGTCCACCCGCTCGCGCCGGGCGCGACCGTCGAGCTCGACGGCTACTCGGTCCGCACGGCCCACGCCGAGCATCCGGTCCCGGCCCTCGCCTACCGGATCGAGGAGGGCCCGAAGCGCGGACGGTTCGACGGCGTCCTCGCCCGCGCGCTCGGCATCCACGGCGCCGACTTCGCCCGGCTCGAGAACGGCGAGTCGGTTCGCGTCGGCGCCCGGGTCGTCCACCCGTCCGACGTGATCGGGCCGGCGCGGCCGGGCCGGTCGATCGTCTACTCCGGGGACACCGCCCCGTCGGACGACGTTCGCCGTCTCGCCCACCGGGCGACCGTCCTCGTCCACGAGTCGACGACCGCGACGGAGCTCGAGAGCCAGGCGAACGAGTGGGGCCACTCCTCGGCCCGCCAGGCCGCCGAGCTCGCGCTCTCGGCGGAGGTCGGGGCGCTCTTCCTCACGCACTTCTCCGCCCGCTACAAGGAGCTCGATCCGCTCGAGGCGGAGGCGCGCGCCGTGTTCGCCACCGCGAAGACGGCCCGGGACCTCCTCGACCACGCGATCCTCCAGCCATGATCGCGGCCGAGCTCGTCGTCACGAACCTGGCCGAGGTCGTGACGCTCGCCGAGGGACCGACGCCGCGGGTCGGCGAGGCGATGGGGCACCTCGGCCGTATCCCCGGCGGAGCGCTCGCCGTCGCGGGAGGTCGTGTCGCGTGGGTCGGTCCGGAGCGCGCGCTCGGCCGCGAGGTGCGGCTGCGCTCGGGCGGCGAGCGCGTCGACGGACAGGAAGGGATCGTCGTCCCCGGGTTCGTCGACGCGCACACGCACGCGCTCTTCGCCGGGGACCGCGCGTTCGAACTCCCGCTCAAGGTCGCGGGCGCAACGTACGCCGAGGTCGCGCGCCGCGGCGGCGGACTCTATGCGACGGTCCGGGCCACGCGCCGGGCGAGCGAGGAGGACCTCCTCGACCAGACCGCGGCGCGCCTCGGTCGGGCCGCGGCCTGGGGGAGCACCTCCCTCGAAGTGAAATCGGGGTACGCGCTCGACCACGACGGCGAGCTCCGGTTGCTGCGCCTCGTCCCACGCCTTGCCCGGCGCACCGGGCTCCGCCTGGTCGCCACCTACCTCGGCGCGCACGCCGTCGCTCCCGAGTACCGGCGTCGCCCGGACGCCTACGTCGACCGGATCGTGCGTCGCACGCTCCCGGCGGTCGCGCGCGAGCATCTCGCCGACTTCTGCGACGTCTTCTGCGAGCCGGGGTTCTTCACTCCCGCCCAGTCGGAACGGATCCTCCGGGCGGCGATGGCGCTCGGGCTCGGCGTCAAGGTCCACGCGGACGAGTTCGTCCTCTCGGGAGGGGCGCGGCTCGCTGCACGCCTCAAGGCCCGCTCCGCCGAGCACCTCCTCGCGTCGACGGTCGCCGACCGGTCGCGCCTCGCTCGCGCCGGGGTGACCGCGGTCCTCCTTCCCCTCACCGCGTTCGCGTCGAGCCCGTCGCGACGCAGTCCCGGTCGCGAAATGGTCGACGCGGGCGTGCCGGTCGCGCTGGGCACCGACTGCTCGCCGAACTCCTGGGTCGAAGGAATGCCTCTCGTCCTCGCTCACGCGGTGCACGGGGCGCGCCTCACGCCGGCGGAGGCGCTCACCGCGGCGACCGTCAACGCGGCGCACGCGGTCGGCCTCGAGGACGCCGGGACGATCGACGTCGGCCGGCCCGCCGACTTCTCGCTCTTCGCGCTCCCGTCGGCCGACCATCTCGGCTACCGCTTCGACGCGATTCCAACTCGCGTTTACCGTCAGGGAAAACGGGTTTCTTCGGCGGAACTCCGTCAGTACATCTAAATAGGGGCGCCTTCCTTCTCGCCGGTCGAGGTCGCCAAAATGGCGGAGCGTGTAGGCAAGGAACAGATCAAGCGCGAGAAGGGATACCTGTACTACCTCGGCAAGGACGGGTACCTCTGGAAGACCCCCACGAAGCTCAACAAGTCCGGAAAGAAGGGCCGCGTCGGGACGGAGAAGGTCACCCGCCAGGACGGCTACATGTACTTCCTGGACAAGAAGGGCTTCGTCTCCCGCGCCAAGATGAAGAACGCCTAGACCGCCTCCACTCTTTCCGGGGGACCTCGATTCGAGGCCCCCCTCCCAATTTTCCGTTTCTCCCGCGGGCGTAGCTCGTTATACCCGCGGGTGCTCGCGGTCTTGTCCGGAACATGGTCTGCCGCAACGACCCCGACGATCCGAGGAAGTGCGAGCGGTGCGGAGCGTTCCTCTGGGTCGCCGAGGAGGGGCTCTACTGCGGGGACTGTGGGGTCGTGATGCCGTGCGCGATGCGGCTCCTGCCGCCCCCACCGGCCAGGTAGCGACCGCACCGGGCCGCCCGCGTCGGGACCGGTCGTGCCCGCAGGGTACGACGAAGAACGCGGCGTAGACGGCCCTCGACGGCGATCGCCCTCGGGCGCGAGCGGCCCGACGATCCCGACCCCGGCGATCGACCGCGAGGCCCGGTGGTGAGAGAAGGAAGGAGCCGGGCGGCGGGGACGAGGAGGAAGTCGGGCGACGAGCCGACGGACTCCCCGGCTTCGCCCGGCGGGTCGCACCGCGGGGACGCTCCCTCGGGCTCGTCGTCCTCCGTGGCCCCGCCGCGACGTCCGGACGCCGGTGCGACGTGCGACCCGGCGTCCG
>JAJZGO010000112.1 GCA_021798415.1 Thermoplasmata archaeon | reverse complement strand
CCGGACTGGGCCTCGCCGGCGTGGGCGACCGCGTTTTCGAGCACGACCCGTCGAGCGCGCTGCTCGACCTCGGGGGAGAGCACCATGTCGGTGGGGCGACTTCCCCGTGATTATATGGGTTCGTGGGCGGGGGCCCGTCGGGCGGCGGGTCGGGGGGCCGCGGGAGGGGTCGCCCGAGGGGCCATCGCCTGGTCGAGGGCCTCGGCGAGAGTGAGCTCCCCGACTAGGACCCGGTGGGCCGACGCACGGGAGATCGTCACACGGCCGTCGCTCCCCTCACGGCTGAGTCGCTGGAGGTTCGCGATCTCGCCGGGAGTGGTCGTGACCGCGAGGCGTTCGCGGACGGGGTGGCCTCGGCTGAGCGCGATGGTGCGGGCGGCCTCGGGGTCCCGCGGGCGACGGTGGCCCCGGGGCGTGGTGCCCTGTTCGTCGACGAGCTCGACGGCGCGATGATGCTCGAGGAGGCTGTTCACGATCCGGTTCCGGGTCGGGGGATCGCCCGTGCCGACCCGGAACAGAAGGTGCCGACCGGAGAATCGGTGGCGAAGCTGAACGGAGAAGGTCCCGGTGGCCTCGGGCGACTCGAGCACACCCTGACCGATCATCACCGGGCCGGCGAAGATCGCGTAGCCGGGGCGCGGACCCGGGTCGATCCCGACGATCATCGAGTCCCCGGGGTCCGCCATGCCGAGGGCGTGAGCGACCGCCGCGCCGAGCACCCGACGATCCCCGCCCTCCGAGACCGCAATGACGTTGCGGTGGGAGATGAGCCGGGCCTCCTCGGGGGACGTGAGCACGACGGTCACGTGGTCCGGGATGCGGTCGCCGGGAAACAGGCTCGTCACCGGCCAGCGCCTCTCCCGCAGGAACCCCGCGAGCTCGTGGTACAGTCCGGGGTCTCGGGTTACGAGTGCGACCGACCGGTGTCTCACCGCGGTACCTGACGGTGATATACGCCATTAATCTTGCCCCCTGCGTGCCCGTCTGTCTTCACTGCGGGGAGATCGGCCCCGACGGAGCCCTCTTCTGCACCAAGTGCGGCTTCACCCTCCCTCAGGCCGGCGTGGGTCCCACGCCGCTCCCGCCGGCCGCGTCCGTACCCGCGGGGGCCATGCCGCAAGGCGGAGCCCCTGCGACCTTCCGCCCCGCCGCTCCGCCCTACCGCACCGCAGCGCTTCCGGTGGCGTACGCGGCTCCCGTCGCCGCCGTGCCGGGCGCCGTGGGGCCCATCGCGCCCCCGCCGAGCGCGAAGTACTGCGTGAAGTGTCGAACGCCGATCTCGCAAGCCGCCGTCTACTGTCCGGTATGCCAGCAACCGCAGGCATGAGGCCGGGGGGCCGCCGGGGTCGGCGGACGGCGGCGATGGTCCGGATCGCGCGAGAGCGCATCTCGGACCTGTTCGCCCTCGCCGAGCGGGAATCCGCCAACGGCCACGCTACGCTCGCGGATCGGTACGTCCGCCTCGCCCGCCGGATCGGAATGCGCTACACCGTACGCCTGCTCGCCGAGTACCGCGAACTCTACTGTCGCGGGTGCTCCTCGTTCTGGGCCGAGGGACGGAGCGTGCGCACGCGACTCCGCTCCGGTCGCCGGGTCCGGACGTGTCTCGTCTGCGGCCACGAGCGCCGGACGCGGACTCGCCCCGAACGCCCCGGGTCCGCCCCTCCTCCGTCGTCGACCCCCGGCCGGGTCCCACGGGAGGAAGGCGCCCTCTCGGTCGAGATCGCCGGGACGGAAGAGGACGAGGAGAGCTCCGACGAGGGGGCCGACGAAACGAGTTAAGGCGGTCCCGCTCCATGACGATCGCGCGCCGGGGTGGCCGAGCGGCCAAAGGCGGCAGACTCAAGATCTGCTCTCGCAGGAGTTCCCAGGTTCGAATCCTGGCCCCGGCAGGCCTCCGACCGGTCGAGACTCCGGCCGTGAGAAGCGCACCCTGCGATGGCTCCGAGAGGAGCCGCGACGGTTCGGGTCTACCTTCGCTCCCCGGTTGCTCCGGATCAGATCCCGTACGCCTCGTCGTGGTGCGCGAGACGCAGCAATCTCACCGTGCTGCGACGGATGTCGGGCTCGAAAAGGAGCACGAACGAGCCGCTGACGTGGACACGACGGACGCCCTGGAGCGGGGCTCGCAGAGGTTTGTAGTGGAGAGGGGCTTCCCGAACCTGCGCGATCTTGGCATCGACCGCGTGTCGGAGACCTGCGTTCCGACCGCACAGCCTCCGGTAGTCCTGCTCGAACTCGGCCGAGACCTCGAGGCTCCAGCTCACTTCGGAGCCTCCAGCAGTTCCGCTGGCGACCGGATCGCTCGGAAGGGTCCGCGTCGAACTCGCTGGAGGCCCTCCACGAACTCGGGCCGAAGGGCCGGGTCCAGGATCGTCTCCTCATAGGCCGCCACGATGGCTTCGATGGCCTCGGTCTTTCCGCGAAGTCCATCTCGGGCTTTGACGATGTTCACAATCCGGTTGGCGTGCTCCGAGAGGTCGACCACTGCCTTCGGCATAGCTTCGAATTACATGATATATCTCCGGGCTATAAGGTCGTTCCTCTCGAACGAGATCTTGGACGGCCCCGAGGCCCCCCGTCGAGAGTGGGCTCGCACCGTTCCGCAACGGTCTGCCGTCCGAGCGCTCCGGAACGAGTCGCGTCAATCGGTCTCGACGTAAGTCTTATCGTGCCTTTCTGCCGCGACCTTCCCGGCCAAGCTTGGAGTCATCCGCGGTGGCGAAACTCCCGCTGAATCGGGTCGGAGGGCGGACGGTCCAGCCGACGGCGCGCCTGTCCGTCTTCCACTCCACGCGGTCCCTTTTCCGGGCTTGCATGGCCAGTGGCCGGTGCGGAGCGCTTCGGCGCCTCCGTGCGGGACGCCGGTCCGCCGACGGATGAACGGAGAAACCGAACGATGGTAGAGGGAGCACCGACGACCGAGAGTTCGACCCGATTTCTCGACGAGCCCGAAGGAGCGCTGTTCCCGCGAATGAGGTGGCTGACGCCGCGGCGGCTGGCGTTCTTCCTGGTCTTCTGGGTGACGATCTTCTTCGCCGGGAGCCTCTTGGTGAACAACCCGTTCACCGGCTCCGGCGCGGCGACGAATTGGGACCTAGGGGCCGGGTCGCCGCACTACTACTGGGTCGTGATGTATCTCCACGGCCTCAACACCGGGCTCGTCGGGCTCGCCGCCTTGGTGGCGTGCGATTTCTTCGAGCTCCCCTCCGTCCACGTTCGCCGAGGGATCCTGGCGGGAGTGCTCATCGCCGGGGTCCTCTCTCCGATAGGAGCCGTGTTCAACACCTCGGCCCCCTGGACGAACGCGGGCCTCTGGGTCCAAATCGTGGCGTTCCTCGCGCTCGACGAGATCGTGATCCTCTTCCTGTGGGGGATGCTCTCGGTCTGGCGGGACGGGGCGCCGCGGAGCCGGACCTTTCCGTTCATTACCGCGGGGCTGACCGGAGCCGTCATGCTGGTCGCGGCCCTGATGGGGCACCTCGCCGGCACGATCTTGGGGTTCGGAGACAATCCGACCCTGCTCGGCCAATACGCCTCCCAGGAGATGGGCCTCTCGCTCGACGACTGGGCGGCGAGCCTCATCGGCGCGCACTCGTATCTCATGATCACGGCGGTTCCGGCGGGGGTCATGTCGCTCGCCGCCGTCCGATTCGGGTACTATCGGCTGCACGGGACAACGAAGATGATGGCCCAGGTGGGCTTCGCGCTCGTGTGCATCGACCTTGTGATCCAGACCGGAATGGGGCTCCTGATCGGGTTCTCGAGCTGGCCGGGCAACCTGCCGCCCCAGATCTTGGCCATTCCGGGCGTGCCGAGCTTCCTCGCCCTGAACGACGCGAGCAACTTCGTGTTCCTGGTGCTCGGCGGTCTGCTCCTCCTCTCGGCCCTCGCGATCGGGAGCGGCCGAGTGCAGAAGTGGAAGGATCGGGCGGGCCTACCGCTGCGGGCGCTGCCGCTCCTGATGCTGGTCATCTTCACCGTTCTCACGGCCGTCACCGAACCGGCGAACGGAACGGCGATCGGCACCCCCCCCCAGGCCTGGATCCGACTGTTCGTCGCGTTCTATCTCACGATGCTGGTGGTGCTCGTGATCCTCCTCGCCGAGCGCTTGCTGGCGGGACGGCAGCCGCTGCGGGTCGGCTGGACCGCCATGGCCGGCGCCCTCGTGACCTTCGCAGGCGTGATGGTCTACGTCTCGACCGGCCTAGCCGCCGGAGGGTACCTCGCGGCGGTCGGGCTCATCCTGATCGGGATATCGTTCCTGGTCACGTCGTGGTGGGGCCTCGCGGCCGCCTCACCGACACCCCGGGACGCGTGAGGTCACCGTCGGGAGAGCGGAGGGGAGCCAGGGGACGATCGAGCCGCGGCGAGGCAGAACCGGGTCGCCTCGCCGCCGCCCCGGATCCCCGACAACCTTGTCGGTGCGGCCGACGGGGTCTTGGCGACGCGTCGCTGCGGCCCGGCCCGAATCCCCTACGGCGACCCGTCCGGTCCGAGGTAGAGGAGACAGGTCCCCGGCCTCCGCAGGAGCGGGCGCCGAGCGCGGGCCGGCGAGGTCGTTACGCCGGAGAGACCGGGACGGTCGGCGGATGCGCTCCCGCCGGCTCGTCGGATCCCAGCCCCGGAAGCAGCCGGACCGGAGCCGGGAGCTCCGGGGGCGGTTCGTACTCCGCCAGCGTGCGACCCCCGACTCGGAGCACCTTCTCGGCGACGCCGCGACAGTAGCCGCACGCCGTGCACGTCGTGTGCTCGCAGTCCACCGCCGCGATATGGCGCAGGAACCCGTCGGGGAACCGAGTGTTGTCGATCGTCACCGCCTCGAACGGAGCGAACGCGGCGACCATCTTCTCCGCGACGGGATCGCCCGAGCGCTCCGCGACGCGCGAGAGGATCATCCGCGGCCCCTTCACCTGGACGAGGCTCAGGATCTCGGCGAGGTTGCCGGGGTAGGACCGCGCGGCGTAGCCGCGGGCGGCGCGGACGAGCCAGTCGGTGGTCCGGTTCCGCCCCGAGACCTTGAAGCGGGTGACGCCGGCCTCC
>JAJZGO010000111.1 GCA_021798415.1 Thermoplasmata archaeon | reverse complement strand
GAGGCGCGCGACCGGCTCGCCCGGTCGGAGGAGGCGCTGCGCGCGGAGACCGACCTCGCCGTCCGCACCGATACGCGCCTCGACGAGGCGGCGCGCCGGCTGCGCGATGCGGAGCGGGGCCGGAGCGAGCGCACGCACCTGCTCTCCGAGGCCGAGGAGGTCGAGCGGAAGGCCCAGTGGGTCTCGGGGCCGTTCCGCCTCGCCGTGCTGACGATGGAACAGAAGCTCCTCGCGCACGCCCAGGCGGCGTTCGAGCGCAACTTCGCCCGGTACTTCGCCTCGCTCGTCGACGACCCGGGCCTCATCGCGCGGACCGACGTCGCGTTCACGCCCGCGGTCACGATCGACGGCGAGTGGACGCCGGCCGAGGCGCTGAGCGGCGGCGAGCGCACGAGCCTCGCGCTCGCGTTCCGCCTCGCGCTCACGCAGGTCGTCCGGTCGCTCGGCGACCTCAACCTCGAGACGATCCTGCTCGACGAGCCGACCGACGGGTTCTCCCCGGAGCAGGTCGTCCGGATGGGCGAGCTCCTCGACGAGCTCGCGCTGCCCCAGGTGATCGTCGTCTCGCACGAGAGCGAGCTCGCGGCGATCGCGGACCGGGTCGTCCGCGTCACGAAGCACGACGGCCGCTCGTCGGTGAGCGGCCCGTCCGTCCCCGAGGCCGCCCCGTCGACCGAGCCCGCGGAGGCCGAGACCGCCTCGGCGCCGACCCGGCGTTCGCGCCGGCGAAGCCCTCCGGCCGCCCGGACCGAGGGCGCCACCGCCCCCGAGAACGCGACGGACGGCGCGGGGGCGGACCGGGCGCCGAGCTAGGCGATGAGGGCGTCGAACGCGTCGGGCGCCCAGGGGCGGTGGGCGGCGACCTGGAGGTTCTCCGACAGGTGCTCCGAGGTCTTCTGGCCGACCAGGGCACCGAGGCTCCCCGGCGCGGAGCGGGCGAACTGGAGCGCCGTCTGGGCCGGAGTGAACCCGTTGCGCTTCGGTCCCCCACGGGCGAGCTGTCCCTGGAAGAGGGGGACGCTCGTGAAGCAGCCGACGTGGAGCTTTTCGGCGGCGGCGAAAAGCGTCAACTTCTCCGAGCCGACACGCTGGGTCCGCGCGGTCGTGGCCTCGGGCATCGCCAGGTTGAACGGGAACTGCACGAACCGCAGGCCGTGGTCCGCCCCCCCGACCCTGCGCGCGATGCGCACCGCCCGCTCGAGGTCGAAGTGCCTCGGGTCGTCCGGCCGGGTCCGCAGGCAGTCCCAGGTCGCGAGCCCGTAGGCGCCCAGGCGGCCCTTCGAGCGCTCGCCCTCGTAGAAGCCGAACGCCGACGAGAGACGTTGCTCGAACTCCTCGGCGCCCACGATCGCGAGCTGCGCGTCGGGGGCGTTGTGCAGGTAGAGAAGGTCGACCGACTCGACCCCCAGGTTCCGCCGCGTGCGCTCGAACTGGTCGGCGAGGTACGACGGGCTCATCGCGTGGCACCCGTCCACGATGTCCGACGGGTCGAGCACGCCGGTCCGAACGAGCTCCTCCTCGACCCACAGCTCGGGCGAGAGCTTCGACTCCGAGTCGGGGGCGAAGTACCCGTTCTTCGACGCGAGGAAGACCTCGTCCCGCGCGACCTCCCCCCGTTTGACGAGCTGTCCGAGGGCCCGACCGATGCTCCGCTCGGCGCGCTGGTGGCGGTAGTTGATCGCGGTGTCGAGCACGTTGACCCGGCCCGAAGTGAGGCAGACCGAGACCGCCTGTTCGACCGCGAGGTCGGTCGAGGCGTCGGGAGGTCCGATGTACGTCCCGAGGCCGAGCGAGCTCACGCAGAGGTCGCCCGGGGCGGTGCGGAAGTGCTCGGCGGGCAGGTGGCGGTCGCGGACCGCCCGGTCGCGGAACCGTTGGGTTCCCGCCCGATTCGCCGACCCTTCGAGCTCGGACACGTCGGGACGCAGGCCGGGACCCTCAAAAAGCCGACCGGTCGCCGGTCGACGGGGAGCTGCCACGACAGCCTGATGAGGGATACAGGGCTACCCGCTGCTTCCCGATGCCCCGACGCAAGTACGGTCGGATGCAGAAACCGATCCCCCCGGTGAAGCCGGAAAAGTGCCGGCTCTGCCGGCTTTCGAAACCGTGCCCCGTCCACGGCCGCGGGTCGAGGGCGTAGGCCGGGTTCAGTCCGGCCGACGGGAGCGACCGCGGACGGGTCGCCCCCCCGAGAGCGCCCCGACCGGGCAGTAGGGGACGCACCAGCCGCAGTCCGTGCAGTTCGAGCGCACCTCGAGCCGGTGCGACGTGAGCTCGAGCGCGTTCGGCGGGCAGACCCCCGTACAGAGCCCGCAGAGCACGCAGACGTCGTGGTCCACGAGAATCACGCGTTCCCTCCGGGCGGCAATCGTCCGCCGGCCGCACCGGACGGCCGAGGCTAATAAGCGCTGGCGAAGGGCGATGCCGGCCCGGACGGCGGGAAAAGAACCCGGCCGCCGCGCGTAGTCGAATCCTCGGAGGACCCAAGAGTCCGGCCGAGCGGCGACCGGCGTTCCCCGTGCGCGGGAACCGACGGGCCTCGCCCCGCGACGCGGATCCGTGGCCCCGGTGGCCGCACCGAGGGGGAAAGCGTATGTCGCGCCGTGCCGCTCCCCCCTCGGAGGAGGGAGTGCCACCGAGCGACGACGTGCCGGTCCCTTCGGGGGCGACCGGCCGTCCCGCCCCCGTCCCGTCCGCCGGGCCGCCCGGGCGTCTCCGGGGCACCCCGCTCGAGCTCCTCGAGTTCCCTGCGACCACGGTCACCAACCCCCAGTTCCTCCGCTTCGACCTCGGGCGATGGGACCGGTTCTTCCTGCCGCCGGGGATGGCGGCGCTCTGCGACGACCGCGCGCTCGGCACCCTCGAAATGATCGAGGACGACAATCGAACGGCGATCCTCCCCGAGCCGGTGGCGACGCTCGACGGCCTCCCGTTCTACCTCTCGGTCAAGGGCGTGGGTTCGTCGCTCGACCCTTTCTCGCACCGGCGCCTCGACCGCCGCTACGCCGCCGAGCTCAGCGAGGACGCCGACGTGCGCGCCCGCCTCTCGCGCGCCGGGGGCGCGGAATCGGGCGGGATCATCACCGGGGAGCTCTGGCTGCGGGGCTCGCCGTACGGGGGCCAGGGCCTCGAGCACGCCGAGACCGGTCTCGCCGTCTGCGCGTCCGCCGACCTCACGAACCTCGCGGGATTCCGCATCGCGCCGATCGTGAAGGTCGCTTTCCTGCCCTCCGAGGTCGAGCGACGGGTCCGCACGATCCACTGGTACCGCCGCTTCCCCGGGCGACTCGTCCAGGAGCTTCGGCTCGTCCCCTCGAACGTGCGCGTCTACTTCCACGCGCGCACCACCCTCGGGCAAAGTGTCGGGCACGTCTTCGACCTCTTCGGCGTCGACTCCGCGGCCCGGGCCCACCGGTTCCAGGTGAACTTTGTGCGAAGCACGGTGGCCCTTCTCACGCTCTTCTCCCGGACGCTCGAGCACGACGCCACGCCGGGACGGTTGAGCGGCCTCGACTTCGAGGACGTCTGGCTCGACAAGGACGCGGTCGTCGCGCCGGACGGGACCGTGTTCTTCGTCGACCTCGAGGGGATCCGCCGGACCTCGGTCGAGCGGGCCGGCGTGCGGGAGAAGGCCGACGACCAGGTCTACCGGTCCCTGTACGAGTTCATGTTCGCCTACGAACAGATCGCGAACGAATCCGCGCGGCGCTTCGGCGAATTCGGAAACCGTAAACGACGGTTCGAGTCGGTGCTCGTCGAGGCGCTGCGCGACGACCCGTTGGCTCGGGTGCGCGACGAGCCGGGCGGCATGGTCCTCGAGACGAGAAACCCGCTGAACGACGAATCATTATATCACCGGTTCTCGTTGGTCGACCGTTAGCATGGCGACGTGCCAAGAGGTCCACGATTTCCTCGTCCAGGTCGGAAGCAAGTCGGCCGCGCCGACGTTCCCGCCCGCCGACCTCCAGCGCCTCGCCGAGCTCGGTCTCGTCCACGCGGTCGACGGGGCGGGGTTCCGCCAGCTCCAGTCCGACGTCCAGTCCCTCGCCTCGGTCCAGAGCGCGGTCGGCCAGGGCCAGGTCGCGCGCACCCAGCTCGCCGAGCGCGTGACGCACGACGACGAACACACCCACTCCGTCCTCTTCCACCTCCACGGGAAGGACAAGCAGAGCCAGGAGATCGACACCGAGGCGCGCGACCGGGCGTCGCTCCAGGCGCTCGACAACGACCTCGCGCAGCGGGTCAAGCTCCTCAACGACCTGGTCGCGAAGCGCTCGTTGCTCGACACCCTCGGCCCGTACGGGGACTCGTTCGTCGCGCTCACGAGCCTCGGCCAGGTCGAGGTGAGGAACCTCGCGGTCCGCCTCTACCGGCTCGCGTCCTCGAGCTTCGACGCGTACTGGTCGCAGAGCCAGAAGATCGCCCTCGACTTCGCCGAGCTCGCCGACCGCGGCGCGGCCTACAACGCGCACCTGATCCCGAACGTCGGCGACGCCGACCGTTCCTACCTCTGGGCCGTCTCGATCGGGCTCGCACGGGACCAGCCGGACCTGGCGGTCGGAGTGCCCCGGTTCGGCCAGGCGTTCGTGGGCTTGGGACCGCTCGCCGCGAACGTCGAGAACCGCCTGATGACCGCCGAGATCCTGTTCGCGCTCTCCCAGCCGATCCCGGACGAGGTGGCGACCCTGCGCCCGCTCGTCGAGGACGTGAAGCGCCTCGGCGTGCCCGGCGAGTCGGCTCTCGGGGTCGGGGCGATCTTCCTCTTCGGCCGCCGCGGGGACGGCACGTTCGCCACCCCCAACCTGCCGGCGTTCCTCGCGTGGACCCCCTCGTACGAGACCGCGGCCCTCCTCGCGATCATGAACACCCCCCGGGACGCGCTCGCCGCGAAGTTCCAGTCGCTGCGCGCGATGTTCGGCGGGTGGGGGTACGAGCCGTCGGAGGACGTCGAGCTCGCCTCCGCGTACCTCGCGGTCTCGGAGGTGCCGATCGACGGGGTCGCCGCGAAGCTCGGTATCCTCGCGAAGGGACTCTCGACCTACCTACAGTACCCGCTCGT
>JAJZGO010000110.1 GCA_021798415.1 Thermoplasmata archaeon | reverse complement strand
CGTTGCCGCGGGTCTTCGACGAGCGCCGCGGCGTCTTCGTCACGCTGAAGCGCGTCCCGGGCGACGACCTTCGCGGCTGCATCGGCTACCCGCTCCCGGTGCTGCCGTTGCGCTCGGGGCTCCCGCGCGCGGCGGTGGCGGCGGCGACCGAGGACCCGCGCTTCCGTCCGGTCCGGGCGTCGGAGCTCCCCCGCCTCGCGATCGAGGTCTCGGTCCTGACGGTCCCCGTGCCGGTCCGCGCCGCGCGGCCGCGCGACCTCGTCGCGGCGGTCACGGTCGGCCGGGACGGCCTGATCGTCGACGCCGGAGGCGCGAGCGGACTCCTCCTGCCGCAGGTAGCGGTCGAGATGGGGTGGACGGCCGAGGAGTTCCTCGACGGCGCGTGCGAAAAGGCGGGTCTCGACCGCGGCGCCTGGCGAGCGGGCGCGACCGTCCGCCGGTTCGAGGCGGAGGTGGTCCGGGAGACGCCGGTCGGCCGCGTGGCGCCGGTCGGGGACGCCGACGTCACGCCGGGCGACGGACGACCCGCGCCGAGAACGTGAGTCCGTCGAGGTCCCACGTCCGCACGCCGTCGGTCGGGACGATGGGCCCGTCGATGAGGTCGAGCCGGTCCGCGAGCAGGTCGTGCGCGATCGTCTCGCGCCGGCGCTCGAGCGCCGCCCGCAGGCGGCCCTCGGCCGCGACCGTCACCTCGACGCGCTCGGTGTAGCGGAGACCGAGCTCCTTGCGGGACTGCTGGAGGCGACGGGCGACCTCCCGGGCGAGCCCCTCGTCGAACAGCGCCTCGGTCGGCCGACGGGAGAGCGCGGCGACCGCTCGCCCGTCCTCCTCGCGGACGACCCAGTCGGACTCGGGGTAGGCCGCCCGGTCGGTCGAGGGGACCCGGTGCACCGCCTTCACGTTGAGCTCGTCGGCGAGGAGGGCCGACCCCTCGCTTCCGAGCGCGGCGAGCTCGGGTCCCGCCTCGCCGAAGACGACGAGCTCGGCGAGCGGGATCCGCGACTTCACGTCGGCGCGCTGGCGCAGTTCGCGGCCGACCTCCACGAGCGCGCGGAGCTCCGAGACCGCGGTCTCGAGGCCCGGGTCGCGCTCGGCGAGCGCGGCCGGCCAGGGCGTGAGGTGGACCGAGGCGCCGCGGGTCCGGAAGCCGAGCTCGCCGACCTCCTGGTGGACCCACTCCGCGGTGAACGGGAGGAGCGGCGCGGCCGTGCGCGCGAGGCCGAGGAGCGCGTAGGAGAGCGTCTCGTGGGCGCGCCGCCGGTCGGGGTCGGTCCCGTCCGCCCAGAACCTCGGCCGGGACCGTCGGAGGTACCAGGTCGAGAGGTCGTCGACGAACGTGCGGACGGCCTGGACGGCGGGCCTCGGGTCGTACGCCTCGAGCGCGTCGGTGACCGCCGCGCGGGTCCCTTCGAGCCGCGAGAGGAGCCAGCGGTCGAGGACGCCCGGGGCGACGGGGGGCGCGAACGCGGGCGCGAGCCCGTCCGCCCGCGCGTTCCCGAGATGGAAGGCGACGACGTTGCGCAGCGTCCCGAGCGTGTGGGCGCTCGTCCGAGCGATCGTCGCGTCGGTCACCCGCATCGGCTCGGTGAAGTCGACCGACAGGAAGGTCCAGCGGGCCGCGTCGCCGCCGAACCTCTCGAGCGTCGAGAGCGGCTCGAGCGCGTTCCCGCGGGACTTCGACATCTTCCGACCGCCCTCGTCGAGCACCATCCCGTTCACGACGCACGTCCGGTACGCCGGACGGTCGAAGAGGAGGGTCGCGAGGACGTGGAGCGTGTAGAACCATCCGCGCGTCTGGTCGAGCCCCTCGGCGATGTAGTCGAGCGGCGCGGCCGGGTCGAACGGCCCGGGAACGAACGGGTAGTGGAACTGGGCGAACGGCGCGGAGCCGCTGTCGTACCACGCGTCGATCGTGTACGGCTCGCGCCGCGCCTCCTCGCCGCACGTCGCGCACGCGAGCCGGAGGCGGTCGACGACGACGCGGTGGGGGTCGAACGGCTCCGGGAGCGGGGCCCCGGTCCGGTCGGCGAGCTCGGCGAAGCTTCCGACGCACGTGGCGTGGCCCTTCGCGCACATCCAGACGGGCAGGGGGGTCCCCCAGTAGCGGTTGCGCGAGAGCGCCCAGTCCTTCGCCTCGGTGAGGAAGTTGCCGAACCGGCCGTCCCGCAGGTGCGCGGGGACCCAGCGGACGGTCCCGTTGTAGCGGACGAGCCGGTCGGTCGCGCGCGACGTGCGCACGAACCAGGAGTCGATCGCCCGGTAGAGGAGCGCCGAGTCGCACCGCCAGCAGAACGGGTACGTGTGGCGGATCGTGCCTCTATGGAAGAGGAGCCCGCGGTGCGCGAGGTCGGCGACGAGGACCGGGTCGGCCGCCTTGAACGACCGGCCCCGCACGAGCGGCACGAGGTCGGTGAACGCGCCCCGGCTGTCGAGGGGGTCGAAGATCCCGACCTTCTCCCTCGCGCCGATCCGCTGGTCGTCGGGCCCGAAGCTCGGCGCGACGTGCACGAAGCCGGTCCCGTCGGTGGCGGTCACGGAGTCGTCCAGGACGACCCGGTGGCGGCCCGGCCCCGGCCCGGGCGTGTCGAACGGCGGTGCGTAGGCGAGCCCCTCGAGCTCGCGCCCCGAGTGGTGGCCTACGACCTTCGCTCCCCCGGGGTAGTAGCGTGCGAGCGCCTCGGCGGCGAGGACGACCTCGCGCCCGTCGTCCTCCCGGACGACCACGTACTCGAAGTCGGAGCGGGCGGCGACCAGGAGGTTCGCCGGGAGCGTCCACGGCGTCGTCGTCCAGACGAGGAGGTCCCGGTGCGTCCGCCCGAGGTCGGTGAGCGGGAAGCGGACCGTCACCGACGGATCGGTCGTTTCGCGGTATCCCTGCGCGACCTCGTGCGAGGAGAGCGGGGTCTCGCATCGGGGGCAGTACGGCAGCACGTAGTGCCCCTTCTCGAGCAGGCCGCGGTCGAAGAGGGTCTTGAGGGACCACCAGACGCTCTCGATGTACGTCGCGTCCATCGTGCGGTATGCCCGGTCGTAGTCGAGCCAGTAGCCGAGCCGCCGGCCCATCTCGCGCCAGAGCGCGACCGTCTCGAGCGTGCCGGTCCGGCACTCCTCGCAGAACCGCTCGACGCCGTAGGTCTCGATCTCCGCCTTCGACTTGAATCCGTGGCGCTTCTCGACCTCGAGCTCGACCGGGAGGCCGTGGCAGTCCCAGCCGGCCATCGAGCTCACGATCCGGTCGCCGCGCATCCGGTGGTAGCGCAGCTCGACGTCCTTCAGGATCCGGGAGATGAGGTGCCCGATGTGGGGGGCCCCGTTCGCGGTCGGCGGGCCCTCGGTGAACCGGTAGATCGGTCCCGTCGTTCGCTCGCGCACCACCTCGGCCGGGACGCCGGTCGACTCCCAGTAGGCGAGCACCCGGACCTGGACCGAGGTCGGTGACGGGGCCCCCGTGCCGTCGTCCGCCGCGGCCATCGGCCGCCGACCTCCGTCGGGAAGATAAAGCCGTCCGCCGAGGGCGGCCCTCAGCGGCGGAGGCCGAACGGCGGGGCGCTCTCCGACTCCGGACCGACCCGGCTCCTCGGGTGGCGTCGCACCACGGTCCCCTCGACGGTCGTCACGTGGGCCCCGGGGCCGAGGACGAGCGCCTTCGTCCGGACGAAGCCGACCCGCACGTTCGCGAGGTCGACCGAGTCGGCCTCGATCCGCGTCACGGTCGCGCGGGCCTCGCGGAAGAGGGCCTTGTCGAGGAGGTTCGGGCGGTGGCCGTGTACCCGGACGCTCCGCGCGAAGACCGTGCCGAGCTCCGACGTCCCGGAGAGGTCGGCGCGCACGTCGAGCGCGCGGAGTTCCCCCACGACCGTCGCCGAGCCGTCGATCTCGAGGAGCCCGCCGTCGAAGGACGGCGCGTGCAGCAGGCCACGGACCTGGGCGCGCCGGTCGACCGAGAGCGCGCCGTCGACCCGGGTCGGGCCGTCGAGGTCGAGGTCGACCGCGTGCAGCGTGCCGCCGACCCGAACGTTCCCCCGGGCCCCGAACGTCCCCCGGACGTCGACCGGGCCGAACACCTCGAGCGCCCCCCGGGCCCGCACCGCCTCGGCCGACAGGTGGCCGGCGACCGAGACGAGGCCGTCGAGGTCGGCCCGTCCGACGTCGACATCCCGAGTGACCTTGGCCACGCCGCGGACGCTCCATTCGTCGGCCCGAACCCACTCCCGACGGACCGTTCCGCGGTCGACGAGGCGGCCGGTCGGGGGCGCCGGTGGCGACCCGAGCGCGACGTTGAGGGGCGGAGCGACGGTCGCCGACATCTTCGTGAGCGCTAGGCCGCCCGGCCGGGGACCGGTGGGATCCGAAGGCGACGGTGCTCGACCATGATGCACCGGTTCTCGATCACGGTCGCACCGGCGACTCGGGCGCGAGCCGCGGCCTCCGCGTGCTCGACACCGAGCTGCATCCAGAGGACCTTGGCGCCGCGGCGAACGGAGTCGTCGACGACGGGGGGGACCTGGTCGCTGCGGCGGAAGATGTCGACGATGTCGATCGGGATGTCGGACGGGATCGCCGCGACGGACGGGTATGACGTCTCGCCGAGTGCCCGGGGGAGCATCGGGTTGACGGGAACGATCCGGTACCCTACCGATTGGAGGTAGCGCGCCACCTCGTTCGAGTCGCGTTCGGGCTTGTCGGAGAGCCCGACGACCGCGATCGTGCGGGCCCGCGAGAGGACCTCGGTGAGCTCCCGGTCGCTCAACATCGTCCCTCAGGAATCCGAGCGGCTTACATGACCGTGACGGGCCGACGCGGGCGCCGGGGAGTCCGCGGCCGCCGGCGCGTGCGAGCCCTTGGGACCCGGCCGCGTCACCCTCGGGGCCACAAACCTCGCGACATCGACCCGCCTCGGGACGACGGGTCCCGGTCGTGCGGCGGGGCGTCGCGTCCGGACGGCCCCGGGCGGGGGGGGGTCGAGCGGGTCCTCTCCCCCTCGACCTAGGTCCGCGGGCCGGCCGCCGGGGCACCGGGCGCGGAAGCGGGGACCCCGCCGATCGGACGAAGGGGATCGGACGGCGGGCGAACGAACT
>JAJZGO010000109.1 GCA_021798415.1 Thermoplasmata archaeon | reverse complement strand
GACCGGCTGCGGCGACACCGCGTCCCCGCGTTCCTGTTGACGTCGGAGTGGGTCACCGGCTGGGGGTACGCCGTCCGCTTCCAGCCCTGGCTCGCGGTTCCCGAGAAGCTCGCGGGGAAGTTCTCCTCCGAGTTCCGGGTCCTTCCGGTGAAGGACGAGGAGGCGCTGCGGAACCCCGGTTTGAGCGAGCTCGTCGCCCTCCTCCTCCGGTTCGACCCGCTCGCCGCTCGCCTCGTCGCGAAGAGGAACCGGCGTCGCATCGACCCGAACGAGCTCTACCGCCGGATCCGTAACGAGGGTCTCGAACGAGCGGCGACCAAGGTTCGGCTGCAGGAGTTCGTGCCGGCCCTCCCGAAGGTCGGACCGTCCCTTCCTCGTGATGAGCTTCGGTGGATCGAACGGAACAATCCCTCGGCGTCGGAGGCCGCATGACCGAGCCCGAGATCGAGAAGGTCGACACGATCCTGCGGGCCCAGGGGATCCGGTACGTCGTGGTCGGCGGCCAGGCCGTCGCGCGTCGGGCGGCGACCACCACGCGCGACGTCGACGTGATGGTGGCGACGGCGGACTACCACGATACGGTCACCCGCCTGCGGAACGACCCCGACCTCGTGTTCGACTGGGAGAACGACCAGGTCGCCCGCTTCCGCGTCCGCTCGGTGGGCGGGGTGCCGCTCGACATCATCAACCCCGTCACGTTCTCGGGAGGGAAGACGGGCGAGGAGTTCTTCGGCTTCCTGACCCGGGAAGCCTCCTTCGAGGCCGACGGGATCTCCTACGCCACGCCCGAGGCCGTCTGGTACACCCGGCTGCTCACCAAGCGCTGGAAGGCGTACGCCGAGAAGATCGTCACCAACGTGATCGACGGCCTCCCTCCGGACCGGCTTCGGGGGGTCGAGGAGATCGGCCGGCGGTTCGGGAACGAGACGCTCCTCAAGCCCCGCGTCGCCTACGTCCGTGAGGAGCTCGCGCGGCCTGAGATCGGGTCGCTCATCGGGCGCAAGTAGGGCTCGGGGCGCGCCCCCGCCCACCCGGGCGCGGGACCGACCGAGACCCCGAAGGGGCGTGCGACGGCGCCCATCGGAATCCTCGAGGAACCCCGTCGCGGGTCCGAGGTCCCCGGGATCCGGGCCCACGAACCGTCCCCCGCGGTTGCGAGGGATGGTTTAACTCGGACGAGAACGGTTCATGGACCTGCAGGAGGCCGCGCGCTGACCGTCAACCTGAGACTCAGCCTCACCATCTTCAAGGCCGGTTTCGCGGTGGAGAGCGCGGGCGGGTTCGCGGCTCTCGTGACCCGCTCGAGCCAGCTCCCCTTCCACGGATACCTCCTCTTGCTCACCCCGGTCTTCTCCGCCCTCGGGATCCTCTTCCTCTGGGTCGGCCGCCACGAGTGGAACGAGCTCCACCGTACCCGGGTCGGGCATGCGAACACCGCCTTCACCGTGAGCCTGGTCGCGATAGCGTTGACCGCCGCACCCATCGCCTACCTGGCCGCGCTCGGCGAGGCGAACCCGCCGGGATGGCTGGGGCTCGAGTTCGGCGTCGCGATCGCCCTCGTCTTCGGTCTGACCTTCGTGACCTACGCGCTCGCGGCGGCCCACCTGGTCGGCCGGCTCGGCGAGGTGGCCATGGGCGTCGGGCTCGTCTGGGCCCTCGGGATCTCGGCGTTCATCGGACTCGCCCTCTCGCCCCAGCTGGGACCGATCGTCCGGTCCCTCGTCTCCCGTTCGGCCGCGATCGGCGCGGTCACGCAGCCGATCACGCTGCTCGACGCCCTGCTGGGATTCGGCTACCTCGCGTTCTTCGTCGCCTTCGCCGAAGCCCACTACCGGGTGGCCAAGGGGATCGTCTCGGGCGGCGGCTGACCGCGCGACGATCGGCGGCTCGCGGGAACGAAGGTCTTTCTCCTTTCCCACCCTCGGGCCCCTCGGGCATGGGCGTAGAGGTCAACCCCCTTTCGGAGACCGACCTCGACACGGCCGACTCGATCTTTCGGATCGCCTTCGGCACGTTCCTCGAACTGCCCGACCCGAAGACGGCGTTCGGGGACTCGGAGCTCTTCCGCACCCGTTATCGGGCGCGGAACACCCGCGTTCTCGCGGCCCACCTCGACGGGACCCTCGTTGGGTCCAACGTGATCACCCGTTGGGGCTCGGTCGGATGGTTCGGGCCGCTCACGATCCTCCCGGCGCACTGGGACCGGGGGATCGCCCGGGCGCTCATGGACGAGACCGAGAAGATCTTCGACGGGTGGGGGGTCACCCACCGGGGGCTCTTCACGTTCCCCCAGAGCCCGAAGCACCTCGCGTTGTACGCCAAGTACGGCTACTGGCCGAGATACCTCACGCCGATATTCGCGCGCGACCTCCCGGCCCTCGATGGGCCGACGCGTCGGCCGACTTCGGCCCGCCTCTACTCCGAGACCCCGGCGACCGACCGGCCGGCGGTCCTCGAGGCGATCCGGGAGCTGGGGGGGACCTTGTACCCCGGCCTCGACCTGACGGGGGACGTGGATTCGCTCGATCGCCAACGTACCGGGGAGACCGTGCTGCTCTACGACGACTCCCGCCTCGACGGCGTCGCGACGTGCCACATCGGCGCCGGCTCGGAAGCCGGCGGGGGTACGACGCTCATGAAGTTCGGCGCGGTCTCCCCGGGGGAGCGCCGGCTCGAACGTCTCCAAGCGCTCCTCGAGAACATCGAGGCCCTGGCCCGCCTCCGCGGAGCCCCGCGGGTGGAGGCGGGGGTCAACCTGAGCCACCGCGAGAGCTATCGGGCGCTTCTCGCGAGAGGGTACCGGGCCGACTTCGTCGGGGTCGTCATGCAATCTCCCGACGAAGCGGCGTACCACCGCCCCGAGCTCGACATCCTCGACGACTGGCGGTAGTCTGCATCCGAGCTCGGCGGGAGGGCCGCCGCTCCGCTCGACATCCACCTCGGGTTCGAGCGACCGCCGACAGCCGCGGCCGCGATGACGAAGTCCCAGGGCTCCCGGAGCACCGCGCGGGCTGCCCGGGACCTTACGACGCGACCTCGTTTCCCTCCTTAATCAAACCGATGATGTTCTCATTCTGAACGAGAACGCGACGGTGAGCCATACGCCCGTCAGAATCGAACAGACACTTCCGGTCGCGGTGGCGAGCGGACGCCTCGATGAGAAGGATAAATGCGTTGGAACGGCTTGTCAAGCTAGGCTTCGTGGGTGGTCTCGAATGACACGCTCTCGAGTTTTCCGCCCCTCCAGCCTCGTCCTTGTGCTTGTGGTGGCCTTGGTTACCCCGAGTTTGTCGGCCGTGCCGGTTTCGTCAGGAACCAGTGGCAATCCGCGAGGCGTTGCCGGGGCTCAACTGTTACCACGACCTTCAGCGGCGCCGCTTCTTCCCCCGGATAGTCCCAGCAGTCTGATTGCGACAATCAACCTTAGCCGCCTTCCTCAGACCGTGAATCCTTACGACACCATTTTTGATCCCGTGAACGGGATAGTCTACCTTTCTGCGGTCACACCAAACCTGACCGAGATCCAAGCCTCAAGCTTGCGAGTCTTGCCAACAGTTCCGGCTGGAGGTCCGTCGGTCGACCTCGCATTCGACGCCAGAAACGGGTTTCTCTACGTGACGGGCGGATCACAGAACAACACGACCGTGATTAACACCGCCACGAATACTATTGTTACCGTCATTCGAACCTCCGGTACTCCTTGGGGAATCGCGTACGACTCCGCCGACGGAGACCTCTACGTCGCCAATGATCACTCAAACAACGTCTCCGTAATCAACGGAACGACGAACTTGGTCGTTGACACGATCCCGGTCGGGTCCTCTTCTCTCCACGTCGCTTTCAACCCCCGAAATGGAGACGTCTACGTCACCCACCCGGGCTCGAACAGCGTTAGCGTCATCAACGGGA
The DNA here is from genome assembly GCA_021798415.1 of Thermoplasmata archaeon. Classification (GTDB taxonomy): domain Archaea; phylum Thermoplasmatota; class Thermoplasmata; order Lutacidiplasmatales; family UBA184; genus Lutacidiplasma. The sequence continues at coordinate 1,272 of JAJZGO010000109.1, read as the reverse complement.
CTTCGAACACGGTCGTGGCGACGATTCCGATTACGACGGGCCAAGCGCTCGGAGTCGCGGCCGACCCGCGGACGGGTGAGGTCTACGTAGCCAGTGACTGTCCTAACGGTGTTACGGTCGTCAACGGGTCGACGAACACCGCTGTGAACTTCCTCGCCACGGGCCAGACTGGCTTCTGTTCCAATCCGGCAGACCTCGATACTGCTCGGGTCATCGTGGACGACCAGTACTCTCTCCTGTACGTCTCGGACGCTTTTTCGGGGACGGTCGGCATCCTCAACGAGAGCAGCCAGTCTCTCGCCGCGACGATAACCGTGGGACGATATCCGGTTCCGATGGCCTTGGACAGTGTCGATTCGCGCGTCTTCGTTGCCAAATATGGATCGACCAACATGTCGGTCTTGGGTCGTGCGACCGTCCCCCCGAGCGAGGCCACTCCGACCTCCACGTTTCTCGCCTTGACCGCGACTCAGTGGTTCGTGGTCTGGGTCTTGACCCTTGTAGTGGCCGGAGCGGCCGTGGCGGTCTTGGGTCTTCGGAACCGGACAAAGTCAACCCGAGGCGCTCCGCCGAAGGACTGAATTTCGGCGCTGCCTTCGCGGGCGGCACCATTTTCTAATCCTCCATAGGTCGATTTGAAAATCGGCCCGGTTGCTGGCCATATCGGCGAAGTGATCCGGGAAACACTAGGTTTGGACCAAGGCCGAAGAATCGAGAGTCATTGCCCCCTATTCTTTAGCCGGCTTTCTTCGGGATCAACCCCGATTTTCAGAAGGCTCTCAAAGAAATGTACCCCGATGCACTTGATGTTGCATTATTCATCAATATCCCCCTGGCGAGCGGCTCGGACAAGTCCGAGAAGTTTGATCACGTTCGAATCGGCCACTTCTCGAAAGAGCATCAGGACCAATCTATCCTGACCGTCGATTGCGATAAGCCGGAGACCCTAGTGACATTGCAGAAGCTCTTGGCTCGATTTCTGGGTCGGGAGCAACAACACTTCAAGCCCTAGTAGCAGGCCTGCTTGGCGTTAGGATTCGTCGAAATAGGACCAGAGGACTACGCGGAGAGATGGGCCAAGTGGACGATTTCCCATCGATCCGCGCCTGCTTTGGGGCATCGGATCCCGATTTGGTCACAGCCGATTTGGTTTAGTTATAGTCAGACAATTCCGTCACAACTTCCGTTAGACGCAAACGTTTATGTAGCAATCTTAGGAGTCCTACCTCAGAGCGTATGACGCTCGTCTGACAAACGGAACGGGGTAGCACC
>JAJZGO010000016.1 GCA_021798415.1 Thermoplasmata archaeon | reverse complement strand
TTATCCCCGTCTCGAGGGCAGATTGTCCGCGTGTTACTGAGCAGTGCGCCGAGGGCTTACCCCTCTCGACTCGCATGGCTTAAGCGAACTCCAATAGCGGTGCCCGCCGGCAGGATCAACCGGATTTGTTAGCACACTTTCGCGTGTGCGGGAATACGCTCGAATCGTGACCGATCTCGCTGACTGGCGGAATTGCTCTTTGTTCTTGTCTTGAGCTAACTATCGCGTACGTTCTCGTACGTCTCCTCCGTCAGTCCCGAGAGGTCGCTCCCCGTGTCGGGGAGGGGTTCTCGGGGCTCCACGCCCTGATGGGCCATCTGTGGCGTCGCCCGGAAGAGTCCGGTTCATGCGTCCCCGGCTCGCCGTGGCGGCGTCGGACGGACGGGCTTCCGAAGAACCCCGCTCGTTCCACTGGGACGAACGGCGGTCGGTATTTAAGCAAGCCACCCCGCGCCGGCCGACCCCGGGTTCATCGGCCGTTCTCGATGCGGCGGACGTGGAGCGGAACCTCGAGGAGCGACGTGATCTCGGGCGGGTCCTCGCCAAACCCCCACCCCTCGCGGTTCAGCCAGACGGCGTGGAGGCCGGCGGAGGTCGCGGCCTTCGCGTCCGTGTTCGCGAGGTTCCCCACGTACAGGGCCTCGTCGGCCCGGACCCCCATCCGATCGACCGCTCGCCGGAAGATCTCGGGACTCGGCTTCTCGACGCCCTCGGTCCCCGAGGAGAGGACGCTCGAGAAGTAGCCCAAGATCCCGACCCGGTCGAGGAGGCGACGGACCCCCGCCTCGCTGGTCGAGTTCGAGAGGACCCCGAGCCGACGTCGTCCGGTGGCGAGCTCGTCGAGGCAGCGGCGCACGTCCGAGAAGAGGTGGGCCGGTGCCTCGACCGACCGCACGGCCGCGAGGAACTTTCCGGCGGTCTCGGAGTCGACCTCGCGCCCGGCCGCGCGGGAGAGCGTGCGGCGCCAGAAGTCGACGAGACGGCCCTCCCGGTCGAGCCGCGGCGGAGCCGCATCGACCTCCGCCTCGACCTCGAGGTAGGCGTGGCGGAGGGCATCGGGGTCGAGGTCGAGGTAGACCTTGCGGGCGATCTCGGTCCACCCCGCGAAGTCCCGCTGGTCGACGAGCGTGTCCCCGAGGTCGAAGAGGACGGCGCGGATCCGGGGGCGGGCCGCGGACACGGTTCCCGGGACGAACGGCACGGGCTTATCCTTGCCGGCTTCCCCCGCGGGTCGCGGGGCGGACGACGGACTTTGCCGCTCGGTCGGTAGGACGCGAGGCGCCCGGTCGAGGCTACGCCACGCTCACCGAGACCACGTCGGTGTGCCGAAGGAGGATCGCCCGGGCGACCTTGAGGTTCTTGCCCGCCTTGCCGATCGCCCGGGCCTTCCACGCCGGGTCGACGGTCACCGTGACGTGCCTCCCCTTCCCCTTCGACCCGAAATCGACCTTCTTCGGGCTGTACCAGTAGAAGATGTTGCGGACGAGCGACTCGGGCTCGTCGGACCACTCGACGACCTGGATCTCCTTCTTGAGGAGGCCCTTCAGACGGTCGACGAGGACGCCGCCCGGTCCGACCGCCTTCGGGATATCCCCCGGGTACACGAGGAAGACGAGCTTCTCCTCGGTCTCGAGGCAGTCCTTCACCCGGGCGCCGGTCCGCTCTTCGAAGAGCCGGATGTATCCGAGGGTCGCGGTGTCGAAAGCGATCTCGGACATCGGAAGGGGTTCCCGTCGGTTTTGGCCTACGTCTCGAGGGTGAGGATCGCGCTCGAGCCGGGGTCGACGATCGCCATCGCGCTGACGGGGAACGGCCGGCCGCACGCTTGGCCAAGGTCGACGGCCGTCCCGTCGTAGTGGTAGATCGGGATCTTCCCGACCGCTCGCTGGCCGACCAGCGTCGCGTCCGGGCACGTCCGGGAGACGATCAGGAGTCGGGCCTTCTTCTCGTGCGCCGCCCGACGGGTCTCCTCGAGTCCCAGCCGAACGGTCCCGGTCTCGAGCGCGACCTTGAGGGCGTGGGCGAGGTCCATCCTACGCCGCCTCCTTCGCTTCCTCGGGCTTCGCCGCCGGGACGGCGCCGAGCGGCCGGTACACCAGGTTCACCGCGCCGGTGCCGAGCGTGATCGGCTGGCCGACGATGATGTTCTCGGCGACCCCCTTGAGCTCGTCGACCTCACCGGTGATCGCGGCGCGCAGTAGGTGGGCCGCGGTGATCTCGAACGCGGCGCGCGCGAGGACGCTGCTCTTCTTGCCCGAGATCCCGTGACGACCGATCGCGCGGATGTCGCCCTCGTTCGTCATCACGTCCGCGACCAGCATGAGGTGGCGGATGTCGACCCCCAGCCCCTGCTCCGCGAGCGTGCGGTTCGCCTCGTGGATCAGGGCCGCTCGCGCGGCCTCGACCCCGTAGACGCGGTAGATCTCGAAGACCGAGTTCGTGGTCGTCCGGACGCCGTCGACGCCGGGGATCTCGATGACCCCTTCGAGGTTCGAACCTTCCGTGTAGATCACGTACTCGTCCTTCTCCTTGCGGATGAGCGCCCGGCGGATGCCGGTGACGCCCTTGATCTGGACCCCCTTCGCCTCCTCGCTCGCGATGAGGAGCTTCTTGAACGGCATCTCCTCGGTCATTTCCTCCTTGCGCGACTTGGTCGCGCCGGCGGTCGACTCTTTGAGGGTGATCTCGAACGCGCGGGTCTCGCCGCTGCCCGACCCTGACTTGAGGTCGAAGAGGCGGACGTCGAGGTTCTCGCGCAGCGCGGCCTCGAGCTCGCTGCGCCGTACGCCCCGCGATTCGAGGAGCGCCGCCTGCGGCGAGACGACGACCTTCAGGTCCTCGATGACGGTCCCGATCGACGCGACGTCGGGGACCGTCGTCACCTCGATCTGGAGCGCGATCTTCTGGACCGTCTCCCGGTCGCCCCGGACCTTCTTCTCGGCGTGAACGGTCATCATCGGCGTCGAGGGCACCCGACGGGCGTCGACGAGCTCGATGAGTCGCGGCAGGCCGAGCGTGACGTTCATCTCCGCGACCCCCGCGTAGTGGAACGTTCGCAGCGTCATCTGCGTCCCGGGCTCGCCGATCGACTGGGCCGCGACGATCCCCACCGACTCGTGGGCGTCGACCTCGGCCCGGCGGAAGCGGCGCGCGACCTCGCGGACGACCTTCGACGCGTCCGAGCCGCTCAGGCGAAGGCTCTGCAGCTTCGCGCGGACGCTCTCGGCGAGGGACGGCGGGAACGGCGCACCGTTCTCCTTGCGGGCGATCTCCTGGATGCGGGTCAAGAGGTCGCGCGGCGGGGGGGCTTTCTCGTCCATCGGCCTACTCCCCTCCGAACTCGGGGCCCTCTTCGGGAGCCCCGAACTCCTCGGTCTCCTCTTCCTCGGCCTCTTCCTCGAGCTGGGCTTCGGCCTGGAGGTCCATCTCCTCCTCGGTCACCGGCGGCGCCCCGCTCAGTCCCTCGGGGTGGCGCTCTTCGCTCGCGCGGACCCGACGCCCGAGGACCTGCGAGACCACCTCGTCGAGAGAGACCGGGACGCCCTGGTACGAGCGGGTCGGGTCGATCCCGTCCTCGCCGTACTTGTACTCGATGATCGTGCCGGCCGTGTTGCGCACGGTCCCGTCCTCGGCGACCTTGAGGTCCTCGAGGGCGTTGATGAGACGGCGTTGCATGTACCCCGAGCGGCTCGTCCGCACGGCGGTGTCGACCAGCGACTCGCGTCCGCCCATCGAGTGGAAGAAGTACTCGGTCGGCGAGAGCCCGCGCTTGTAGCTCGAGCTCACGAACCCGCGCGCGTCGGCGCCGAGGTCGCCCCGCTCGAAATGGGGCAGCGTCCGGTGGACGTACCCGCGCAAAAGGCGCTCGCCGCGCACGGATTGCTGGCCGACGGCACCGGCCATCTGCGTCAGGTTGAGCATCGAACCGCGGGCGCCCGACTTCGCGAGGATGACCGCGGGGTTCTCGAGACCCAGATAGCGGCCGGCGATGTCGCCGGCGGTGTCGCGCGCCTGGCCGAGCTCGCGGCGGACCATCACTTCGAGCGTCTCCTCGAGCGAACGGCCGGGCATCTGCTCGAGCTCGCCCTTGCGGTACTGCTCGACGAGGTCGTTGACCTTCGCCCGCGCCGACGTGAGGCCCCCGAGGATCTCCTTCCGGGCCCCCTCGGGCACGTCCTCGTCATCGATGCCGGTCGAAAGCCCCTTCAGGGAGATGGCGGTGATCGCGAGCCGGCTCATCTCGTCGAGGAACTGGCGCGCGCGGGGCATGCCGTCGTTGCGCGCGATCGCGTCGAGGACGGCGCCCTTCTCGTAGGCGATCGCCTTCTTGTCGATCGTTCCCGCCTTGAGCACCCCGTTCTCGATCACGACGTAGGCGTCGTGCTTGCACGCGAGCGGCGGGCAGTCGCACCGCGCCCAGATGTTCGACCGGAACTCGAGCGTGAGATCTTTCGGGAGGGTCAGCGAGAAGAGCTGCTTTCCCGTCCAGAACGGCTCCCCGTCCTTCCCCTTGCCCGCGGGGGGCGGCAGGGGATAGTTCAGCTTCGAGAGGAGGTAGGTGACCTCCGCCCGGGAGAACGTCGGGTTCTGGTAGGTGAGGAGGAACCCCGCGGTGATGTGGTCGTGGAGCATCCCGATGATCGGCCCGCCGTAGCGCGGCGAGAGGATGTGCTCCTCGACCTTCATCAGGACCTTCGCCTCGGCCCGGGCCTCCTGGCTCTGGAGAACGTGGAGGTTCATCTCGTCGCCGTCGAAGTCCGCGTTGTAGGGCGGGCAATCGCAGAGGTTGAAGCGGAACGTCTTGTGCGGCAGGATCCTCACGAAGTGGGCCATCATGCTCATCCGGTGGAGGCTCGGCTGCCGGTTGAAGAGCACGATGTCGCCGTCGAGCAGCTGGCGCTCGACGATCGAGCCCGCCGTGACGAGCTCCGCGCACGCCTCGGCGTTCTTCTCCATCACCTTGATCCGCTGGCCGTCCTCGCGGACGAGGTAGTTGACGCCGCAGCGGTAGCGACCGACCGCGTCGGGCGGCGGCGCGGGACCGCGCCGCACGAGCTCCTTCGCAACGTCCTGGTTGTGCGCCGTGACCTCGAGCGGGACCGTGAGACCTCGCGCGATCTCCGTCGGGATCCCGACCTCGTTGATCGAGAGGAGCGGGTCCGGGCTGATGACCGTGCGGGCCGAGAAGTTCACGCGCTTGCCCGAGAGGTTCGAGCGGAACCGACCGTCCTTCCCCTTCAGGCGCTGGGCGAGCGTCTTGAGCGGGCGGCCCGAGCGGTGCCGGGCGGGCGGGATCCCGCTCGTCTGGTTGTCGAAGTAGGTCGTGACGTGGTACTGCAAGAGCTCCCACAGGTCCTCGACGACGAGCTGCGGCGCGCCCATGTCGCGGTTCTCGCGCAGGCGCTGATTGATCCGGAGCACGTCGACCAGTTTGTGCGTGAGGTCGTCCTCGCTGCGTTCCCCGCTCTCGAGGGTGATCGACGGGCGGACCTGCACCGGGGGCACCGGCAGGACCGTGAGGACCATCCACTCGGGGCGACCGAACTTCGGATTGAGCCCGAGGGCGCTCACGTCCTCGTCGGGGATCCGTTCGAGCCGGGCGCGGACCTCCTTCGGCGTGATCTTGTGGCCGTTCTCTCGGAACGTCGTCGGCTTGTCGAGGACGATCCGCTGCTGGATCTCGTGGCAGAACGGGCACGACCGCTCCTCCTTCGGCTCGCGCGTGCGGGGGGCGACCGTCCCCTCCTCCGCGTCGGCCGCGCTCTCGCCCCGCGGGCTCGGCGCGTCGGGGAGGATGCGCCCGCACGCCCGGCACGTGGACTGGAGCAGCCGCTTGATCTCCTTCGCGTAGCCGACGTGGATCACGGGCATCGCGAGCTCGATGATCCCGAAGTGACCGGGGCACTCGTTGACCCGCCCGCCGCACGTGCGGCAGCGCAGGTTCGGCTCGATGACCCCGAGGTGGAGGTCCATGAGGCCCATCTCGATGGGGTACCCGTCGTCGTCGTAGGTATCGGCCGTGATGATCTTCGCGCCGCTCATCCGGCGGATCTCGTCCGGCGAAAGGAACGCGAACTGCAGGCTCTTGATTTTCTTCGAAAGACCCTGGACCATCGTCGTCCCTCCTACCGCATCTCCTCGAGCTGGAGCCGCATGATCACGCCGAGACTGATCAGCTCCTCGAGGAGGAGCTTGAACGAGTAGCTCATCTCGACCGGGTAGATGGACGACGTGTTCCCGCAGCTCGGGCACCGCAGCGAGCCGGCCCGCGTGTCCGGGATCGCGATGTGCCCGCACTCGGGGTTGCCGCAGACGTACTGGATCGTTCCGTCGGACTCGTCCAGCAGGCGGTCCTTGATCACCATCGCCACGCCGTGCCCGATCAGGCAATCGCGCTCCATCTCTCCGAACCGGAGACCGCCCTGGCGGGACCGACCCTCGGTCGGCTGGCGCGTGAGGATCTGGACCGGGCCGCGCGACCGCATGTGCATCTTGCCCGCGACCATGTGGTGGAGCTTCTGGTAGTAGATCACGCCCACGAAGATCTCGGCCTCGAAGCGTCGGCCCGTGAGCCCGTCGTAGAGGGTCTCGCGGCCCGAGGGGTGGAGCCCGAGGGCCTTCAGGCCCTCGCGGAGCGCCTCCTCCCGCGCACCCGAGAACGCCGTGCCGTCGATCGTCCGCCCCTCGAGCGCGCCGACCTTGCCGCCGAGCATCTCGAGGACGTGGGCGACGGTCATGCGCGAGGGGATCGCGTGCGGATTGATCAGAAGGTCCGGGGTCACTCCGTCCCGCGTGAACGGGAGGTTCTCCTGCGGGACGATGAGGCCGATGACGCCCTTCTGCCCGTGACGGCTCGCGAACTTGTCGCCGAGCTCGGGGACCCGCTGGTTGCGGACCTTCACCTTCACGAGCTTCGAGATGTTCTCGCCCTCGGTGAGGATGACATTGTCGACCCAGCCGGATTCGCCGAACCGGACCGTGACGCTCGTCTCGCGGCGCTTCTGCGGCGTCAGGAGGTCCGTCTTCTCTTCGAGGAACCGCGGCGGGCTCGTCTTTCCGACGAGGACGTCGCCTTCCGTCACTTCGAGCTCCGGGTAGATGAGACCGTCCTCGCCCAGGCTGCGGTAGGCGGTGTCGACCCGCGCGCCCGCGACGTCGGGGCGGGGGATCTCGAAGCGGTCCTCCTGGCCGCCCGGGTACTTGCGCTCCTCCCCGCGGTAGGTTCGGAAGAACGACGACCGGCCCAGTCCACGGTCGATCGCGCCCTTCGAGAAGACGAGCGCGTCCTGCATGTTGTACCCCTCGTAGGAGAGGACCGCCACCACGAAGTTCTGGCCGGCGGGCCGCTCGGTGAAGTGGACGTAGCGCATCGTCTCCGTCTGGAGCAGCGGGGCCTGCGGGTAGTGGAGCAGGTGGCCGCGCGTGTCGGGGCGGCGGCGGTAGTTGACCGACTCGACGCCGAGCGCCTGCTTCGCCATCCCCGAGCCCATCGTGTTCCGGGGCGCCGAGTTGTGCTCGGGGTACGGGATGAGCCCGGTGCAGACTCCGAGCATCAGGTTCGGGTCGATCTCGAGGTGCGTGCTGCGCTCGCCGATGAGGTCCGCGGTCGGGAACTCCGCGTGGCAGAGCCCGCACTCGACGATCGCCTCGTCGCGCTTGTCGCCCATCGACATCCAGCGGACGTCGCTGCGGCTGAGCGCTTTGCTGCACTTCGGGCAGCGGTCGGGGGAGACGAACGCCTCCACGGCGATGAGAGAGTCCTCCTCCTCCTCGGCGTCGACCCACTCGATCTTCCCCTGCCGAATGAGGTCGCTGAACGAGAGGGTCCCGCGCGAGAGTTCGTCGAGGTCGGAACGGGACGCCCGCGGCACCCCGTTCTTCACGACGATGAGCGGGCGGCGCAGACGGCCCGAGTCGCAGTGGACGATGACCTCGTTCATCTCGTCGTCGTAGCGGACGTTGATCTCGTAGGTCCGGTCCCCGAGGGTCGGCGAGAGCGTCCCGGTGCGCCGCCGCTCGCGAATCTCCCTCACGAGCTCGAGCGGCTGGGAGTGGAGCCCGACGAGGTTCCCGTTGACGTAGACGCGCGCGGCCCGCTTTCCTTTCGGCGCCGCCGCCTCCTGGAAGACCTCGGGACCGATCTCGCGCGTGTTGAGGTCGCGCAGGATGAGAGTGACCTCTTCCTCGTCCGCGCCCTCCGAAACGTCGACGCACAGCGCGTAGTTCTTGACGAGACCGCAGTTCTGGCCCTCGGGGGTCTCGTTCGGGCAGAGCCGACCCCACTGCGTCGGGTGGAGGTCGCGCGCCTCGAAGTGCGGCTGGCTGCGCGTGAGGGGGCTCGTCACGCGCCGCAGGTGGCTGATCGTGGACATGTGGCTCGTGCGGTCGAGCACCTGGCTCACGCCCGAGCGGCCGCCGACCCAGTTGCCCGTCGCGAGGGCGTGGACCAGGCGCTGCGTCAGGAGGTCGGGGCGGATCGCGCTCGCGATCCGGAGGTCCTTCTTCCGCGCGAAGGAGCGCTCGAGCTGGTACTTGAGGTCCTTGAGGAGCAGGGAGAAGGCGACCCGGAACAGGTCCTCCATCAGGTCCCCCGCGAGCTTGAGACGCTTGTTCGCGTAGTGGTCCTTGTCGTCCTCGCCGCGGACCTTGAGGTGGAGCTCGAGGACCGTGCGCGCCATGCGGGCGAGGTAGAGGGCCTTCTTCAGGCGGTCGGCCTTCGTGTCGCCGAGGTGGGGCAGGAGCGAACGGTCGAGGATCCCGTCGACCTTGCGCTGCCGGTACTCCTTCGCCTGGCCGGTCGCGAACTTCTTCTCGAGGAAGATGAGCGCGTCCTCGGTCGTGAGGATCCCCTCCGGCGGGTAGAGCCTCTTCGAGACGCACTCCTCGAGGTTGACGTTCAAGAGATGCTTCATCGTCTGGACGAACGGTTCGTCCAGCGGCAATAGCTCCCCCAGGACCGCCTGGAAGATCTCCTCGTCGTTCTTCATCCCGAGAGCCTTCATCAGGATCACGAGCGGGATCTGGCCGCTCGCCGTCGGGACCGAGACCTGGAGCATCCCGTCCTTCTTCCTCTCGACGATCGTGAGCGAGCGATACCCGCCGCGCTGGCTGAAGACCTTCGCGCTCTCGATCGGCGTGCCGTAGCGCTCGTTGTACTCCGCGAAGATGCGGTTCGGGGCGAGGTCCTCGAGGCTGATGATGACCCGCTCGGTGCCGCCGATGATGAAGTACCCTCCGGGGTCGAGGGCATCCTCGCCGTACTCGACCAGCTTCGCGCGGTACTCGTCGTCGGACAGCCAGATCTGGTCGTCCTCCGAGATCTTGTAGCGGTTCAGGTTGCACGGACGGCTCTTGACCATGATCGGGAGGTCCCCGATGTGCACGTCCTCGGGGGCGCGCTCGACGCCGTTCTCGACGACCGTGACCTTCAGGTAGATCGGGGCTTGGTACGTGAGGTTGCGCAGGCGCGCCTCCATCGGGGTGAGCGTCGGCTTCGAGCCGACGGGCTCCTTGACGAACGGGGCGCCGATGAAGATCGTCGGCTCCGCCGACGGGTTCACGTTCCCCCGCGCGTCCCGGCGCCGTCCGACGCGCACGTAGATCGAGCTCTTCGTCTTCTGGACGTCCAGGCGGATGACGCCGCGTTCGGTCGAGTCCTCGCTGACGCGGGCGTCGTCCACGATCCGCTGCATCCGCGAGTTCGGATTGTCCTTCGTGGGCAGGAAGTCGTTGAAGCTGGCGAGGTGGTGGTTGACGATCGATCGCTCGCGGAAGAAGCCGTCTACGATTTCGCGCATGGATTCGTCAATCTCCTCCGACCGACGGGACGATCAACCGGTAGGCGATCGCTTCGCCGGCGGTGGCGCTGGGGCGTCGGACGCGGACCAGACGACCGACGAGCTTCTCGCCGCTCGATCGCGCGTCGTCGTACTTCGGGTCGGTCCGCAGGCCGGGGTCGCTGACGAGGATCTTCGGCAGCCGCTCCGACGGGGTCCCGAGGGTTTCGAGGATCTTCCCCGACTCCTCCTCCGAGAGGATCTCGTGCGGGGGAGCGAGGTGGTGGGCCACGAACGGCCGGGGGGGGGCGGGGGGTTTCTCGGGGGCGGCTCGCTTGCGGGAGCGACGGGGGGGATTGCTGGGGCTCATGGGGATCTCCGAGGAGCGGAACGGGCCCGGGGGGATGCTCGGGGCCGTTCCGCGGGTCTCGCGGCGCGACTCGTTCGAACCCCCGACCACCTGGTTAAAAGCCAGATGCTCTTTGTAGGGCCGGCGAGCGAACCGGCCGGCCAACCTAACTGAGCTACGGGCCCGATCCCGTTCCGGACCGGTGGGACCCGGGCGCCGTATATCAACCTATCCCCGGGGGAATTCACTGAAGGCTCTCCAGGTTCGAGATGATCGACCAGATGGCGGTGCGCCCGTGGGTCGGAAGGTTCGGGTCGTTCGCGAGGTCGTCGAGGACGTAGACCGCGCTCGCGATGCGTACGTCCAGCGCGACCCGAGGCTTCGAGAGCTCGTCCTTCGCGCTCTGGGCGCCCCTCCGGACATTGCGCGGAACCGACACGTCGTCCTCGAGCTGGACGAGCGAGTCGACGATGCGTCGGAGCGCCGACGCGTCGACCACCGCGACCGCCGGCGCGGCGGCCTCGCTGCCGACGTCCGTGGCCGAGTGAGGGGCCGTCATGCGTGGCGGGTCTCCCCGGCCTCCTTGTACGCGGTGACGACGAGCAGGGTCTTCGTCTCGCGGATCCCCCGGACCGCCGGGAGGCGGTGGAGGACGAACTCCTTGAGCTCCTCGTAGTGGGGGAATCGGACCTTGAGGAAGATGTCGGTGTCGCCGGTGACGAGGAAGACGTCCTCGACCTCGCCGAACTTCGAAACCTCGCCGGCGACCGTGTCGGCCTCCGCGGTCTCGACCTTGAGGGCGATGAGGGCGACGACGCTCTCGTCCCCCCATACCTTCGTGAAGGCGCTCTCGACCGCCCGACTGACCGGCGCCTTAGACTCCGACGGTTTCTCCATTCTTCCTTCCTCCGAACGCGGTGACCCAGTACCGAAAGCGGATGCCCGACCTCCCCGCCGTTACGCCACCGGGGCGGACTCGAACTCCTCTTGGAGGTCGTTGATGACCTGGTCGATCACAGACCCCGCGGAGGCCGCACGGTACTCGCGCACGCCCCCGGCTTCGCTCGAAACACGGGCGATCAGGTCGGTCGGTCCCCGAAGGAACTCGACGCTGCAGATGAACTCCTCCATGATGGCCGGCCCCCCACCGAGCCGACCCGCCGAGAAATGACCTCTATTTAGGCTTTCGTACGCCGCCATCGGCCGACCGCGGGACGGGGGCGGTCGCGCACCCTCTCCGACCCCGTGGGCGACGCCCCCGGGACCCCGCGCATGGGGGCCCGGAACGGCCGGACGAAAGAGGGGCGGGAGCCGGGCGACGGGTCGTGGGCGCGACCGTTATCTAGTTCGCCCCGTAGCTCGTCGAGGGGAGAAGGCGTGGCCCATCCGCCGGCTTCGGTTCGTGTCGAGGTGCGGGTCGAGCTCAAGCCGGGGGTGCTCGACGCGGAAGCCGAGAGCATCGAGAAGGCGCTCGGCCTGCTCGGGATCGCGTCCGTCCCGCGCGTGACGACCGCCCGCGTGTACGACCTCGAGTTTTCCGGGGTCTCGCCCGACGAGGCGCGCCGGTGCGCCGACGAGGCCGTCGACCGGCTGCTCGCGAACCCGGTGATCCATCGGGTCACGGTGTCGTCACGGTCCGGTTGAGCGCCATGGCGGAGTGGGCCGAGCACGTCCGCACCGTCCCTCTAAGGTCCGCATCGGCCTCCGACCTCGCGACGCTCTCGCGCGAGCGTGGCCTCGGATTCGACCGAACCGAGCTGGCCCGCCTGAAGTCGTACTTCCGGGCCGAGGGCCGCGACCCGACGGACCTCGAGCTCGCCGGGCTGGCGCAGAGCTGGAGCGAGCATTGCAGCTACAAGAGTTCCCGCGTCTTCCTCCGCCGTGCTTTCGGCCGGCTGCGCCAGGACCCCCGGGTCCTCGGGACCGGGGACGCGGGGGTCATGCGGTTCGAGCCGGGGTTCGCCTACGCCCTGCGGATCGAGTCGCACAACCACCCGTCGGCCGTCGAACCGTACGGGGGAGCCGGCACCGGCATCGGGGGGATCCTGCGCGACGTCCTCGCCGTCGGCGCCAAGCCCATCGGGCTCAGCGATCCGTTGTTCTTCGGCCCGCTCGGCCTCCCGGTCGGCGAGCTCCCTCGCGGAGTGAAGAGCCCGCTCTATCTCGCCGAGGGCGTCATCGCGGGGATTCGAGATTACGGCAACCGCGTCGGCGTTCCCACGGTGTCGGGGGGCCTGTACTTCGACCCGGCGTACACCGTGAACCCGCTCGTGAACGTCGGCTGCGTGGGGTTCCTCCCGCGGAACCGGCTGCTCCCGAACCGCGCCCGGGCGATTGGCGACCGGCTCCTCCTGGTCGGCGGCCTCACCGGTCGGGACGGGATCGGGGGCGTCGCCTTCGCGTCGAAGGAGCTCACCGAACGCAGCGAGACGGAGAGCCGGGGCGCGGTCCAGCTCGGGAACCCGATCATGAAGGAGCCGCTGATCCACAGCTGCTTGGAGGCGTTCGACCGCAAGCTGGTCCAGGGCCTCAAGGATCTCGGCGGCGGAGGGGTCGCGTCCGCCTCCGGCGAGCTCGTCCACGCCGGCGGGTTCGGGTCTCACCTCGACCTCGCCCGGGTGCCGCTGCGCGAAGAGCGGCTCGAACCGTGGGAGGTCTGGATCTCCGAGTCCCAGGAGCGGATGGTCCTCGACGTACGGCCCCGCGACGTCTCGGCCGTGCTCGCGATCTTCCGCCGGTACGACGTGCCGGCCACCGACATCGGCGAGGTCACCCCGGGCCCGTTCGAGACCATCGACTGGAACGGAGCGCCGGCGGCGCACCTGCGGGTCGGTTTCCGCGTCGACCCGCCGCCGCTCCGCCGCCCCACCCGACGGCGCGCGCGTCGGTACCGCCCGAACCCGACGGTCCCGTCCGAGGACCTCGAGGCCCTCGTCTCCGAACTCGTGCTCGCCCCCGACTCGGTCTCCCGCGAAGGGGTGATCCGGGTCTACGACCACGAGGTCCAGGGGCGCACGGTCGTCAAATCGCTGCACGGCCTCGTGACGAGCCCGTCCCACGGCGATGCCTCCGTCCTGCGACCGCGTCGCGCGAGCCCGCGCGGCATCGCGCTGACGACCGCGGCGCAGCCGTGGGCGTGCCGCGAGGACCCGGGCGACGGGGCCATGTGGGTCGTGGAGGAGGCGGCCCGCAACCTCTACGCGACGGGCGCCCGCCCCGACGCGTTCACGAACTGCCTCAACTTCGGCAACCCGGAGGACCCGAGCGTCCTCGCGGATTTCGCGGACGTGACGCGAGGGCTCGGCCGCGCCGCGCGCGCGCTCGGGTTCGCCGTCCCCTCAGGGAACGTGAGCTTCTACAACGGCGGCCTCGGCGCCGGGATCCCCCCGACCCCGGTCCTCCTTGCGACGGGGATCGTGGACGACATCGCGAAGGCCGTTACGACCGACTTCAAGACGGCGGGGAACTCGGTCTACCTCCTCGGGCGCTCGCGTCCCGAACTCGGCGGCTCGCTCTGGGCACGGAGGAACGCCCGCACCGGCCTGCGACTTCCCCGGCCCGACCCGACGGCCCTGCGCGCCACGGGCGACCGCCTCCTCGGCGCCATGCAAAGGGGCCTCGTCCGGTCGGCCCACGACGTCTCCGACGGGGGGCTCGCGGTCGCCCTCTGCGAGATGGCGTTCGGGGGAGACCTCGGGTTCGCGATCGACCTCGCCACGGCCGGCCTCACCGCCCCGGGTCCCGCGCTCGCGGTCGAGGGAGGCTCGCGCTTCGTCGTCGAGGTTCCCCGAGCGAGCGAGCGCCGCTTCGAACGTGCCCTTGCCCCCGCCCCCCTCGCGCGGCTCGGCTCGGTCGCCGAAGGTCCGGGCGAGCTGCGCTGGAGCGGCCGGACCGTGGCGAAGATCGCGCTCCGACCCCTCTACGAGCGCTGGCGGACCGGGCTCGGGCTCCCGTAAGAGCCGCCGGTGGTCGATGACCGTCACCGCGCTCGTCTCGGGCGGCAAGGACTCGGTCTACTCCGCCTACCTCGCCGACACGCAGGGCTGGCCCGTCGACGAGCTCGTGACCCTTCGTCCCTCCGACCCCGACTCGATGATGTTCCACACCCCGAACCTCGACTTGGTCGCCCTGCAGGCCGAGGCGTGGGGGAAGCGGCACCGCGCGGTGCCGGTCGAAGGCCGGGACGAAGCCGCCGAGCTGGCCGCCCTGTCGGCCGCGCTCTCGGGAAGCGCGGGCCCCGTCGTCGTGGGGGCGATCGCCTCGTCGTACCAGTGGGCCCGGGTGCTCCGCGTCTCCGACCGACTCGGCCGACGGGTCTACGCGCCCCTGTGGCGGGTCGCCCCGGGCCTCGTCGTCCGCGAGGAGGTCGCGGCCGGGCTCGACATCCGGCTCGTCCACCTCTCGGCCGAGCCCCTGACTCCCGACCTCCTCGGCCGCCGGCTCGACACCGGGCTCGTCGACGAGCTCGAGCGTCGCGGTCGCTCGGCGCGGTCGTTCAACGTCGCGGGAGAGGGAGGGGAATACGAGACCCTGGTCGTGGACGCGCCGTTCTTCGCGCGCCGGATCGAGCTCGAATCGACCCACGTGGTCTCCGCCCCGTCGACCGCGCGGCTCGTGGTCGATAGGGCGCACCTCAAGCCGAAGCCGGTGGTGCGGGACGAGGCCCGATGACCGTTTCCGCGCGCGCCCGTCCTCCGCCGCGCCTCTCGCCGGGAGCCCTCGAGGCGGCCCGCCGGGCGCGACTCGCCCTCGGCGACCCTCGCGCGCGGCCGAACGTGCGATGGTTGGAGCGGTTGACCGGGGCCCCGACCGCGCGGCTGAGCGAGGTGCTGGAGGAGCTCGCCGACCTCGTTCCGATCGAGGCGGAGATCCGACGGCTCCATCGCGAGGGAGGCCGCTCGCACTACGCGCAGTTCCGAGCCCCGCTCGAGCTCTACGCGATCGTCCGCCTGCTTCGGCCCGACCACGTGGTCGAGACCGGTGTGAGCAGTGGGGTCTCCTCGGCGCACCTCCTGCTCGCGCTCGCGCGCAACCGGAAGGGCCGCCTCCACTCCATCGACCGCCCGACCCCGCAGCGGGGGGCGACGTTCGGTCCTTCCGACTCGCCGGTCGCGGTACCCCCGGGCCGATCGAGTGGCTGGGCGATCCCGGCGTCCGTGCGGTCCGGCTGGGACCTGAGGCTCGGGGCGAGCGAGACGCTCCTCCCCCGACTGGCGCGCGAGGTCGGTTCGATCGGGCTCTTCCTCCACGACAGCCTGCACACGCCCGCCCACCTCACGTTCGAGCTGGAGACCGTCCGACCCAAGCTCGTCCCGGGCGCGGTCGTCCTCGCCGACAACACGGCCTGGACCGGTCAGTCGTTCCCGCGGTTCGCCCGGTCGCTCGGTGTCGCCGTCGCCCGGCGGGGGCGCACCGACCTCGTTGGGCTTCGCGTCGCCTGAGACCCCGCGACGGCGGCCCCGAGGGCGCCCTCCCCGCGCGTCGTCGTCGGCTCCTCCACCGTTATACTGCCGTTCGCCTGTCCTCGATCGGGATGAACGCGAGCCGCGCCGGACGCGCCCCGTCGGAGGTTCCGGCTCCGGGGAGGGGGCCCGCGGACCCGATCGCCGAGCGCCGCGCGCGCTGGGAGGCCGAGGTCCTCGCGCCGGCGCTCGCGAAGGGCCCGGAGCGAAAGGAGTCGTTCACGACCCTCGGTGGGATCCCGGTGGAGCGCGTGTACACCCCGCGGTCGCCCCGCTCGACGTTCGACCGCATCGGCTACCCCGGCCAACCCCCGTTCACCCGCGGCATCCACCCGACGATGTACCGCGGGCGGCGGTGGTCGATGCGCATGTTCTCCGGGTTCGGAGCCCCCGAGGACACGAACCAAAGGTTCCGCTACCTGCTCCAGCACGGGGAGAGCGGACTTTCGATCGCGTTCGACGACCCCACGCTCTACGGCCTCGACGCGGACGATACGGAGTCCCGCGGCGAGGTCGGAAAGTGCGGGGTGAACGTGAGCTCGCTCGACGACATGGGACGGCTCCTGAAGGGGATCCCCCTCGGCCGGGTCACGACGAGCATGACGATCAACGGGCCCGCGAACATCGTTTGGGGGATGTACCTCCTCACCGGGCGCGCGGGCGGCGTCCCGTTCTCCCGGCTGGGCGGCACGACCCAGAACGACATCCTGAAGGAGTACATCGCCCAGAAGGAGTTCCTCTACCCGCCCCGGCCGGCGCTGCGCCTGGTCACCGACACGATCGAGTTCGCCACGCGCCACACCCCGCGGTGGAACCCGGTCTCGATCTCGGGGTATCACATCCGCGAGGCGGGGTCGACGGCGATCCAGGAACTCGCGTTCACCCTCGCCGACGGGCGCACCTACGTCGCGGAGGCGAAAGCCCGGGGGCTGGACGTCGACGAGTTCGCGCCCCGCCTCTCGTTCTTCTTCAACTCGCACAACGACTTCTTCGAGGAGATCGCCAAGTTCCGCGCCGGGCGCCGGATCTGGGCGCGCGTGATGCGCGAGGAGTTCGGGGCGAAGAAGGAGCGTTCGCTCTGGATGCGGTTCCACACCCAGACCGCCGGGTGTTCGGCGACCACGCAGCAGCCCGAGCTCAACGTCGTTCGGACGACGGTGCAGGCGCTCGCCGGGGTCCTCGGCGGTACCCAGTCGCTGCACACGAACTCGTTCGACGAGGCGATCCAGCTCCCGAGCGAGGACGCCGTGCGGATCGCGCTCCGGACCCAGCAGATCCTCGCGCACGAGGCCGGCGTCGCCGACGCGATCGACCCGTTCGGTGGGAGCTACTTCGTCGAGTGGCTGACCGACCACATCGAGGAGGAGGTCGAGCGGTACTTCGAGCGGATCGACGAGCTCGGCGGGGTCGTCGCGGGGATCGAACGCGGCTTCTTCCAACGCGAGATCCAGGAGGCCTCGTTCCGCTACCAGCGGGCCCTCGAGTCCGGGACCGAGAAGGTCGTCGGGGTGAACGTGTACGCGAGCGACGAGCCGGTGAAGGTCCCCCGCCTCAAGATCACCGAGGAGGC
Organism: Thermoplasmata archaeon; assembly: GCA_021798415.1. Taxonomy (GTDB): domain Archaea; phylum Thermoplasmatota; class Thermoplasmata; order Lutacidiplasmatales; family UBA184; genus Lutacidiplasma. The sequence goes on along the minus strand of JAJZGO010000016.1, from coordinate 4,367 downwards.
CCGACGCGTCCAGTCCCGTCGGCTCAAGGCGTTGCGGGCGCGCCGGGACCCGCGGCGCCACGCGGCCGCGCTCGACCGGGTGCGCAAGGTCGCGGAGACCGAGAGGGGCAACACGATGCCCGCCGTGCTCGACGCGCTCCGGGCCAAGGCGACGCTCGGCGAGATCGTTCGCGCCTTCCAGGACGTCTTCGGCCGGTATCGCGAGCGGTCGACCTACTAAGGACGCCGGTGGAGGGCGTCTTGCGGGTCCCATTTGCTGGGAGGGCTGCGTGCCGCTCGCACGCCCCGCGCTTTACGCCGAGCCTCCCGAAGTCTACGTCGCGCTTGCTACCGACGAGGGGAAGGGATGGTTCGCGACGGTGCGTCACATCGCGCGGGGGGCCCGTCGCTGGGTCGTAAGTGGCGGGACCGCGTTCCTGGGAAACGACCTCCCCGGGTCCATGCCGGGCGGGAGCGGTCCGTCCGCGACCCGGACGAGTGCCTCGACGACGGCGATTCTGCGGTGATCCCCCGGCCCGATCCTTCGTGTAGGCCCATTCTACCGGGCGAGGGGAGCCCCTGCGCGACGGTGGCCCCCGAGGAGGCTGTCGTGCTCCGACGGACGCCGGATCGTGTCGGTCGCTACGCCCGGCCCGACCTCTCCTCGCTCACGGTGGAACGCCGCCCTGTGGGACCGGTACGGTCCGAGCCGTACCGCGCGTTGCCTCGGGTCGTTTCCGTGTACCGGCCGGAGAGCCAAGCGACTCAGCGCCGGGGTCGGTCCGAGTCTTGTCAGACCCAGTGGTCGGTGGCCGCGTCGGACAGGATCGTCCCCCCCGGTAAGGTCCAACTCGACTCGAGGTACCATGCGTTCACGACCCGTGTTGGCGCGAGACGATGGATGTCGGCATGGGCCGATCCGAAGAACTCGACATGACCGCGGCCCTCCCAGATCTCGTGGAGAGCATAGCGCTCGAGCGTCGTGAAGACGACCTGTCGCAGGCCCGGCACGCGGGGGTCGGGACTCGGGATCGTCCGAAGGCAAAGGCGGTTCGGCGTCGTGGGCAGGTCCGTCGGGTTCCCCCTACGGCCGTAGGCAAAGGCGACCCGTACTAGCGGCCCGGTACGCCGACGGATTGTCCCGACAATCTCGTTCCCGTCCTCGACGAGCGCCTCCGGTTCGCACAGCATCTTCGCCATGCCGTAGAGCTCGCGCCCGACCAGCAGGGCCTCGTCGCTGGAGGTCCAGAGGAACGGGGCATAGGTCGAGGTGCGGTCCCGGAACTTCACTCCCAGGAGCAGCGCGCCTTCGTGATACCGTCCCGGTCCGGGCACTTGCCGCATGTCACCGACGAAGGCGCAGGCGAACGGACGTTCGGGTACCTCGAACGGTGGAGGGATGAGGCGGGCAATCCGCGTCGGGTCGGCTTCGAACTGGACCAGTACCTGTCGGCATTGAGTCATGTCGAACGGCGGGGGTCCATACGCGGGAGACGTCCACGGAAGCGTGTAGCCTTCCGGCGCACCGGGAGCCATGCCGGCTACAACGCAGGGCGCTATTTGACTGAACGAGACGGCGTAACGGCGGCCGCCCGTGGATCCGAAGAGACCGTACAACTTCACCGAGCCCGAACCAGGGATCGAGCCGTACGGGGCCGACCGAGGGTCGTTCGTGCGGGGCCAACTGCCGGGCGATGGTCGACGAGCAGGCGCAGATCATCGTGGCCCCCGGGGGCGACCCAAGCGCTTCGCGATCCGGGCATTTGGCCCCGATCGCGGGGCGGACCCGGCCGAACCTCCGGTCCTTCCCCGAGAGATCGCGGTGGATTCGGGATGCTTGGGGGAGGAGACGCTTCGTGCGTTCTAGGTCCCGGGAGCCTACGCCTACTACTTACCCTCCGGAACCAAGGCGAGGAGGCCGACCGAGCGGCGGGTCCAAGACGAGCCCCCGATGCGCCGAGAGGTCCGGAGTGAGTGGAGGGCGTGGAGGTCGAGCATGCCACGGCGGACGGAAGCGCACCGTGGAGTCGGTCTCCGGCCAGGTGAAGCCTGTGCGGCGACCAAGGCAGCTCCTGGCACGGGCCACGCGGGAGGTCCGGGGGAAGTGAGATCCATGGACCCTCACCCGGACCGCCGGAAGCCGTATTGGGCGCAGGTCGCACAGGGTGGGTACGGAACGATGGATTCGGAGACCCGACGGAGCGGGACCGCTGGGATGCCATTGCGGCCCATTCGGACCCGTGCCACTGGCTCGTTCGACGCGACGGGACCCCGTGAGCCTTAATAAGCGGCCGCTCGGCTCCGGACCTCCCGTTCCCGTGGAGCGTGACGAGTACCGCACAACGCTCGAGAGCCTCTTTGGCCGCCGGCGCTTCGGCCTGCGGCCCGGGCTCGACGTGATCCGTGCGCTACTCGACGCGATGGGGAACCCCCAGCGCACATACCCCGCGATCCACGTCACCGGCAGCAAGGGGAAAGGCTCGGTGGCCACGATCGCCCAGTCGATCCTCTCGGAGCACGGGGTGCGGGTCGGGCTCTTCACGTCGCCCCACCTCGCGAGCTACCGCGAGCGGATCCGCATCGACGGGGTCCCGATCTCGACCCAGGGGGTCGTCGAGGGCGTCGCCCGGATCGACGCGCTCGCGGAGAGGCTCGAGCGGACGGGTCGGCTCGAGCGACCCCCGACGTTCTTCGAGGTGACGACCGTCCTCGCCCTCGACCGGTTCGCCCGGGAGGAGGTCGGGGCCGCGGTGGTCGAGGTCGGCATCGGGGGGCGGCTCGATGCGACCAACGTCCTCTTTAGCCGCGTCGGCGTCATCACGACCCTCGAGCTCGAGCACACGGACGTCCTCGGGCCGACGCTCACGGCGATCGCCACCGAGAAGGCGGGGATCCTGCACCCGGGCATGACCGGGGTCGTCGGCCGGCTCCCCGCCGAGGCCGAGACGGTCGTAGCGGCCGAGGCCGCACGGTGCGGGGTCCCGCTCTGGCGCCTCGGCACCGAGGTGCGGGTCGGCGAGCGGACGCTCTCCGAGGAGGGCCAGACGTTCACGGTCCGGCTGCCCGGACGAACGTTCGAGGACGTGGGGATGCCCCTGCTCGGGCGGTTCCAGCCCGAGAACGCCGCGCTCGCCCTCGCCGCGGTCGTGCGATTCCTCGGCTCGGACGGACGGGCGCCGGACGAGCGCGCGGTCCGGGCGGGGCTCGGGGCCGTTCGGTGGCCCGGCCGCCTGGAGCGGGTCGGGCGCCGTCCCGAGGTCTTCTACGACGTCGCCCACACGCCCGAGAGCGCCCGCGCGGTCGCGGAGAGCTTGGGCGAGATCGCCCCGCTCGCCGAACCGGCCGAGAGTTCGATCGTCTTCGGCTGCCTGCGCGGCAAAGACGTCGACCGGATCCTGGACGCGCTCGCCCCCCTCGCCCGCACGCTCGTCGTCGTGCCGGTCCGCTCCGAGCGGGCGCTCGGGGTCGCGGAGGTCCGGGCGAGCGCGATCGGCCGGTTCCCCCGGGTCGTCCTCGCTCGGTCCGCCGAGGAAGGGGTCCGCCTCGCCCGCGCGGCCACCGGGCCGGACGGTCTCGTGCTCGTCGTCGGGAGCGACTACCTGATCGGGGAGCTCGTGCGGCGCGGCGACGACCGGGCGGAGCCCGACCTCTCGGACCCGGGGGCCGGAGAACGGCCTCCGCTCCCCCCGCCGTCGGACGCCGGTCGCCGACCCCGACGAGGGGGGCGCTAGTGCCGTCCCCCCGGTCCCCGTTCCCGTGGGAGGAGATCCTCGACCGCCTCTCGTCGTTCTACGGCACCGGGGACTGGAGGACGCCGTACCTGCGGGACCACGCGGAGAACCCGTTCCAGGTCCTGATCGGGACCATCCTGTCGCAACGGACGCGGGACGAGAACACCGACCGGGCGTCCGCGCTCCTCTTCGCGCGCTTCCCCGACGCCCGCTCGCTGGCGGGGGCCCCTCTTCCCGAGGTCGAGCGGCTGATCCGGGCGACCGGGTTCTACCGCGTGAAGGCCCGGGCGATCGTCGCGTGCGCCGCGACCCTGCTCGACCGTTTCGGCGGGGTGCCTCCGCCGTCGTTCGAGACGCTCACGTCGCTGCCGGGCGTCGGTCCGAAGACCGCGAACTGCGTCCTCGTCTTCGGCTACGGGATCCCCGCGATCCCCGTCGATACGCACGTGCACCGGATCGCCAACCGTCTCGGCGTCGTGCGGACGCTCCGACCGGACGAGACCGAGCGAGCGCTCCGGGAAGTCCTTCCCGACCGGTTCTGGATCCCCCTCAACCCCCTCCTCGTCCAGCACGGCCAGAACGTGTGCCGTCCGATCGGCCCGCGCTGCGGGGCGTGTCCCATCGCCGCGCTCTGCGCGACCGGGCGCGCGCTCAGGG
>JAJZGO010000108.1 GCA_021798415.1 Thermoplasmata archaeon | reverse complement strand
CCGGTTCGAGGAACTCGTACGGCACGTGGAGCGTGACGAAGAGGTCGTTCTTAGTGACCGAGCGGCCGAGTCGCGCCTCGAGGAGGAGCGACTCCCGGCCGTGGCGCTGGATCTCCGTGTCGCGGGTCTTCTGGACCGCGACCTTCTTCCCGTCCTTCGCCGGCGCGAAGTCGGAGTCGAGCGCGAGCGCCCGGTCGAAGGACGCGACCGCGTCGGTCGGCCGCCCGATCGCGATGAGCGCGAGCCCGCGATTCGTCCACGCCTGCCTGTGGTTCGGGTCGGCCGCGGTCGCCCGGTCGTAGAGCGCGAGCGCCTCGTTGGGGTGCTGGAGGCGCATCGCGACGAGCCCGGCCCGCAGGAGGACCTCGACGTCCGCCGGGGCGAGCGCGAGAGCGTGCGCGAACGCGTCCGACGCCTCCGACCACGCCTGCCGGGCGATCGCGAGCTCCCCGAGATGCACCCAGAGCGGGACGCTCTTCGGGAGGAGCTCGACCCCCTTGCGCAGGGTCTCCTCGGCGACATCGAGGTGCGCGAGGCCGCTCTCGGCCTCGGCGAGGAGCAGGTAGAGCGACTCCTGCGGCGGGACCTGGGGGAGCGCGGCCCGGACGAACTCGGCCGCCTCGGCGTGCTTGCCTTCTTCGAGCATCGACTTCGCGATGCCGGCGAGCGCGATCGGGGACTTCGGCTCGCGCCGGCGCACCTCCTCGAAGACCCCGCGAGCCTCCGACGGACGTTCGAGGCCGCTCAGGATCTCCGCGCGCAGGAGCTGGGCCGCGAGGTTCGAGGGGCCGCCTTCGGGGACGGCCTTCAGTCCGTCGTCCAGGACCTCGAGCGCGAGGTCGGGTCGCCCCGCGGTGAGGCGAAGCCGGGCCCGTCGGATCGCGATCTCGACCTTGAGGACCGGGTCGACCTGGGCCGCTCGCTCGTACGCCTGGTTCGCCTCCTCCGCGAGGCCGAGCGTCGCGGCGAGGTCGCCGCGGTCGAGCTGGAGCGTGGCGTCGCTCGCCTCGGGGGCGTCCGTCGCGAGCAGGCGGGAAAGGTCGTCATACGCCTCGCGCGTCTCGCCCGCGTCGCGGTGGAGCCGGTACATCTCGAGCAGCGCCGGACCGTTCTCGGGCTCGAGGAGGAGGATCGCCTTGAGCGAGTAGAGAACCTCGCTCGGTCGTCCGAGCGAGCGCAACGCATCGCCCCGCACCTTCCACGCCGCGAGGTCGTTCGGCTCTTCGACGAGCAGGGGGTCGATGATCTGGACGACCTCGGAATACTGCCCGGCGAGCTGGAGGGTTTCCGCGAGCGCGAGACGGCCGTGGCGGTTCTTCGGGTCGATCGTGAGCCCCTGGCGGTAGTACGCGATCGCGTCGGCGTACGCCCCCTGCGCTCGCAGGGCCTCCGCGACCTCGAAATGGGCGTGCGGGTCGCCGTGCGTCGTCTGAACCGCCTGCTGGAGGACGGAGAGCGCCTCGGCACGCCGCCCGGTCTTGAGGAGGAGCTGGCCCTTCTTCCTCAGGAAGAGCGGGTTCGACGGTTCGCGGCGGAGCAGGAGGTCGAGCAGCTGGAGCGCGCGGGCGTCCTGGTTGAGGAGCGCCAGGACTTCGACGGCGCCCCAGAAGAGGTCGGGGTCCTCGGCGCCCCCCGAGATCGCCCGGCCGTACGCCTCGGTCGCCTCCGAGTAGTGGCCGGTCTCGCGCAGCGTGTGGGCGAGCTCCTTCACGATGTCGAACCTCCGCGCGTTGCCCGGGTCCTCGAGGAACCGCCGGTACGCCTCGATCGCCCGCTCGGGGTCCCCCACGAGCCGGGAGGCCCGGGCGATCCCGAGCTCCGCGACGTTCGCGGCTTCCGCGGCGCTCGACGCTCGCTCGTAAGAGACGAGCGCGGTCCGGGCGGCGCGGTCCCGCTCCGCCGAACCTTCGGGCTGGTCGTAGGCGAGCGCGAGCCAGAGGTTCCCCCGCTCGACCGCGACGTCCGTCCGGGTCGGGTCGAGCCGGAAGAGCTCGTCGAGGACGGGGGCCAGCGCCGCGGGGTCGTTCGTTCGGGAGACAACGGCCTTCTTCTCGATCAGGTACTCGATCTCCCCCGGGCGAGCGCTCAGGAGCGCGTCGTAGGCTTTGATCGCCCCGGCGACGTCGCCTTCGGCGCTCAGGGTGCGGGCGAGGGCGAGCCGGGCGATCGGGTCCCCGGGCTCGTCGGCCAGGATCGCGTCGGCGAAGTCCCGGACGACCTCCGGCCGCTTCAGCGTCTGCGCGACCTCGAGCCCCTTGCGAATCTCCGCGACCGCGTGCGGATGGGCCGTGCGCAGGGTCCGGTACGCCTCGACGGCGCCGTCCGCGTGGCCGAGCGCGAGCTCGATCTCCGCGATCCCACGCATCGCCTCGAGGTTGTCCGGATAGGCCGCGAGCACCGCCCGGCACGCCCCGAGCGCGACGTCGGGTTTCTCGAGGCGGACCGCGAGCGAACGGAGTTCGAGCAGGTTCTGCAGGTTGCGCGGCTCGACGTCCCTCAGGCGCTCCCGGGCGGCGAGCGCGAGCTCGGGCGCCCCGGATTCGGTGAGCGCGGCGACCTCGGCGAGCGCGGGGGCGTCCGGCGGCGCCGAGCTCTCTACGATCGCCTTCACGATCGGAAGTCCCTCGTCGGTGCGGCCGAGGCGGAAGAGGAGACGGGCGTAGAGGAGCGTCGCCCGGGCATCGTCCGGACGGCCCGCGAGGATCGTCTTGAGCGGTCCGAGGGCGTCCTCGGTTCGGCCGACCGAGGCGAGGAGCTCGGCGCGCGCGCGCAGGAGGTCGAGGTCACCGGGGTTCTCCTTCAGCAGCTCGTCGCACGCCGCGAGCGCGGGCAGATCCCCGCCGACGGCCCGCGCGAGCTCGAGCTTCGTCCGGAGCACCCGAGGGTCGTGGGGCGCAAGCTTGAGGGCCCGATCGACGTACTGCGTCGACGCCGCGTCGAGCTGCTGCGCCCGGAGGTACGCTTCGACCGCGTCGGCGGTCTCGCCCTGAAGCCGGAGGGCGTCGCCGCGCGTCGCCCAGAGGCTCTTGTCGTGCGGGCTGCCCTCGAGCGCCTTGTCCACGAGCGCGACGACCTCGGGAAGGTCGCGGTTCTGCGCGAGGAGGATGAGCGCCTTGTGGTGGAGGAGGCCCGAGTGGCCCGGGGCGAACTTGAGCCCGAGGTCGGCGGCCCGGCGGGCCAGCTCGGGCTGGGAGGCTCGCGAGAACGCGAGCGACGCCTCGTCGAGCCAGGGCGCCACTTCGCTGCCCGCCCGCGCGACCTCGGCCGAGTGCTGCTCGACGGTCGCAAGGAACGCCTTCAACGCCCCGAGGTGCCGGGGCCGGTCCGGGCGGGACTCGGCCTCCTGGGCGGTCTGCCAGCGGAGGCGTACGGCCTCGAGCGGGTCGGCCGTTCGCTCGGCGGCGGACTCCCGTTCCCCCATGGTCGCTCTCCGACGGCTCCGTGCCGATAAATACGTTCGGACCCGGGGGAACCGAACGCGCCGGACTCCCGTTGGCTTATCCGTTCTCGGCGGGTGGGCGCGGCCGTGCCGTCCCGTCGTACCCGGTCGGCCCCGCACAAGCTGATCTTCGACCCGGTGCACGGCCCGATCGCCTTCCACGGTGCGCCGCTTGCCCTGCTCGGCACGCCCGAGTTCCAGCGGCTGTGGGGGATCCGGCAGACAGGGTTCGCCCACCTCGTGTTCCCGGGGGCGAACCACACGCGCCTCGAACACTCGCTCGGCGCGTACTGGGTCGCCGAGCAGATGGCCGAGCACCTCGGCCTCGCACCGGCCGACGGCGGCCGCGTGACCGTCGGCGCGCTCCTCCACGACCTGGGCCACGGACCGTTCTCGCACACGCTCGACGGGCCGATGGTCGAAGTGCTCGGCCACGGCCACGAGGCGCTCTCGCGGCAAAGGATCGAGGGCACGGACCGCGAGTGGCCGGAGGAACGGATCGAGGTCCCCCGCCTCCTCGAGCGCCACGGGCTCTCTCCCCGGTCGGTCGCCGACCTCGTCGACCCGCCGTCCGGCGGCCCCGGCCCCGCGCTCTTTCGCGAGATCCTCCACGGCGCCGTCGACTCCGACCGGATCGACTACCTCCAGCGCGATGCGTACTACACCGGTGTCGCCCACGGGGCGATCGACGCGGTCCGCCTGCTCGACACCGTGCGGTCGGTCCACGGACGGATCGCGTTCGCGGAGAAGGGCCGCAGCGCGGTCGAGGGGTTCCTGGTCGGCCGGGCGCTGATGTACTCGTCCGTGTACTATCACAAGACCGTCCGCGCGGCCGAGATGATGGCCCAAGCGGCGTTCGAGCGCCAGTCCGGCTACCCCGACACGGCCCGGGGCCTCTTCCGCGTCACCGACGGCGAGCTCCTCGTGCGGCTCGCCGACGGCGGCCCCGTGAGCGCGGCTCTGGTCCGCGGGCTCCTCGACCGGCGGCTCTTCAAGCGGGCGTACGGAACTCGGTCGGTGACGCGGGCCACGCGCGCGGCGTGGCGCCGGTTCGTCCGGGCACCGACCGAGCGACGCGCGCTCGAGGACGAGATCGCCGAGCGCGCTCGGGCGCCACCCGGGTCGGTCCTGATCGACCTCGCGGGCCTCGAGCCCCGGGGCGTCCCCGAGGAGGACTGGGACCGGCTCGGCCTCCTCGTCGGCGCGAGGACCACGTACCCGTTCCGGGCGCCGAGCCCGTGGCACGCGCTCGCCAGGCGCGCCCCCGCCGACTGGCCGGTCAGCGTCTTCGCGGCGCCGCGGTGGCGCGCTTCGGTGGCGCGGGTGCTGTCGACCGGCCGCGTCGCGCTCCCTTGAGCGGCGGCGGCGGACGGGCCGCCGTGTCCTCGTGGGCCAACAAGCGGTCCCACGCGTCGTCGGGCACCCGCACCACCGAGAGACGCGGCTGCCGGACGAGGTCGGATCCGGCGAGCGCCGGGTCGGCTTTCACCTCGGTGAGGGAGATGGGGCGACGGAGGGCTCGGACCGGTGCGACCTCGACCGACCAGGAGCCCCGCGGGTCCGTCGGGTCCGGGCGCGGCTCGGCCAGGACCTTGACGAGACCGACGAGCGCGCGCTCCGTGCCGGTGTGGTAGAAGATTGCGCGCTCGCCCACGGACATCGACTTGAGGTTCCTCAGGGCGAGGGGGTTGTGGACGCCGTTCCAGTCGGTCCGCCCGTCCCGGACCAGGTCGGCCCAGGCGTAGTGCCTCGGCTCTTCCTTCAGG
>JAJZGO010000107.1 GCA_021798415.1 Thermoplasmata archaeon | reverse complement strand
CACCGGTCCGACGGCGCTCGACCTCCGCCTCGGCGTCGGGGTAGTGCGCGAAGATCGTCTCGGCCTGCGCCTTGAGGTCGGCGATCGCCCGGCCGAGCTCCTCGACCGCGACCCGCTGGCGGTCGGCGAGGTGCTCGAGGTCGCGATGGGCCTTCTCGGCGGCGACGACCTCGGGCGGTCGAACGGGGGGCACCAGGGTCGAGAAGTAGGCGTTCGCGGCCTCGGAAAACGTCGGACGGGTCTCGCGGATCGCATCGGGGAGACCGTCCCAGCGGCGGGAGAGATACGGGGTCGCGTCGACGATCGTGCCCTCCCGGCGCACGAGATGGCCGGTCGGGCTCCCTCCGACCTCCTCGAGGAGCTTCGCCATCGCCGCGTGGATCTTTCCTCCGAGCTCCTCCGACCTCGAGGAGGCGGGGTCCGCGCCGCTCGCCCCCACGCGGGCGATCAGCTCCTCGGCGACCGGGCCGCCGAGCGCGAGGCGGGCGGCGAGGGTGCTCGCGAGGTCGGTCCGCGAGGCGGCGAGCTCGGCGGAGAGCTCGCGGGACCCGAGCGACCACGGGTCGACGCGCTGGGGGGGCCGAACGTAGGCCGCTCCGATCCGGACGGAGCGGTGCGCCCACTGACGCGGCTGCGCGACCGCGAGGATCTTCCCTTCGCCCACAACGATGAGATTGCCCCGGCCGAACATCTCGACGACGAGCAGGAGCGCGTCGCGCTCGTCGTGGCGGCCCAGGCCGACCTCGAGGAGTCGCTCCCCCTGAGGGTCCGCGACCTCCCGGATCGCGGCCCCGGTGAGGAGCCGACGCAGGTCGCGGGCGAACGCGCCGAGCTCCGCGAGGTGGGTCGGACCTTCGCGCAGGAGCGCGGCGTAGCGGCCCGGCACGAGCACGAGCTCTCGCTTCGACTCGCCCGGTACCCGCAGGGCGATCGACCAGCCGGCGCCCGGGAGGTCGAACACCTTGTCGACGCGGGCGCCCGCGAGAGCCCGGAGCTCGCGGACGAGGGCGAGGGTGTCGAGGGCCGTGAATCGGTCCTTCGGGGTCGTTCCGTTCGGCATCGACACCTCGACCACGACCGTACTCCGCGACCGGAGGCGAGCATTAAGGGTTCGTCGGCCTGCCCGCGTCGTGGCACCCGAACCGGCCGAAGCCCCCGGGGAGTGGAGGGCCCGGGCCCGGGCCTTCTCCGAGCGCTACCTGGCCCCGCTCGCGAGCGCGATCGACCGGGAGGACCGGGTCCCGGACGAGGTCGTCCGAAGCCTCGCGCGGGAGCGGTTCCTCGGGCTCGGGATCCCGGAGGCCTGGGACGGCGCCGGTGGGGATACCCGCTCCCTCTCCGCGGCGCTCGAGGAGCTCGCGCGCGGGAGCGCCGCCGTCGCGGTCCTTCTCTCGGTCCACCTCGCGGTCTGCGCCCACCCGATCCTCCGGTGGGGCACCGAGGGGCAGAAGGAGACGCACCTCCGACCGCTCGCGCGCGGCGACCGGGTCGGCGCGTTCGGCCTCACGGAACCGGGCGTGGGGTCCGACGCCGCCCGGCTCTCGACCCGGTACGAGCGGCGGGCGGAGGGGTTCCGCCTCAAGGGGACGAAGATGTTCACCTCGAACGCGGCGAGCGCGGGCACGATCCTCGTCTTCGCGACACACGACCCCGCGCTCGGGCCGAAGGGGATCTCGGCGTTCATCGTCCCCCCGGGCACGCCGGGGTTCTCCGTCGCCCAGCGTCTCGACAAGCTCGGCTTGCGCGGAAGCGAGACGACCGAGCTCGTCCTGGACGGGGCGACGCTTCCTCCCGAGAGCCTGCTGGGGTCTGAGGGGGAGGGCCTGCGCATCGCCCTCGAGTCGCTCACGGCTGGGCGCGTGGGGATCGCGAGTTGCGCGCTCGGCGTCGCCCGCGCCGCGTTCGAGGAGCTCGTGCGGTCGGTGCGCGCGGCGGACGCCGAGTGGGCCCGCGGCGAGCTCGCCCGAGCGTACGCCCACCTCGCGTCGGCCGAGGCGCTGGTCGAGCGGGCCGCCGAACTGAAGGACGCCGGTCGCCCGTACGTCGAGGCCGCGTCGGTCGCCAAGCTCGTCGCATCCCAGGCTGCGGTCTCGATCGCGTCGACGGGCGTGAGCGTCGCGGGCTCGGCGGGGGCCCGCGCGGGGGCGACCGCCGAGCGCCTCTGGCGCGATGCCCGCGTCTTCCCGATCGTCGAAGGGACGACCGAGATCCAGGAACTGATCCTCGCCCGCGGGTTGCTCGGCGACCGCCCGACCTCGAACCTATAGGCGGTCGCGGCTCGGAGTCGTCGTGCCGAAACGGGTCCCGTCGCGCGCGCCGGTCGACCTCGTGGAGCCGGCCGCCCCGGTGCCGCTCGCCGAGACCGCCGTCGACCCCGAGTGGCGTCGGATCCTCGAGAAGGACGGGATCTCCTCGCTCTACCCGCCCCAGGCGATGGCGGTCGGACCGGTCCTCGCGGGCGAGAACCTGCTCCTCGCCTGCCCGACCGCGAGCGGGAAGTCGCTGGTCGCCTACCTCGCCCTCCTGCGCGCCGCGCGCGTGGGTCGGACGGGGCTCTACCTCGTCCCGCTGAGAGCGCTCGCGCACGAGAAGGCGGAGGAGCTCGCGAAGTTCGAGGAGCTCGGGCTCAAGGTCGGGATCTCGATCGGAGACTTCGACCTCACGGCCGAGAAGCTCGAAAAGCTCGACGTGCTCGTCGCGACGAGCGAGAAGGCGGACGGCCTTCTGCGGCGCGGAAGTCCCTGGCTCGACCGGCTCGGCGTCGTGGTCGCGGACGAGGTCCACCTCATGCGCGACCCGGACCGCGGTCCGACCCTTGAGGTGAGCCTGACGCGGCTACGACGCGCGTACCCGGATCTCCAGATCGTCGCGCTCTCCGCGACCGTCCGCAACTCCGAAGAGGTCGCCGCCTGGCTGGGCGCGCGGCACATCGCGAGCTCCTACCGACCCGTCCCGCTCAAGCTGGGCGTCTACCGCGAGGGCCGGATCACGTTCACCGACCTCTCGGTCACCGAGGTCGCCGGTCCGGGCGAGCCGGTTCCCCGGCTCGTGCGCACCGTCGTCCAGAACGGCGGACAGGCGCTCGTCTTCGTCAACAGCCGGCGCTCGAGCGAGCAGACCGCCGAATCGCTCACCCATACGGTCCGCGCCCTCCTCACCCCCGACGAGCTCGTCCGCGCCCGGGCCGCGGCGGCCGAGCTCGTGAACGTCTCCGACGAGGAGACCGAGGGGATCCGTCGGCTTTCGGGACTGATGCCCTACGGGGTCGCGTTCCACAACGCCTCGCTCACGAACCCCGAACGCCGGGTCGTCGAGCGCGCGTTCCGCGATCGCACGCTCAAGGCGCTCGTGGCGACCCCGACGCTCGCCGCCGGGATCAACCTGCCCGCCCGCCGGGTGATCGTGCGCGACACGAGCCGCTACGACGACCGGCTCGGGATGCAGGCGCCGATCCCGGCGACCGAGGTCCACCAGATGCTCGGGCGCGCGGGCCGACCCCGCTACGACCCGGTCGGGGAAGCGCTCCTGATCGCCCGCAGCCCGGACGACGAGGACCGCCTCCTCGACCGCTACCTCTCCGCCCCGCCCGAGCCGATCGAGAGCCGGCTCGCGGCCGAACCGGCGCTGAGGATGCACCTGCTCGCGCTCGTCGCGAGCCGGGCGGTCTCGGACGAGGAGAGCCTCGAGTCGTTCTTCGGCGCGACGTTCTACGGCCAGACCCTCCCGCTCTCGGAACTCCGCCACAAGTTCGGCTCGGTCCGGCGGTTCCTCGAGGAGAACGGACTCCTCGAGCCCGGTCGGGAGCTTCGGGCGACGCGGTTCGGCCAACTCACGAGCGAGCTCTACCTCGACCCGTTGAGCGCGATCGTCTTGAAGCAGGCGCTCGAGCGGGCGCCGATCGGCGTCGGCCCCTTCCCGCTCCTCGCGGCGGTCGCGGCGACCCCCGACCTCCCGCCGCTCTTCTTGCGTCGGGGCGAGGAGCCGGACCTCCTCGCGCGGTACACGGACGAAGCGGAGGAGCTGCTCGTGAAGCCCGAGGAGGCGCCTCTCGACCTCGAGATCGAGGTCTTCCTCGCGACCCTCAAGACGGCCACGGTGCTCGAGCAGTGGATCGCCGAAGAGCCGATCCTCGAGATCACGAAGCGCTTCGGCATCGGCGCCGGCGACCTCCGGACGAAGGTCGAGGACGCGGAGTGGCTCCTCTTCGGCGCGAGCCGGCTGTCGATGGCGTTCCAGCGCCGGCTCGGACGTCCGATCGACGACCTCTCGTTGCGCGTGCGCTACGGCGTGAAGGAGGAGCTCCTCGACCTCGTCCGCCTTCGCGGGATCGGACGAGTTCGCGCGCGCCTGCTCTACCGGGCCGGCTACGCCGACCGGGAGGCGCTCCGCCAAGCGCCGATCGACCGCATCGAACAGGCGCTGCGCTCGCGCAAGCTGGCCGAGATGGTCGCTAGTCAGCTGGGTCGTCGCTCGGAGGGGGGCCGGCGCCGGGACGAATCGGTCCCGACGGGCCCTCCCCCCGCCACGGTTCGCTCTCGCCCCACCGTTCGTACCCTCGAAGAGTTTCCCGAGGGCGGGGCGCCATGACCCACTCGTCGATCGGGGTCAGCACGCGCAACAGCGACCGGGAGCCCCCGATCCCGCCGGGACGGATCTCCCGCCGGACGTAACCGGCCTGCTCGAGACGGACGATCCGACGCCAGAGCGTGGTCGTGGGCAGCGGCCGGAGGCCCTGCGCACGGGCGATCTCGGCCTCGAGGCGACGTACCTCCCCGAGCCGGGCCGCGCCCTTCCCCGAGGCCGCCCCGATCGCGCGAACGACCCGCGGCTCGACCGAGACCCCGACACCGAGGGCACGGCGAAGCTCGGGACCCAGCGAGCCGTACGCCGGTCCGAGCAGCTCGCGACGCAGAAGGTCGAGCGCTCGGCGGGTGCCTCCACCGTCCTCGACCGACCGACGGACGACCCGGCCGATCAGGGCCGCCGGGGCCGGCCGCCCGAACGCGCGGTCGGCTCGGTCGCGGACGATCGCCTCGAGGGTCGGGCCGTCGTACGGTCCGAGCGACACGAACGGGTCGAACGGGAAACGTCCCCCGACCGAGACCGCGAGGCTCGAGAGCGCCTCCGCCGAGCCGGCGACGATCGTGTAGAGCGGCGGGAGGCCGTGCTCCCCTTCGGGCAGGAAGCGATCCGGGTCGGCGACCGCCCGCAGGACGGGCGCGAGGTCGGGTCCGCCGATCCGAGCGTCGTCGAGCACGAGGACCACGG
>JAJZGO010000106.1 GCA_021798415.1 Thermoplasmata archaeon | reverse complement strand
CGTCGGCTTCGACCTTCGACTCACGTGGGGCGCCCTCAAGAACGTCGGCGTGCCGCTCGCGTCGGCCGTGCTGGCGGCGTTGGTCGCCGCCGGGATCTTCGCGGTCGTTTCGGGGACCTCGCTCACGGTCTCCTTCGCGACCACGCTCGCGTTCGGGTGGTACACTCTCGCGGGCCCGCTGGTCGCGGCCAAGGCGGGGGCGCTGTTCGGCCTGCTCGCCTTCCTGACGAACTTCCTCCGGGAGAACCTCACGATGCTGCTCGCGCCGTATGCGGGCCGTCGGGTGCGGGGCGGAGGCCTCGCCGCGATGGGCGGCGCCACGGCGATGGACACGACCCTGTACTTCGTGACGCGCTACGGGGACCCCGAGGCCGGCAGCCTCGCGCTCGCCACCGGGCTCATCCTCACGGTCGCCGCCGGGCTCGTCCTTCCCGCGGTGCTGGCGCTCCCCTTGTAGAACGGCTTAAGGGCCGGGAGCCCTCGCGTCCGATCGTCGGGCTCGTGGTCCAGCGGTTAAGACGTCGCTCTCACACAGCGAAAATCGCCGGTTCGAATCCGGCCGAGCCCATCCGACAGGGATTCTGCGGGTTTTGGCCATCTCATCCCCCCGGCGGCGTGTTTGGGCGACCACTCGGACCTGGACCGGCTCAACGGGCTCTACGCTCGGCAACTCGTTCGGCAACTTCTCCCCACCTCCGAACAAGCAGTTGAACGCCCAGACCAACCCCCTACACGACCCGACGGAGCGCGTTCGGAGGGTGCGCCGAGTACGAAGGGCGCTCGTGCACCGATCGAGGCGGATTCCCGCGCGGCCCCTCCCCGGACGTTGAGGGTTTCGTTTCCGCGAAGGCTTCGACCCCGACCGAGGGCGCCCCCACCGGTCGACGTTCCACCGCCCGGCCGACGAGCCCGGGAGTCAGGGAGGAGCAAGAGCGAGCGTCATGCGCTTGTGACGCGCGCCCTTGTTCTCGATATCGAGAAGCTTCGCAACGCCGACCTCGCCGGTCGACCGGACGTGGGTCCCGCCGTCGGCCTGGACATCGAACCCCTCGATGTCGATCAGGCGAAGGGTCTCGACGTCGGGGAGGAGATGGGCGGCGACCCGGACCAGAGAGGGGTCGTGGAGAAGCTCCTCGCGGGCGACGTACCGCACCCGGACGGGAAGGTTCCGACGGACGACGTCGTTGATCCCGTCGACCAGCTCGGCGGCGATCTCGCGCGAGAACTCGGGCAAGGAGAAGTCCATCCGCGCCCGGTCGGTGTAGATCTGACCCCCCGTGATCGTCGAGCCGAACCGACGGTAGACGACCCCGCTCAGTATGTGGAGGGCGGTGTGGTGGCGCATGTGAGCGAGACGACGGTCCCAGTCGATCCGACCGCGGACCGCCGTTCCGACGGGCGGCCCGTCGGATTCGAGCCGGTGCGCCACCCCGCCGGGACCCTTGACGACGTCCGTCACTCGGTACTCTTTCCCGCTCGAGTCCCTCACGGTCCCCGTATCGTTCGGCTGGCCACCGCCGGTCGGATAGAAGGCGGTCGTCCCGAGGACGATCGACGCGCCGTCGGAGGCCGTGACGCTGGAGTCGAACTCGATACGGTAGGCATCGCGCAGGTAGAGGTCGCCGTCGCTCACCGGATCCCGTTCGCTCCCCAGCCCATCGCCGACACCGCCCGAAGCTCGATGACCCTTTACCTTCGTTCCCCACGCCCGCAGCCTCCGTCAAGCCCCTCCCCACGTGGAAAGGGTAGGCCATGGCGGGGTCCGACCGGCATCGGTGGGGGACCGAGGCGACGTGACGGTCCGGGAGGGGAGACATCGTCGGGATTCCCCCTGCTCGGGACCGAGGAACTCGCCTTTGCCGATGGGGAGCCGAACGTCGGAGATACGTGGGGCACCGAAGCGTTCCCCCGTGCCTCCGAGCCCAAGGGTCCCGGGCGCGGCTTGGGGATCGCCACCGTGTCGGCGGCGAGGGCCGTGCACCGGGCGGACCCAGTATCGACCGGCCCCGGTTCGGTTGCGCTCCCGACACTTTATGCGGCCCGGCGACCCGGCCCCGGGAACGTGACCGACACCGGCTCGCTCCTGAAGACCCTCGTCTGCCGGGCGTGCTCGACGGAGTGCGATCCGTCACGGCCCGTCGGCACCTGCCCGCAGTGCGGCCACACGCTCTTCGCCGAGTACGCGCTCGAGCGGCTCGACGGCCGCGCCTGGGCCGCCGCGCTCCGCGGGCGGGGACCGTCGATCTGGCGGTTCCGGGAGCTCCTCCCGGTCCACCGCTCGGAAGCGATCGTCACGCTGGGCGAGGGCTCGACCCCCATCCTCCCGCTTCCCGAGGTCCCGGAGGCGGCGGGAGTCGAGGTCGCGCTGAAAGATGACGGTGGATTACCGACCGGGTCGTTCAAGGCGCGGGGGATGGCGGTGGCGGTCTCCCGGGCGACCGAGCTCGGCCTGCGACGGTTCTTCGTGCCGAGCGCCGGCAACGCCGCCGTCGCCCTCGCCGCGTACGGCGCGAGGGCGGGGGCCTCGGTCCGGGTGTACCTGCCCGAGAGCGCGCCCGGCCCGATGCGCGCGGCGTGCGCCCTCTTCGGCGCCGAGGTCATCGAGGTGCCCGGGACGATCCGGGAGGCCGGCGAGATCGGCCGGGCGCGAGAACGGGACGCGGGGTCGTTCGACATGTCGACCCTGCGCGAGCCCTACCGGCTCGAGGGAAAGAAGACGATGGGCCTCGAGATCTTCGAGCAGACGACCGCCGAGACGTTCCCGAACGCCATCGTCTACCCGACCGGCGGCGGCACCGGGCTCGTCGGAATGGCGAAAGCGTTCGAGGAGCTCGGA
The DNA here is from genome assembly GCA_021798415.1 of Thermoplasmata archaeon. Taxonomy (GTDB): domain Archaea; phylum Thermoplasmatota; class Thermoplasmata; order Lutacidiplasmatales; family UBA184; genus Lutacidiplasma. The sequence goes on along the minus strand of JAJZGO010000106.1, from coordinate 2,467 downwards.
GCGCTCGGCCTCCTCGAGCGGGTCCCGAGGCTCTACGCGGTCCAACCCGAGGGGTGCGCCCCGGTAGTCCGGGCGCTCTCCGAGGGGACGGAGCGGATCCGTCCCTGGGAGTCCGCCCGGACCGTCGCGCCGGGACTCAAGGTCCCGGCGCCGTTCGCCTCGGAGCGGATCCTCGAGGCGGTGCGCGCGAGCCGCGGCGGCGGAGTGACGGTCTCGGACCGCGAGATCGTCCGGTCGATGCGGTCGCTGGCCGCCCGGTACGGGATCTCCGTCTCTCCGGAGGCGGCCGCCCCGTACGCCGCGCTCGCGGAGCTCGTCCGTCGCGGCGCGGTCCGCTCGGGGGAGCGGGTCCTTCTCTACGGCACCGGCACCGGCCTCGCGTTCTCGGCGGAGGCGCTCGAGCGAGAGGTCGTCGGGTAAAGGGCACCCGACCGGTCCCGGCGGCTCACCGGCGCAGCACCTTGAATCCGATGTTGAAATTGCCGAGCCGCTGGGCGGTCTTCACCCAAAGGACCGCGAGCTCCTCGAGCTGGCGTGCCCCGTCGAGCCCGCCGATGTCGATCACGGACGGCCAGCCGAACGCGTGCAGGATCCCTTCGACCGTCCGCTTCGCTCCCGCGTCCTCGCCGCAGACGAACATGTCCGGCGGGCCGCCCGGGAACGACGGGCGGAAGAAGTGGATGTAGCCGATCGTGTTGAACGCCTTCACGACCCGGGCCTTCGGCAAGAGGCGCTGGACCTCCTCGGCACCCGAGGTCGTATGGCCGACCGCGAGCCCCGGTGGGCCCTCCTCGCGGAAGACGAGCGGGTTGGTCGCGTCGATCACGACCTTTCCGTCGAACCGTTCGACCCCCGCCGTCCGGATCGCCTCGGTGGTCGCGACTCCGAGGGTCGCGAGGACGACCACCTCGCCGAACGCGGCGGCGTCCGAAAACGTACCGACGATCGCCTTCTTGCCGGCGCCGTTCGCCCAGTCCGCGAGGTTCGGGCGGGACGGGTGCCGGGTGCCGAGGCAGACCTCGTGACCGAGCGCGAGAAACCCGGTCCCGAGCGACCGGGCGACGTCCCCGCTGCCGAGAAGGCCGACCTTCATGCGCCGCTCCGGGCGGGCACTCCGCCGAGGCCCTTCAAGCTTCGCGCCCGCGGAGCGCTTCCCCGGGAAGGTCCGCGGCCCCGCGCTCGCGCAGGAACGCCCGCGTCTTGCTCCGGTGGCAGGCGCGGCAGACCGTCTGCAGGTTCGAATACTCGAGCGCCGCGCCTCCCCGCGCGATCTCGAGGATGTGATCGACGTCGAGCTCGCGGGCGCGCCGCCGGGTGCCGCAGATGCGGCACCGGTAGCGGTCGCGCAGCATGACGTAGGAGCGGGCCGAGTCCCAGAAGTAGTGCCCGTGGAACCTCCAGCGGCATCGGCGCGAACAGTACGGCGTGCGGTGGTTCGGGAGCGCGACCCCGCACTCGACGCACTTCGCCGCGTGGCGGGCGTCGGCCCTCCGCCGGGCCCCGTCCGAGAACCACGCCGACGAGAGGGCGAGGATGCGCCCGTTCGCCTCGACCCGGACCCCGGCGGCGTCAGGGGCAGCCTTCGGCATCGATCCGGGACCCCGCGGTCCGGCTCTTGACCCTTCGCCTCGACGGGCGCCCTATGTAGGGCGGCCGGCTTGGCGCGGACCGCGGGAGGGAGAGAACGAACGTCGTAGCCGCCGGGCTCCTTCTCGGCGTGGTCGGGGCCGTGATCGCCCGCCAGCTCCTCGGCCGGGGGCCCGGCGTCTATACGATCTTCCTCGCGGGGGCGTTCCTGACCGTGGCCACCGGCGCCCTGAGCGTCGCGGGCGCGGAGTCGGCGCTCGCGGGCGCCGCGCCGGTCCTTCTCTTCCTGTTCTCGCTGTTCTTGTTCGCCGGAGCGCTCGAGAAGGCGGGAGCCCTCGACCACCTCGCGCGATGGATCGTCGGTCGGGCGGACCGGGCCGAGAACCTGCCGGCCGTCGTCTTCGTCGGGTTCGGGGTCGTGTCGGCGTTCCTCGTGAACGACGCGCTCGTGCTGATCGGGGTCCCGCTCGTCCTCTCGGTCGCCCGACGGGTCCGGACGGACCCCCGACCGCTCCTCCTCACGCTCGCGTTCGCGGTGACCGTCGGCAGCGTCCTCACGCCGTTCGGGAACCCGCAGAACCTCCTCGTGGCGGTGGGGAGCGGCCTCGCAGATCCGGTGACGACGTTCCTGCGCTACCTCCTCCTCCCCACGGTCGTCAACCTCGCGGTCGGGGCGTGGTACCTCCGCCGCGTTTTCGGGCCCGGGGTCGCGCCGGGACGCGACCGGATCGACGACGGGCTCGAGGAGGCCCCCCCGCTGCTCCCGACGGGCGGCTGGGGCGGCCGGCTCTACCGGTCGCCGGTACTCTACGTCTTCCCCGGCACGCTCCTCGTCGCCATCACGCTCGACCTCGCGTCCGCGATCTCCCACGGGCCGAGC
>JAJZGO010000105.1 GCA_021798415.1 Thermoplasmata archaeon | reverse complement strand
CCCGCGCAATCGCTGGGTCGCGACCGAGCTCGCGGACGCCGGGATCGCCGCGTTGCTCCTCGACCTATTGACCCCGAGCGAGGCGGAGGTCGATCGGTCGACCCGTCGGTATCGGTTCGACATCCCGCGGCTCTCCGAGCGCCTGATCGCCGTGGCCGACGCGCTGGCCACCCGCGCGGGGACGGGCGGAAAGCCGATCGGCCTCTACGGGGCGAGCACGGGCGGCGCGGCGGCGCTCATGGCCGCGGCGGCGCGGCCCGTGACCATCCGGGCGCTCGTGCTGCGCGGGGCCCGCAGCGACCTCGCCGGACCGGCGGTGGATCGCGTCGCCGCGCCGACCCTCTTCCTCGTCGGCGAGCTCGACCCCGCGATCCAGGAGGTCAACCGATCGACCTTCGACGAGATGCGCTCCGAAAAGCGGCTCGAAGTCGTCCGGGGGGCGAGTCACCTCTTCGAGGAGCCCGGAACGCTCGAGGAGGTCGCCCGTCGCACCCGGGAGTGGTTCCAGAAATACTTCCTCTCCCCTTCCGACCGGAGAGGGGGGACCTGACGCCGCAGCGTCGCCTCGACCCGCCACCCGAACCGGTCTCGCGCGCGGAATGCACGCTCGAGGTCGACGCGCTCCTCGAGGGGACGACCCACGTCTCGGGGATTGGCTGGCGGCTCACGACACCGCAGGGTCCGGGAAAGGTGCACCGCGAGACTCGGCGCTACGGACGAACGCTCATCTTCTCCGAGCTGGCCGCGCTCCGCGGGGGGCTCGAGGAGGCCCGGCGAGCGAACTGCCGAGCGCTGCGTGTCGTGAGCCCGAACCCGCTCCTCGAGCGGCTCCTCCTCGGTCCGTCCCTCCCCCGACTTCGGCGCGCGGGGCGCGCCGCCGAACGGCTCGCGCCGGTCGTCGGGGCGTTCGACCGGGTGGCGTTCGAGGTTTCGTCCCTGCCCGAGGCGGAGCTGCGGCACGCGGTCGGTGAGGCGCTCGATGTCGGTCTCCACGCCGCCGCCGAACGAACCGAGCACCGGATCGCCGTCATGGAGGACATCGTCGCCCGATCGCGGGAAGTCCTCCTCGAGCGGCGGGACGGGGAGTGGGTCGCCAACGGACGCTACCGCGTGCGGCTCGACCCGTTGAGCTGCGAGTGTCCCGCCTGGACGGCGCGATGGTCGAGGGCCCCGGTCGCCGGCCGAAGGGCCGGGCGCCTTCCGTGCAAGCACCTGGTCGCCCTCGCCGTCCACGAAGGGATCACCGTCCCGGCGGACCTCGCGCAGCTGGGCCGGCGGGCGCCGAGCTAGGGCCGGCCGCCCGAGGCCGGGGTACTCGGGCGGAGTCACTCGAGCACGAAGATGTGCTTCTTCGCGCTGACCTCTTTGAGGACCTTCGGCCAGACGGTCACGCTCACCTCACCGATGTGCGCCTTGTGCAAAAGGAGCATCTGGGTCCGCGCCTGGCCGATCCCGCCGCCGATGCTGAGCGGGATCTCCCCGCGAAGGATCGCCTGGTGGTACGGATGCCGAAGGAAGTCGAGCTGGCCCGAGATCTCGAGCTGCTGGCGGAGCGTCGTCGGCGTTACTCGGATGCCTCCCGACATGAGTTCGTGGCGGCGCCGAGTCACGGGGTTCCAGACGAGGATGTCACCGTTGAGACCGTGCCGGACCTCGCCGCCTTCGCTCCGCGTCTCGGTCGCCCAGTCGTCGTAGTCGGCGGCCCGCATCTCGTGCGGGTAGCCGTCCCGGAGCGGCCAGCCGATCCCGATGATGAAGACCGCGGGATACCGCTGGACGAGCAACGTCTCCCGTTGCTTGCGCGGGAGGTCCGGATAGAGGTCGAGGACCTCTTCGGCGTGGAGGAACCGGATCTCCTCGGGTAGCGCGGGGTACCGGGAATCCCGGAGCGGGGGGAAGAGCGACCGCACGTGGTGCTGGGCGCCGGTGAGGACCTTCCAGATCGAGCGTACCGTCCCCTTGAGGTAGTCGAGCGTGCGCTCCTTCTCGGTGATCGCCTTCTCCCAGTCCCACTGGTCGACGTAGGCGCTGTGGTCGTGGTCCAGGAAGTAGTCCTTGCGGACCGCGCGCATGTCGGTGATCAGGCCCTCGCCGGGCGCGAAGCCGAACTGGCGCAGGGCCATGCGCTTCCACTTGGTGGCGGCCTGGACGACCTGGGCCTCCACCGGATGGACGTTGCGGTCGTTCGAGATGTGGAACTGGATCGGCGTGCGCGACCCGTCCCGGTCCAGGAGGTCGTTGACGCCGCTCTCGGCCTCCACGATCAGCGGGACCTGGACCATCGTGAGCCCGAGCTCCCGCGCGAGGTTCTCCTCGATGTACGACTTCACCGCGAAGACCGCCCGCTGCGTGTCGCGGGGGCTCAGAAGCGAACGATAGTCGTCCGGCAGCGCCTTCTCAACGTCCGTGTAGTTTCCGATCCCCGGGCCGGCGAGGTCGGCTCTCTTCTCGGCTTGCATGGTCCCGCCCCGGTCGTCCGTTTCCGCCGGCGGGAGGATAAGGGCCTCGTCAATCAACGTCCACACCGCGCGCCGGTGGGGGACGCGACCCGCCGCGTCTCGCGAGATCGGGACGACCGCTCAGAGCGTCGCGAGCGCTTCGTTGGCGACGCGGATCGCCGTCTCCTCTCCGCGCGGAAGAGGAGTGCCGTCCCGCCGTTCGCCGAAGACGGCGCAGACGGCGCCCGCGCGCAGCCCGTAGACGCCGGCGATCGTGAGCAACGTCGCCGTCTCCATCTCGATGTTCAGGAAGTTCAGCCGGCGCAGCCGCTCGCGGGCGTCGCGGAGGTCCGCGGGAAGGTACCCCCCGAACCCGGGTCGTCCCTGTTCGAGGTAGAACGTGTCGACCGACGCGGTGGTCCCGACGTGGAATCGGGCCCGGTGCCGCGTCGCGGCGCTCTCGAGCGCTCGCACGACCTCGGGGCTCGCGACCGCCGGGTACCCCGGGGGGGCGTACGCTCGACTCGCCCCGTCGAACCGACCGCTCGCGGACGTGATCACGAGGTCGCCCGCACGGACGGACGGGGCGACCGCCCCCGAGCTGCCCACGCGAAGGAGGGTCGTCGCCCCGAGGCGAGCGAGCTCCTCGACGGCGATCGCCATCGCGGGGCCGCCGATGCCGGTGCTGACGACGCCGAGCGCCATCCCTCGGTATCTCCCGGCGTAGCTCGAGAACTCCCGGTGCTCGGCGAGGGCGGTGGACGTGCTCCAGGACTCCGCGACCCGCCGCGCCCGGGCGGGGTCGCCCGTGAGAAGGACCCGGGCCGGCATCGCGCCCGGTCGGATTCCCAAGTGGTAGGTGGCCCGTCCGGGAGGAGACATGCCCGGACTCCGCGGACGGGCCACGAAGGTCCAAGGGCTACCGACAACTTACGGGTTGTGTCAACCCCGGTTGACCGGAGCCGGCCGGGAGAGTGCCGCACGGCGCCTTCACCGGGTGAGAGACCATCCTTCCGAGGTGCCGGTGCGTCCCGCCCCGGCATGGGGGGCGCGCGGGGTCATCGCCTCGGGCCACGTGTCGTGCATCGGAACGCTCGCACCCGCGAGGAGGATCCTTCCGGCACCCCCCCGAATGCGGGCGGGCCGGCGATCGTCGACTCGGGTAAGCGCGCCGGCTCGGTGGCCCCAAACGAACGCCGCTCTTGCCTCCCCCGCGGAAGCCGGGCCCGCCACGGTCCCCCCCCGGCCCGACCCGACCAAAAGGTTCTCCTCGTCCGGCGGTTCCTCCCGCGGAAGGGGTCGGGGTAGAGGGACGGCCATGGTCGACTGGTTCAACATCACACTGTGGTCCGTTGGAGGAACGTGGGCGCTCGTCGTCGGCACTCTGGTCGTGATGTATTGGCAGACCCGGGAGGCCCAGCGACTCAATTCGGCGAACGCCGTGATGGCGCTGCGGGAGCGGTTCGACGGACAGCGGATGCGGGCCGCCCGCCGGCATCTCGCGGACCGACTCCTGCGGCTGGCGCACGACGACATCGCGAACGTCGAGGTCGTCTCGTTCTTCGAGCTCGTGGGCGCGCTCACCCACCGGAAGGTCCTCGACATAGACCTCGTCTGGGAGGCGTTCGGCACGTGGGTCGAAGGGTACTACACCGCCCTGCGCAAACCGGTCGATTTGATCGAGCAGTTGCGGACAACGTTGCACGACCCGCTCGTCTTTCACGAGTTCGAGTGGCTCTACGACCATCTCGTGGCCATCGACCGAAAGCGGCTCGGCCCGGAGGTGTTCGCACAGACCGAGACCGCGGACACGGTCACCGGGCTCCTGCGGCGCGAGGTCGCCCTCGAAGCGATCTAGCGCGATGACGAACGCCGGCGAACCTCCTGTGTCCCTGGGTCGGACCCGTCAGCCGAGGTCCGTTCCCCCAAGGCTACGACCGTCAAGCCGGCTCGACACCCAGATTAACGGCCCTGGCTTGCATGGGATTTCCGGGCAATCCGGTATGGCGAGCGGTCGCTCCGGCTCGGAAATGCTGCAAGACCGCCAAGAGGCGGGAGAACGCCTCGCGGCCCGACTCCTCGGGTACCGGGACCAGCATCCCGTGGTGCTGGCCCTTCCCCGCGGAGGCGTGCCGGTCGCGGACGAGATCGCGCGTCGTCTCGGGGTCCCGCTCGACGTGCTGATCGTCCGCAAGGTCGGGGCGCCGTCGAATCCCGAATACGGTCTCGGCGCCCTGGTCGAGGACGGTACGCGGTATCTCGACGCCGACCGCGTGCGCGCAGCCGGCTACACGCTTCGCGACCTCGAGCCGACGATCGCCGAAGAGCTCGAGGAGATCCAACGCCGGGCCCGGGCCTACCGGGGGGACCGACCGCGACCCGACCTTCGGAACCGGGTCGTGATCCTCGTGGACGACGGCGTCGCGACCGGCGGCACGTTGCTCGCGGCGATACGGTCGGTCCGGTCCCAGCACCCGAGCCGCGTGGTGGTCGCGCTCGGCGTCACCCCCCGAGACACCCTGCGTCAGCTCGAGCGCGAGGCGGACGAGGTCGTGTCGGTCCTCGTCCCGGACCTGTTCTTCGCGGTCGGGCAGTGGTACCGACGGTTCGACCAGGTGAGCGACGAGGAGGTCGAGCGCCGTCTCGGTCGCGCGCCCGAGGTCCCCTCGACCCACGTCGCGTGAGGCCGGGTCCGCCCGCGCTCGACCGCGATCGCCGACACGTGACGGGGGGAGAACGTTGACCACACGCGGACACCACCGGGTCCGGTCGAAACGGAAGAAGAAGGGCGCGCACAAGACCCGTCGAGCGCTCGAGCTGCTCGGAGAGCGGGAGACCGCCGAAGCGCGGACCGGGCCGACCCCGACCTCCGAGTGAGCGGTCGGCTCGTTCGTTGAGCGGGGATCGGCCTCCCCGCACTCGGGATGCAGGTCGGTCGCCGACG
>JAJZGO010000104.1 GCA_021798415.1 Thermoplasmata archaeon | reverse complement strand
ATCTTCGTCTCGGGCCGGCGGGCGAAGTCGAGCAGGCCCCGCACGATCCGCGCGGCGGACTCGGTCTGGTGGAGGAGGGAGTCGATGCGACCGTGGGTCCAGGGGTCGGTGGCCCGCCGACGGATCGACTCCGCGATGAGCGTGATGTTCGCGAGCGGCGTGTTGATCTCGTGCGCGACCCCCGCGGCGAGCTGGCCGAGGGAGGCGAGGCGCTCCGAGTGCATCGCCCCACGCTCCCACGCCTTGCGCTCCGTCAGGTCGACCGCGACGCCGAGGAAGTGCGTGATCGAGCCGTCCGGAGCCCGGATCGCGGTGATCGCGAGGAGGACGGGATGCTCGTTGCCGCGCCGGTCGCGGTTGACGAGTTCGCCGGACCACGCCCCCACGTTCGGGTCGAGGAGCAGCTTCCACATCCCCGCGTACGTCGCGAGGTCGGTCCGGCCGCTCGAGACGACGTTCGGCCGCCGCCCGATGAGCTCCTCCCGCGAGTAGCCGTAGATCCGTTCGAACGCCGGGTTCACGTCCACGATGTACCCGTCGCGGTCGGTCAGCTCCATCGCGTTGGTCGAGTGGAGGAAGGCCTCGTAGAACAGGCGCGCCGACTCGGGGCTGTCGCGATGGGCTCCCGTTCGGTCGTTGATCATCACGAGTACACCCGCCGCCGCCCCGGGGGTCGATCGGGGATAGAGCTCGACGTCGACCAAGTGCCGCCGGTCCCGGGCCGCGGGCTCGAGGACCGCCCGCGAGACGGAGAACCGGGTGCCGTCCGCCTGTACGCGGGCGCGGGCGGATTCGAGCCAGGTGCTCGCCGGCGACAGCAGGTCCGCGAGCGGTCGTCCGACCGGGTCCCCGGCGATTCCGAGGAGCTCGCGCGCGAGCGCGTTCGAACGGCCGACGTGGCCGTCCGGATCGAGCAGGAGGGCCGCCGTGGGACTCTCGCCGAAGGTGTCGTCGAACCAGTCGTGGGGCGACATGGGCCGTCCGCCGTGCGAAGGTGCGGGCGGACTTGAGGTTCCCGGGCCGGCCCGCTCGAGGGGTCAAGCCAACTCCACGGCGGGACGAATACCCGGCCCGAGGTACTCCGCTCGATGTTGATTCCGACCGCGCTCGTAGTCCGCGAGACCCCGAGCCTCGCCGACTCCGTACGAGTGTTCCTCGAGACCCTCGGCTTCCACGTCGTGACGGCCGACGAGGCGGCCGACGCCGCCCTCCGTCTCTCGGACGCGACCCAGGACCCAATCGACCTGATCGTCGTCGCGTGCAACCAGGCCCGGTCCGAACTCCTCGAGACGTACCCCGAGGCGTTCCCGGACGGCGCCCGTCGGCTGCCGGTGATCGTGGTCGGCGACCCGTTCGCCGAGACGAGACGCACCTGGCCACCGAACGTGAAGTGGCTACCGCTCCCTCTCGAGACGAGCGTCCTCGCCCGCCTCCTCGACGAATACACGTCCACCGCCGTATCCGAGGCGCCACCTCCCAACGTCGGCGAGGCGTGAAGGGCGTCGGGGCGGTTCACCCGGCGACCGGCGGCGACTCCCCTTCTTGAACCCGAGGTCAAACCCCGTTGACCTTCCCGCTCGTCGGGCGGCCTCAGTCTCCCCCGTCGGGGGCGGGGGCCGGAGGGGCCGGGGTCTTTCCGCGGAGGACCGACGGCACGAGCGCGACGAGGCAAAGGACCCCGGAGACGAGGAAGATCAGGTGGATCGCGTCGAGGAACCCGGCCGCCGACGGGAACGGCGTCCCGGCCCTCGCGGTCCCCAGGAAGATCGCCTGGATCGCGGAGCGCGGGAGCACCGAGCTCATCACGATGAGCGTGATCCCGAGGCTGATCGTCGCGCCGCTGTTGATGAACGTCGTGCCGACGCCCGACGCCACCCCGCGGCGGGCCGGCGGCACCGCCGTCATCATCGCCGCGCGGTTCGGCGAGGCGAAGAGACCCATCCCCGCGCCGACCAGCACGAGCGGGGGCGTGAGGGCGAGGAAGGAGTCGCTCGGGCCGATCGTCGCGAGCCAGAGGAAGCCGGCGGCGCTCGCGACGAGGCCGGCGACCAAGAACGGCCGAGGGCCGTACCGGTCGGAGAGCCAGCCGCTCACCGGGCCGAGGGTGGCGAGGGACGCGGAGACGGGGATGAGGAAGAGACCGGCCGTGAACGGGCTGAGGAACCGCGGAGGTCCCTGGAGGTAGAAGACGAGGATGAACGTGAACGCTCCGCGGGCGAGCGCGTTCAGCAGCATCGCCGTCGCCGAGGCGCTGAACTCCCGACTGCGGAACAGCGAGAGGTCGAGCATCGGCGAGCGCTCGCGCGACTCGACGTAGAGGAACGCGCCGAGAAGGACGATCCCCACGACGATCGCCACCGACGCGTCGGTCGCGGACCACTGGCCGAGCGCTCCGAGCGTGATGCCGACCAGGGCGATCGTGAGCGCCCCCGCGAACAATACGTTCCCGAACCAGTCGATCCGCGGCGCCGACTCCGGCCGGACGAGTTCCCGGAGGTCGTACCGCGCGCGCAGGGTCGCGACGACCCCGATCGGAACGTTCACGAAGAAGATCCAGCGCCAGCCGATCGTGGAGGTGATGATGCCCCCGAGGACGAGCCCCGCGACCGCCCCGGCGACGATCGACACCTGGTTCACGCCGAGCGCCCGGCCGCGTTCGTTGGGGGGAAACGCATCGGTGATGATCGCCGCGGAGTTCGAGAAGAGGAAGCCGGCGCCGACCCCTTGGACGAGCCGGAAAAGGACGAGCTCGAGTCCCGTCTCGGAGAACCCGCACAAAAGCGAGCCGACCGTGAAGATCGCGAACCCGAGCACGTAGAGGCGCACGCGGCCGAAGAGGTCGGAGAGCCGGCCGAAGTTGAGCAGGACCACCGCGGTCAGGAGCGAGTAGCCGAGCAGGATCCACAGAAGCAGGGTCGCGCTCGTGTCCGCGAGCTCACGCCCGATGGTCGGGAGCGAGATGAGCACGATGTTCGCGTCGATGGCGGACATCAGCGTCGCGACGGTCGTGTTGGAGAGCACGCGCCACTTGTACTGCATCAGCGACCTCCCCGGCCGGCGTCCGACCGCCTGCGGGCCACGACCGGTCCGAGAGCGGGCCCGGCCCGAGGCAAGAACGGCCCCATGGCGCCCGGTCCGAGTCTCCCCCAGCGTCAGCCGAGCGGGGTCAGGTTCGACTGGTAGCCCGCGATCCCCGACGTGAGCTTGTCGACGTACTGACGGAAGATCGCGAGGACATTCTTGGCGGTGATCACGCCGAGGACCTGGCTCTCGGTCCGTACGACCATCCGGCGGATCCCGAGGGCCGACATCGTCGTCACGACCTCATCGGTCGGAGTGTCGGGAGCACAAGCGTGGACCGTGGGGGAGGCGAGGTCGCGGAGCCGGACGGCCGACGGGTCGACCCCCCCCGCGACGATCTTCTCGAGGAAGTCCCACTCCGTCACGATTCCCGCGACGGCGCTCGGGTCCCCGCGAGTGACGATGGCGTACCCCTTCCGACGCGCGACCATGGCTCGCGCGCACGAGAGCGCGTCGGTCCCTTCGTCGATCGTGAGCACGTCCGTGTCCATGATGTCCTTCGCCCGGAGCACCATGCTCGGGAGAGCGGCCCCCGGGTTATGAGGGTGCGGACGGCGCGTGGGGTCCATCGAGACCGTTAAGCGCGCGCGCCGGTCGGTCGACCGAGGATGACCACCGGACGCCCCGACGCGACGCGGACCGACGACGTCGGTCCCCTCCGGCTGGATACCCGGCTGCTCGACGGCTTCACTTTCGGGTGCCGTCCGGACTGTGGCCTCTGTTGCTACGCCGAGCCGAGGGTCGAGACGGCGGAGGTCGCGGGGTTGCTCGAGATCGTTCCCGAGGCAGAGATCCGACGCGTAGGCCGAGAGGCGTTCGTCGCGTCGCGGCCCGATGGCGGCGCCTGCCAGTTCCTCGTCGGGAACCGCTGCCGGGTGCACGCACGTCGGCCTCACCCGTGCCGCGAGTATCCCCTCACCGTCCACCTCGGTCGCCGGCTCCAGGCGTCGGTCGTCCTCTCCTGCCCGGGGGTCGACCCGGCGGCGCTCCTCGTCCGGGCCGGCGGAACCCGGACTCCGGCCCCCCGCGGCCTCGAGAGCGAGCTCGCGGCGGTCGAGGAACGGCTCGGACCGGCGACCCGACGGCGCCTCGACGCGACGCGGCGACGGGGCGAGAAGGTCGAACGCGTGCTCTCCGCCCAGGGTCGGTGGGAGGACGACGCGGAGGTCCGCCGTCGGCTCCGCGGGCAGCTCCAGGGGCCCGATCCCGGCGACTTCCCGACCGAGGATCCGCCCGACCGTGAGGACGGCCTCGAGCGGTTGCCGCTCTTCTGGGACGGACGCACGGGGCCCGTCGGCCTCGCTCGCGGGCTCGGGGGCTGGGAAGCGCTCGAGTTCGCTCCCGAGGGTGGGACGCGCTCGCTGGGTGTCTTCCCGCCGCCCGAACGGCCGCCCACGGTCGACCCGGCCGCCCTCGGACTCCTCACGGCGTACCTCGCCTACTGGCTCGAACGGGATGCCTTTCTTGCCGCCGTCCACGTCGGGATGCTCGACTCCGACGAAGGATCGGTCTCCGGGTGGGCGGCGGAGGAGCTCCGGGTCATATCGGCCGAGACACTCTCGCGGGCGTCCGTCCGCGCCAAGCTGAGGTCGGGACCCGTGGAAGTGCTCACCGCGGACCACGTGCGCGACGGTATCCGGGCGGTCGACCAGGACTGGCTCGACCGGCCGACCTGGGGCGAACGTCTCTAGCCCCCCGGCGGCGCGGGGCCTGGCCAAAGTGGTTACCGGAGGTCGAGGTTCCCGGGGGAGTCGACATGCGCGACGACGCCGGACTCGGCCGGGCGTTCCCGACACCACCGCCTATTCTCCGTGTTCCCGAGCCCTCGGGCGCTCCCGACCTGGGGTAGGCTCTTCGTGTCCCCCGCACGGCCCGCCTCTCCCCAGCGCCCGAGCCGAACGGCACCACGCTTGCGGTGCTCCGCCGGCTCGGGTTCGTCGGGAAGGGGCTCGTGAAAGAGCGCCCGGAACGCGAAGCGGTCTCGGAGCGGCCGACGCGGGACATGATCCTCCTCGGCCTCTCGCAACGGGATCTCGCAGCGTTCTCGAACCGCGCACCCGGGCCACCGGGCGCGACTAGCTCGGACGGGGAAGCCGGACGCCCAGCTCCGACTCGAGCACGCCGACGAGCTTCTCCTCGTCCTCCCGACGCCACGGGGACGGGGCCGGTCGCGGATGCTCGCCCCATGTCCGCGGAGCGGTCGCGCCGAGCGCGGCACGATACTCTTCCCGCCATCGGGCCGGCAGCGCCGCGGCGTCGTCGGGGACGTCGCCCTGCGCGAGGATCGTCCCGGCCCGCGCGAGGACACGGCTGACGGACTCGGCACG
>JAJZGO010000015.1 GCA_021798415.1 Thermoplasmata archaeon | reverse complement strand
CCGAAGACCCCGGCCCACCGAGGAGAGGAACTCGAACGGGAGTACGTGATCCCGCTGCGCGCGAGCCAGCACGCGCCGTCGCGCCGCCGCCGGGCCGGGCACGCGCTCGAAACGGTTCGGCGGTTCGTCGTGCAGCACATGAAGGGAAAGCCCGAGGACGTCTGGATCGACCCCCGGCTCAACGAGAAGATCTGGATGCGCGGGATCCAGCACATCCCCAGCAAGGTCCGGGTCAAAGCGATTCGGTTCGAGGACGGCCTCATCGAGGTCGACCTCCTCGAGACGGAGTAAACCGCACCGCGGGAGAGGCCTGAGTGCCGGTCGGTCGCGCCCTTTTCGGTGGGAGCCCGTACCTCGGCGTCTACGTTCGCGTCGGCGACCGGGCGGCGATCGGGCCCGCGAACCTCGACCGTCCGTTCGAGCGGGACCTCGAGCGCCTGCTCGGCGTGACGGTCGTGCGAACCTCGGTGTTCGACGCCGAGGTCGTCGGGGCGATGATCGCCGCGAACTCGAACGGGATCGTCGTCGGCGACCGCCTGGACGCCGACGAGCGACGACCGCTCGAGGCGATCGCCCCGGTCACGGTCGTCCCGAGCCGCCTGAACGCGCTGGGGAACAACATCCTCGCGAACGACCACGGGGCGCTCGTCCACCCCGAGTTCTCGAACGAGGCCGTCCACTCGATCGCGACGGCGCTCGGTGTCCGGACGGTCCGCGGTACGCTGGCGGGGCTCGGCACCGTCGGGATGGCCGGGGTCGCGACGAACCGGGGGGTCGTCGTCCACCCGAGGGCGACGGAGCGCGAGGCGGAGCTCGTCGAGCAGCACCTCGAGGTCCCCGTTCACCGCTCGACCGCGAACTTCGGGGTGCCGGTCGTCGGCGCCTGCCTGGTCGCGAACTCCCGGGGCTTCATCGTGGGGCGCCCGACGACCCCGGTGGAGATCGTCCACCTTCAGGAAGGCCTCGGGATCCTCGATTGACCCTTGTCTCGGGTCGGTCGCCGATCGCCTCCCCACTCCCGGTGGGGACCCGGGCGAGGTTACGTTCCGCGCTTGCGCTTGACGTACCGGGTCGCGTATCCCGCGATCCGGTTCGCGAGCTTCTTATGGGTGGCCTGGAGCCTCCCGTCGACCGTCACCCCGAGGTCGGTGAGCTCGAGGACCTTCCGCTTGTTGTTGGCGAACTCCCCCGTGAACAGCTCGGGGTAGTTGCGGATCAGCTCGATCGCGACCCTTTTGATATACGTCTGGCGGATATTGCCCATGCGGGCGGGGCCGACTCGGGTCACGGTTATAACTTTGCCGGCGGCCGGGCCGGCCGTCCCCGGACGCCGGCCGGGCGACCGGCGGTAGCGGCGGAAGCCACAAATACCCTGCCCGAGGTAAATACCCTCGGGAGGAGGGCGGGGGGCCGTCTGGCGGGCTCCCATCTTCTGGTGCCGGGGAAACCGTGACCGAGGACACGAGCGGGAACGGATGACGGACGAATCCGCCGGACACCCTCCACCGCCGCGTCGCGAGCGCCACGTGCTCCTCCTCGACCTTTCGAAGAGCATGCTCGCTCCGCTCCCCGACCCCAAGGAAGAGCGGACCGAGCACCAGAAGGTCGAGGTCGCGCGAACCGCCGTCTTCCGGATCCTCCAGGACGCCGTCGCGTCGGGCTCCCTTTTCGGGCTCGTCACGTTCACCGAAGCGGTGCGGGTGCCCGTGCCGCTCGGCGAGATCCACAAGGAGAACCTCCCGTACATCGAGAACTTGATCTCGCTCCTCGCCCCGAGCGGCCGCTCGGCGATCTGGGACGCGATCGCGGTCGGGGCCGACCTGCTCCGAATGGGCACGGACGGCGTTCGAGGCAACCTCGTCCTCGTGACCGACGGCTGGGACAATGCGTCCGCTCGGTTCGACGTCCGCCCCGGTCCGAGCGACCCGCTTCCGGAGGGTCGTGTCGACCTCGTGCCGTACGTGCTGCCCGCCAACTCCCGTCTCACGCTCCGCATCATCGGCATCGGGAGCGGGGACGAGCGCGACAAAGGCGTCGACGTCGGTCGGATGCGCACGCTGCTCGACCAGATGACCGATCGCGCGCAGACCCTGGGTCTCCCGTCGGCGTTCAGCTTCCAGGAGGTCACGACCGGCTCGGGGCTCTTCGCCCAGATGGTCCACGCGTTCGTGGACGTCGGCTACGAGGGCGACCCGACGATCACCGACCTCCACCCGGAGGAGCTCGCGCAACACGCCGCGAGCGCGGCACGGGCGCTGAAGGAGCCTCAGCAACACGCGACGGTCTCGCGCATCCGCACGGGATCGGCGCCCCCCCCGCCGGGGTCCGAGGACGGCTACCACGAGGCCCCCGACCTCGAGGTCGACGTGCTCGCCGCGTCCCCGGTGGGCCCGCCCGCGTACCTTAAAGAACGGTACGGGCCTCTCGGCGAGGTCGTGGAAGCCTACCTGGCCGGCGAGTACGACCGCGCGCTCGGACAGCTCGCCCGGTCCCAAGCCATCATTCCGGCCGTCACCCGGCTCTACTGGGAGGCTCGCGTCCAGTACGCCCGCCACGCGGTCGTCGAGGCGGCTCGGGCCCTCCTCGGAGCGTGGACGGAGGCCGAGCGACTGCCGCTCGCCTCTCAGTCGCCGATCCTCCGCCGCCTCGCGATGCTCCAGGCCCGGATGCAGAACGACAAGGAGACCGAGACTCTCGTGAAGTTCATCGACCACACCGAGCACGGGCTGGCGGTCGGCGAACCCGAGACCCGCGATCGGCTCATGGACCTGTTCGACCGCCTCCTCGAGCTGCGGGGGACCTACCAGTTAACGCGGATCGCGAACGAAGGGGACCTCCAGGACGCGGCGCTCAAGCACGAGGCCGCGGTCGAGGACGTCTTCGGACGGCTCCAGGACGCCCGGCTCGACCTCGCGACGAGCGGCGCGGTCGTCGAGGGGGCGCTGGACTTCATTGAAATATGCCTCGCGGAGATGCGGTAGGTCGAGGACGCATGCCCGAGGTCAAGGTCACCACGAAGACCCGCCGGACCGCGGCGGCGAAGCGCGAGCCGAAGGCCCCGGCGATCGACACCGCCCGGATCGCGGTCGTCGGGATCCCGGCGTCGGGGAAGACGACGTACTTCCGGTTCCTCTCCGGCCACTTCGGGCTCAATCTTCCGATCCTCTACGTGCCCGCGCGGGCCGACAACGGGACGCTGCCGCTCTACGGCGACCTCGAGAACGACGTCGCGCTCGAAGAGACGACGTACGAGACGACCGACCCGACCGACCCCGAAGGCAGCCTCGAGACCACGACCCGGTACTACGTGAACCGGCCGATGGAGGACCGGCGCAAGCTCTGGGTCGAGCTCTCCGCGGGCCGTGACGAGCAGGGCGTCCTGACCAAGTACCCGCTCCCGACGAAGTTCAACCAGTTCGTCGAGATGAAGATGCGCTTCCGCTACGGTGCGCCGGACGGGGAGGCCGGCTCGCGCCCGATGGAGCTGCGCACGATCGACGAGGCCGGCGGGATCATCGCCGACTACTTCACCTACGACCGTCTCTGGATCGACTCGCCGGAAGGCGAGGTCCCGGAGAAGTCCTGCCGCGTGATCCCGCATTTCGACTCGTGGCGGCCGGACCGCCGCGACCTCTGGCGTCGCGGCCTCACCCTCCTCGGGCGGTTCGTCCACGGCGCCGACGCGATCATTCTCCTCCTCTCCCCGTCGCTCCCGTCGCTGCGCGACCAAGCCCAGCAGATCAACCTCGCCCGCGGCGTCTTCCGCTACGCGAAGAGCCGCAACCTTCCGCTCGTGATCGCGGTCTCGAAGGCCGACAAGCTGAAGGAGTTCTACGGCGAGATCGAGCAGTCGGTCCGCGAGCGGACGTACCGGTCCGCGTTCGACCCGGTCGACTTCCTCCTGCGTCGGGACGGCGCGGGGCTGGGGACGATCCTCGTCGCTCAGGAGGGTCGGGGGATCTCGACGAAATCGGACGTCTTCCTCGTCTCGAGCGCGGTCTCGACGGGGGAAGGCCATCCGCTCTTCGTCGCCGAGACCGGCGAGGAGGCCCCGAACGTGGGGACGCCTACGATGGGGATCCCCGTGATGGTGAACACGCTGCTTCCGCTCGCGCGGGCGTGCGAACGCGTCCTCGAGCGACGTCGAACCAAGGAGAACTGACGGATGGAGAATCCCGCGGCGAACCTCCCCGCCGGCATCGCACCGACCGCGGTCGTCTGGTGCCGCCAGGTCGACAACGAGGCGGAGAGCCCGGGGTACACCACCATCCCCGAGGAGTTCCCGGGGCGGCGCGAGACGCTCGAAACGATCCGCCTGGTCGGCAACCTGACGATCAACGTCGCCGACACCCACGACTACTGGGACCCCGACCCGGCCCAGCCGCTCTCCTACTACCCGAACCTGTTCCTCTACCCGGCCGCGAACGGCCGCTACACGTGCGTCGGGCGGATGTTCCTATCGACCGAGGACCGGCCGCGGCTCGGCATGAAGACGCTCGTCTTCCCGACGGTCGAGCTCGTCGCCAGCGGCGAGTTCGGGGCCGCCGTCCTGCGGGCCCACGCGACCATGGGCGGCCGCTCCGGCCCGGTGCGACCGACCGCGGAACCGGACGGGTCGGTCTACCAGGCCGTGGGGGAAGGCTTCCTCTTCCACCGGGGGTCGACCGAGCCGACGGTCATCGTCGCGGCGGAGCAGTGGGAGGCGGCCTCCGAGGTCGTCCTCGACCTCGTACGCCTCCTGCCGAGCGCGCTCGTCGCGTTGAGCGCGTTCCTCGTCTTCCCGTACTTCCTTCCCGAGGCGAAGGTCAACCTGCACGAGTTCACGGAGCAGCTGCCTCTCGCCCTCGCGGTCATGCGGGTTCCGAAGGGGGAGGCCTCCGGCGACCGCCACACGAAGCGGCTCCAGAGCTGGCAGGCCGCACCGGTCGGGCTGAGGGACCTCACGAGGCCGTCGGCCTCCCGGGCCCGGGAGAACCTGCCGCTCGTGCTCCAGTACGCCCGGGACCACCTCGAGCAGAAGATCGTCGAGGTGGCGCGACGCGTCGACCTGGTGGAAGGGAGCCGGACCCGGGGCCACCTCCACGATCCCGACCACCAGGGCGGCCGGGACCGCCGCAAAGAGATGTGGCGGATCGGGACCGCGATGGAAACGGCCGCGCTCTTGCTCGCCCGCCCGAAAGGCCGGACCGTGCCGATGACCGGCGACGCGGCGAAGCGGGCGAACGAGTACCTCCGGGCCGAACCTCCCACGTCGCCCTCCGTCGTTCCCGAACCGCTCCCCGTGGCCGCTCCGAGCCCCGCCGGCAGCCAGCTCCCTCCGTGGCTACGGAGCCCCACCGAGATCACGGTCCCGCCTCCGGGACCGGTCGCCGTGCCGGTCTCCGTGAGCGACGACCCATCGGCGCACGTCGCCCCGCCCCCCGTTGCACCGCCCCCCGCCACGACGGCACCGTTCGCGTCGGCCCCGTCGCCCTTCCCGACCGTCCTCCGCCCGTCGGCCGCGGCGATTCCGGCGGCCGTTCTTCCTCCTCCCCCGTCCGCCCCGGCGACCGCTCCGTTCGTTCCCTTCCGGCCGGGCCCGGCCGAGCCCGAGCGGGCCCGGTCCTTGGCCCGGCCCGTCGCTGCGAGCGCCGATACGGGGGAGGTCGAGGCGCGGCTCCTCGCGACGGTCGACCGCCGTTTGCGCGACTCGGCCGACCAGACCGCGCGGGGCCTCCTCGAGCTGCGCGCCGACCTGTCGAGCCGCCTCGCCGCGGTCGAGGGTCGGCCGTCGGTGAACCCGGCCGACGTGATCGGGGCGGCCGAACGCAAGGCTCGGGAGGCGGTCGACGCGCGGCTCAACGAGACCGAGGAGCGGACCAAGCAGTCCGTCCAGTCCGCCGGAGAGCGGTGGGCGGCGAGGCTGCGGGAGGAGCTTCACCAGGGTGTCGAGGAGCTCAAGGCCCAGTCGCTGCGGGCCGAGGAGGAGCTGAGGGCGGCGCTCGTCACCCAACTCGACCTCGAGCTCGCGGAGTCTCGCGAGCAGGGGAACGCCCTGCGCGAGGGGATCGAGGAACGCGTTCGAGACCTCCTCAAGGATCGAACGACCGAAGCGGACCAGCGGCGGACGAAGGAGCTGCGCGACGTCGAACAACGCGTCGCGATCCTCGTGGACGGCCGGACGCGCGACCTTGAGAACCGCATCAAGGCGACCGTCGCGGAACAGGAGGCGAGGCTCTTGGCGCTCTCCGACGAGCGCGCCGTCCAGGCCGAGCAGCGCTCGGCCACGGAGAGGGAAGCGCGCGTCAGCGAGCTCTCCGAGGCCCAGACCCAGGCGCTCGCGGGCCTGCAGGTCCGCATGCAGGCGTACTTCGAGCAGAAGCTGCGCGAGAACCAGGAGCGGGAGCGAGAGAAGTATGTCGAGCTCCTCGCCCGACTCAAGGTCGAGGTCGACCAGTCGCTCGCGAAGTCGATCGATTCGGCCCAGTTCGAGTCCGCCGTCCGCGACCGCGTTGCCCAGGTGCTCGAGCGCGCCCGCGTCGACCAGGAGAAGGTGGTGGCGGCCGGGCTCGCGGATACCGAGCTCCGCCTTCGCCAGCATCAGGAGGAAGCGGTCAACCGGGTCGAGCGCATCGAGGCGAAGCTCCAGCAGCGCGAGACGGACCTCGCCCGCATCGAGCGCAACGTGCGGCACGAGGCCGACGACCTCGACCGTCGGCTCCAGGTGCTGAGCGACCGGATGATGCCGATCGTCCGCAAGACCTGGCTCAAGGTCGCGGAGCTCGAGAAGGGCGGGGGATCGCCCGAAGAGGGGGCGAACCGGGTCGGCGAGCTGCGGCGCGAGCTCACGCGCGAGCTGCGCCGGGTCGAGGGCGAGCTCCTCGAGCAGACGGGCGAGCTCCGCGACCGGCTCGAAGGCACCATCGCTCACCAGGGCCGGATCTGGCTCAACCTTCTGCGGCAGATGTCGCCCGACTCGGGCGACGGCCGGGACCCGGCGACCCGGCCCGCGCGGCGGGGGGCCCACCCCACCGAGGAGCTCACGGACGAGGAGTTCCTGAGCACGGACCTCCGGGCGGCCGCGGGCTACCCGGGCTTCGACGACCCGCCGAACCCGCTCAGCCCGCACGTCGACACCGAGGTCGACCCGCCGGCCCGACGACGCGCCCGCCGAACCTAGCGCGCCCACGGGACCGGCGGCAACGCTAAGCGCGTCCCCGCGGTAGTGCCCCGCCGTGCCGCCCCCACCCGATCACCGGCATTGCAAGGTCTGCGGTCGTACCTGCGACGTCGGAGCCGAGACGTGCAGCGCATCGTGCGCCGCGAAGCGTGCGCAGCAGCTCACGAGCCGTCGGACCTACACGTACCTCCTCTACGGGGCGATCGCGCTCTTGCTGATCGTCTTCGCCAGCCGGTTCTTCGTGTAGGAGGTCGACCGTGCGGCCGAAAGGACACGCCGTGCTCGGCGGCACGTTCGACCACTTCCACGTCGGACACGCCGCGCTCCTCGACGCGGCGTTCCGCGCGGGCCGGTCGGTCTCGGTCGGTGTGACGACCGACCGCTACCTCGCCCTCCATCCGAAACCCGAGGCGGAGACGCTCCAGCCGTACGGAGCCCGCGTGCGCGCGGTCCGCCGATACCTCGCCGCCCGCCACCCGACCGACCGGTTCCGCACGGTGCCCCTCGAAGACCGGTTCGGACGTTCGGTCGGGGAGGGGGTCGATTGCCTCGTCGTCTCGGCCGAGACGGTCGCGGGCGCCCGGGCCGTCAACGCCGAGCGCCGCCGCCTCGGGCGCCGGCCGCTCCCGATCCTCGTCGTCCCGCTCGTGCTCGCCGACGACCTCGAGCCGGTGAGCGCGCGGCGGATCCGGGCGGGCACGATCGACCGCAACGGTCGGCGCCGTTCGCCGATCCGGATCGGTCTCGAGGTCGAGGACGCCCGGGACTCCGCGGCCGCCCGTCGCGCCGTCCGTCGCATCTTCCGAACCTCCCGGGTCGACTCCGGGCGGCCCGCCCGCTCGGCCGGGCGACATTCGGCCGCGTCCCGGGCGACGCGACTGGCCCGAGCCGCGGCCGAGGGCCGCGACCTCGGCCTCGGCGTCGTGCGCGACCCGAGGGGAGGTTGGGTGCTCGCCGAGCGCTCGCGGACCGTGGCGCTCGCGCCGCGACGCGTTCCGTCCGGCGGCGCCGACCGGCTCGCGCGGGCGCTCGAGGAGCTCTTGCGACCGTCGATCGAGCGCAACGCCTTTCCCCTCCGACGCTCCTCTCGTCGCTGATGGAGACCTACCTGCGCGTCTCGTTCGGAAGCGAGGGAGCGAAGCCGTCCGCGGTCGCCGACCGCCTCCGGTCGTGCGGGTTTCTGCCGACGCAGGGCAACTACGACTTCGTCTACGACTGGCAGGGCTCGGCGACCCGGGACCAGGTCCTCGACCTCTCGGACGAGATCTCCCGACAGCTCCGGGGGCTCCGGGTGCTGGTCGAGGTCGAGACGGTTTAGGCCCGCGGAACCCCCGCGGCGCGGTCGACCCGCGAGAGCTTTTATCGAGTACCGGGCTCGCGCGTTCCCGTGCAGACCTACCCGGTCCGTGCGAGCCACCGCGCCCAGCTCGCGCCCGAGTCGCTCGCCCGGCTCGTCACGGCGCACTTCGGTTCGGCCGAGACCCAGGGCGACTCGGTGAGCACCCGCTGCGGCGCGATCTCCCGCCTCGTCGTCCGCGGGCAGAACCGGGCGCTCCTCGTCGACGTCACGATGAACGCGAAGGTCGCCGAGGACGTCGCCCGCGACACGATCGGTCGGTACAACCGCTTTCTCGAGGAGACGACCGGGTACAGCTCGAAGGAGCGAGCCCGGCGGCTCCGCAAGTCCGCCGGAGGGCCGACATCGGGGGCCTGACGGTATGACCGCCGCGGGTCCGGGACCGCTCCCGTCCTCGGGAGCCACCGAGCTCGAGAAGATCCGGGCGATCGTCGCGGCGTACTTTCCCGTCTACGAGACGCGGGTCGGGCCGCAGTCGCTCCTGCTCGCCGTCCACGTCGACCGCACGGAGCTCGCCGAGAAGTTCGACCGCCTGCGCCAGGAGCTCTGGGGGCTCGGCTACATCCCCCTCGTCCGACGCCAGTCGGGCGAGGACTTCATCGAGGTCGTCCGGCGCTCGCGCACGGGCCGGCCGCGGATCTGGATCAACCTCCTTCTCCTCGCCGGGACGGTCGCGACGACCGCGTTCGCGGGGGCGCTCATCTGGCTCACGTACGTCGGCGGGACGGCCCTCACGCCGAACGATTTCCTCCTCGGGGCGCTCTACTTCGCCGCGCCGGTGATGACGATCCTCGGCCTGCACGAGTCCGCCCACTACGTGATGGCGCGGCGACGCCACGTCGAGGCCTCGCTGCCGTACTTCGTGCCGGTCCCGCCGCCGTTCCTCTTCGGGACGCTCGGGGCGTTCGTCAGCATCCGCGAGCCGTTCCCCGACCGCAAGACGCTCTTCGACATCGGCGCCGCCGGTCCGGTCGCGGGGTTCCTCGCGTCGGTGCCGATCGCGATCGCCGGCCTCTACCTCTCGATCCACGCCCCGGTCCTTCCCGCGACGTACTGCGGCCCGACGATCCTCGGCCAGAGCTACGGGAACCTCGAGGTCGGCACGCCGATCTTCTGGTTCCTGCTCGCGCAGTTCTTCCCGCCGAACCTCGTGAACCTCCACCCGCTCGCGCTCGCCGGCTGGGTCGGGATCTTCGTCACGGCCATCAACCTCCTGCCGGCGGGCCAGCTCGACGGCGGCCACGTCTTCCGAGCCCTCTTCGGCGAGCGGGCCCGCTTCGTCAGCTACGGGGTCGTCGTCCTGCTCTTCGGCCTCGGCCTCTTCTACACGGGCTGGCTCTTCTTCGCGGTCCTGATCCTGATCCTCGGCTTCCGCCATCCCCCGCCGCTCAACGACCTCACGCCGCTCGGGTCGACGCGCTACGCGATCGGTGGCCTCGTCCTCGTGCTCCTCGTGACGGGGTTCGTCGTCGTGCCGCTCGCGGTCCCGCCCGGGTCCGTCTCGTTCCAGAACGCGAGCTCGGCGGTGCCCGTCTCGCTCCCGCCGGGCGCCCAGGTCGCCGCGAACCTCACGGCGACGCTCGCGAACGGCGACCAGTTCCCGCACGGCTACGGGCTGAGCGCCGCGGTGACGAACGTCACGAACGCGACGGGGGTCTACCTCACGGGCACGGCGTTCCAGGAGTGGGCCGCGAACGCGACCTGGCGGTTCTTCCTGCCGGGCGGCACCACCGTCGTCCTCACCGGAGCGTCGGTGACGCTTCCCCAGAGCGACTTCGTCACGGTCGACGAGACGACCGCCTACAAGGTCCCGATCGCGGTCGAGTTCTCCGACTCCGAGCTCGCCCGGCAGGCGACGCTCGTCCTCTCGGCGACCCAGTTCTGTGCCCCCTCGGGGGCGCAGCCCGCGAGCGCATCGTTCTCTCCGCTGTTCCTCTGACCGGCCGGGTCAGGCGCCCCCCGCCCGCTCGTAGACCCGGAACTCGCGCGTGAGGCTCCGGTGGACCCGGACCGCCACCGCGAGCCGGAGCTCGAACGGGGACGCAAGCGCTTCGGCCCCCGACGGAACGATCAGGACGACGCGCCCCCCCGCGCCCAGTCGCTCGCCCCACCGGGGGACCGTCCGCGCGATCAGGCGGTCGGCGGACTCCGCGCCCGTGCTCGAAGAGCGGCCGTACGGCGGGTCGGTGAGCACGGCGCGGAACCGGCCCGTCGCGGACGCGAAGCCGGCCGTCGCCGCGTCGCCGACGACGAGCTCCTCCGCCGAGACGCCGAGGTGCGCGAAGTTCGCGAGCGCCCCCCGGACCATCGTCGCATCGCGGTCGATCCCGTAGAGCCGGCCGCCGAGCAGGCCCGCCTCGGCGAGCAGCGCGCCCGTGCCGAGGAACGGGTCGAGCACCCGGTCCCCGGGCCGCACGCGCGCGAGGTTCGCCGCGGCCCGCGCGAGCCGCGGCGCGAGGCTCACCGGGCGGCGGAACGGGAGGAGCGGCATCCGTCGTCGCGACGCCGCCGCACGGTCGATGGTCCCGACCTCCTCGAGAAGGCGATCGACCCCGCTCCCGTCCCGGGCGAGCCAGAACCGCCGCCGGGGCGCGCCGAGGTCGATACGGCCCCCGGCGGACTTGTAGGCCCGGCCGGCGACGAGGACCCCCGTATCGGCGGCCGCGCCCGGCCGTCCGAGGCGGCGGAATGCGGCCGTGTCGCCGAGGGCGCCCTCGCCGGCCGCGGCGAGCTCGGCGGGCTCCGTCGCGGCGACCCGGGAGAGGCAGCGGTGCGCGAGGGCGAGACGGTCCGCGAGCTGGTCGGCCCGCACGCTGTCGGGAAGCTCGACCGGGACGAGACCGTCGACGTCGCTCGCGGCCCCGGTCGCCCGACCTCCGAGGGCCTCGGCCGCGGCGACGGCCTCCGCTTCCGCCAGGGCCGGGCTCTCTCCGGACGGCTCGACGTACACTCGGATCATTCCCGTGCCTCGCCGGCCCACACCGCGAGCTGGGTGCGGATACGGGCCGTGTGGGTCCCTTCCCAGTAGAGGTGGCCGCACGCCTCGCACCGGTAGATCGCGAGGCCGTTCGCGACGCGGTCGCGGGGCACCCCTTCGGGCCACGAAGCGGCCGACGCGGGGTCCTCGACCCGCAGAAGCCCGTTGCACTCGGTGCAGCGGTCGAACCGGACCTCGAAGGGAACCTCCGGGTGCGCGGCGCGAACCTGCGCCCACTGCTCGGAAAGCCGGGGGCTCGTGAGAAGGACCGCCCGGGGGGCACGGCGGGCGAGCGCCCGGTCGCGCGTCACGAGGATGCGGCCTTCCTCGGAGGCTCGGCGGAGGATCTCTTCGTCCGAGAGGCCCCGCGCGTAGAGGGTATCGAGCCCGACGAACCTCAGGTACCGGGCGAGGCGTCCCACCATCTCGTCCGCGAGCCAGCGGGACGGCACCACGACCGCCGACCCCCGACCCGGGATTTACCCCTTGGCAGTCATATAGGAGGGTCCCGTCCCATCGCGGGACGGCAGGGACGGACGTGCGGCTTTTCGGGACGAACGGGATCCGCGAGGTGGTCGGAGAGACGCTCACGGCCCCGTTCGTCACGAGGGTCGTCGGGGCGATCGCCGCCCAGGTGCCGGTCGGTGCCCCGATCGTCGTCGGGCGGGACGCCCGGACGTCGAGCCTCGCGTTCGCCCAGATCGCGAGCGCGACGCTCGCGCTCGCGGGCCACCGGGTGGTCGACGTCGGCCTCCTTCCGACCCCCGCGGTCCAGTGGATGGTCGTCCACCACCGTGCGCAGCTGGGCGTCATCCTGACGGCCTCGCACAATCCGCCCGAGTTCAATGGGGTGAAGTGCATCGCCGCCGACGGCCTCGAGGTCCCCCGGTCGGTCGAGGAGGCCATCGAGGCGGCCGTCGAGCGGGGGGAGGCGCCGGCCGTGCCGTTCGACCGGGTCGGCGAGGTGACCACCGACCCGTCGGGCGCGGGCCGGTACGTGGACGCCATCCTGGGCCAGGTCGACGTCCGGGCGATCGCCGCGCGGCGCCTCACGGTCGTGCTCGACTGCGGCAACGGAGCGTCGACGGTCACGAGCCCGACGCTTCTGCGCCGGCTCGGATGCCGGGTCATCTCGCTCAACGGGCAGGCGGACGGCACGTTCCCGGGCCATCTCTCCGAGCCGACCGAGGCGAACCTCGTCGACCTCCGGCGGATCGTCCCCGCGGTCGGTGCCGACCTCGGCATCGCGCACGACGGGGACGCGGACCGGGCGGTCTTTGTCGAGGCGGGGGGCCGCTACGTTCCGGGCGAGGAGATCCTCACGCTGCTCGCCCGGGACGCGGTCGAGCGGGCGCGCGGCGGGGTCGTGGTGACCCCGGTGTCGGCGTCGCAGGCCGTCGAGGACGCGGTCGGCCCGCTGAACGGGACGGTCCTGTACACGCGCGTCGGCTCCCCGGCCGTCACGCGCGCGATGCTCGAACACCACGCGGTCTTCGGTGGCGAGGAGAACGGCGGGCTGATCCTACCGAAGCACCAGCTGGCGCGCGACGGCGCGATGACCGCCGCCGCGGTCCTCGAGATGATGGCCCGCCGGGGGGCCTCGCTCGCCGAGCTCCTTCGGGACCTTCCCCGCTACACGCTGGTGAAGGAGAAGACCGCGTGTCCCGCCCCGTTGCGGTCGGCCGTACAGGACCGGGTCGCGAGCGCGCTCGAGCGCGACAGCGACCGTGTCGTCACGATCGACGGCGTCAAGGCGTTCCGCGAGGGCGGCTGGGTCCTGATCCGACCCTCGGGGACCGAGCCGCTCTTCCGCATCTTCGCCGAGTCGAAGGACCCGGCGACCGCGCGCCGCATCGCCGACCATGGACTCGCCGTCGTCCGGGCGGCCGTCGCGCAGGCTCAAGAGACCGCCTGACCCGATCGGCCGGGCCTCCCGCCCGGCCGTCGGTCCGCGGACCCCCGCGTCGCCAAACCTCAAAACATCCCCCCACGTGGGAGAGCCGAAGGGCGAACGCATGGAACCTCGAGGCGACCGGAACGCGTTCGGGGCTCCCGGGATGCCTCCTCGCTGGTCCCACAGCAACAAGGAGGGCGTCGGGACGGCCTACTCCGCCGACTCGCGGCTTTGGTTCACGGTCTGGAGGGGGATCGTCACCGAGGTCTACTTTCCCCGGATCGACCGGCCCCAGCTGCGCGACCTCGAGTTCCTCGTGACCGACGGCGAGACGTTCTTCCACGAGGAGAAACGTCACCTAAAGACGGTCACCGAGCGGCCCGCCGACCACGCCCTCGCCTACGAGACCCGGGCGGAGGATCCCGAGGGGCGGTACCGGCTCCGCAAGTCGGTGATCGGCGACCCCCACCTTCCCTGCCTCTTGCTCCACACGCGCTTCGAGGTCCTGAGGCCCGAGCTCGAGCAGCAGCTGCGCCTCTTCGTGCTGGCGGCCCCCCACCTCGACGTCTCGGGCTGGGGGAACACGGCGACCGTCTACGACATCCTCGGGCAGCCGGTCCTCACCGCGGAGCACAACGGCGTCGCCCTCGCGCTCGCGAGCCGGCGTCCGTTCGTCCGCTCCTCGGTCGGTTACGTAGGGGCGAGCGACGGGTGGACCGACCTCGCCCAGCATCGGTCGCTCACGTGGGAGTTCGACCGAGCGTCGAACGGCAACGTCGCGCTGACGGGGGAGATCCCCCACGACGGACGGTCCTCGTTCACGCTCGGGCTCGCTTTCGGCGAGTCGGTACCGGCCGCCGTCACGACGCTCTTCCAGTCGCTGAGCACGCCGTTCGAGGTCCACCACCGCCGGTTCGTCGAGCAGTGGAACCGCCCGGCGATGCACGCGCTCCCGATCGACCGGGCTGCGCACGACCGGGGGCGCCTCTACCGCGCGAGCCGGTCGATCCTCCTCGCCCACGAGGACAAGGTCTTCCCGGGCGCCTTCATCGCATCGCTCTCGATCCCGTGGGGCGCCTCGAAGGGCGACGAGGACCCGGGCGGCTACCACCTCGTCTGGACCCGCGACCTCGTCCACACCGCGACCGCGCTCCTCGCCTCGGGGAACGTCGAGGCCCCGCTCCGGGCGCTCGTCTACCTCGCGACGCGCCAGCGGCCCGACGGGGGGTTCCCTCAGAACTTCTGGGTCGACGGGACGGCCTACTGGCAGGGGATCCAGCTCGACGAGGTCGCGCTCCCGATCCTCCTCGCCTCGCGCCTGCGTGCGGCGGGGGCGCTCGAGCAGTTCGACCCGCACCCGATGGTCCGCCGGGCGGCGCGCTTCCTCGTCGAGCACGGCCCCGCGACCCAGGAGGACCGCTGGGAGGAGGTCGGCGGGTACTCGCCGTCCACGCTGGCGGCGTGCATCGCCGCGCTCACGGTCGCCGCCCACTTCGCGCGCGAGCGAGGCGACGCGACGACCGCGACGTTCGTCCAGGAGTACGCGGACTTCCTCGAAGCCAAGGTCGACCCGTGGACCACGACCTCGCGCGGCTCGTTGGTCGCCGACGTGCCCCGGCACTACGTGCGCCTTCGTCCCGTCTCGGTCGACGACGTCGAGCCGGACGAGGGCCCCGACCTCGGCCTGCTGACCCTCCCGAACCTCCCGCCCGGGGTGCCGAACGTCTTCCCCGCGAGCGAGGTCGTCGACGGTGGGTTCCTCGACCTCGTCCGCTACGGGATCCGACGGGCGGACGACCCCCTGGTCCGGGCCTCCGTCCGCGTGGTCGACGAGGTCCTGCGGGTCGACACGCCCTACGGGCCGGTCTGGCGGCGGTACAACCACGACGGGTACGGCCAACGGGACGACGGGGGACCGTTCACCCGCTGGGGGGTGGGACGGGCGTGGCCGCTCCTCACCGGGGAGCGGGGGATGTACGAGCTCGCGCTCGGTCAGGACCCGGGGCCGTACCTCCGAGCTCTCGAGAGGTTCGCGACCCCGACCGGGCTCCTCACCGAACAGGTCTGGGACGCGGCCGACCGCCCGGCCCTCCACCTCGCCCTCGGCCGCCCGACCGAGGCCGCGATGCCGCTCGTCTGGGCGCACGCGGAGTACCTGACGCTCCTGCGCTCGGCCGCCGACGGGAAGGTCTTCGACCGCATCCCCGAGGTCACCGACCGCTACGTCCTCGACCGCGCGGCGCGCCCGCCGCTCGAGGTCTGGAAGTTCAACCGACGGCCGCGCACGATCGACCCCGGTGCCCGCCTGAGGGTGATCGCCGGCCAACCGTTCCGACTGCACGCGAGCGACGACGGCTGGCGCAGCGCGATCGACGTCGACTCGACCGAGACGTCGCTCGGCCTTCACTTCGCGGACCTCGCCGCGCTCGGCTCCGCCGGGCGGACGTGGACGTTCACGTTCTTCTGGCCGCTCGCGGACCGTTGGGAGGGCCGGGACTACTCCACGCTAGCCGCCGAGCTCCCCGGGGCGTCGGGCGACGTCACTCGACCCTGAGCCACCGCGCCGAGACGAAATAGCCGATCGCGAGCATCCCGACCGCGAAGACGGCGAGGTAGCCGAGATACTCCCACGGGATCGGCCGCCCGAGCACGAAGCTGCGCCCGAGGAGGGCACTGAACGTGATCGGGTTGACGTTCGAGATCGCCTGCATCCACGCCGGGAACTGGCTCGAGGAGAACATCGAGGCGCTCGCGAACATGAGCGGCATCGTGATGAAGTTCGAGACGACGCCCGGCGTCTGCCAGTCGGTCGACGGCGCCGTGATGGCCAGGAAGAGGCTCGAGAAGCCGATCGCGAGGCAGAAGAGGCCGGCGATCCAGGCCGCCCACTCGAGGGGCGAGAGGCCGAACGACACGCCGAACGCGACGGCGGCCACGACCATGACGGGGATCTGGACGAGCCCCCGGGTCGCCGACCCGAGCGCCTTCGAGAGGAAGATGATCTCCTTCGACGTCGGCGTGATCAGTATCCGCTTCATGAAGCCGAAGCGCTTGTCCTGGATCGTGCTCATCGAGCCGAACATCCCGACCGAGAGCATCGAGGTCGAGAGGACGCCCGGCAGCAGGAACTCGATGTAGTTCGTCGTCCCGAAGAGCCCCTTCAGGTAGACCGGGCTCACGTTGCCGAAGCTCGAGCCGAAGAACGCGAGCCACATGAACGGCTGGACGACCGTGATCAGCAGGACGAACGGGTTGCGGAAGGTCCTTAGGATCTCCCGGACGAAGAGGCCCCAGAACTGACTCCTCACTGTCGGGCCCTCCGCATCTGCATGTAGAACTTCCGCACGTCCCGCATCGGCTCGTCCTGTCCGATCCGGCGACCGGTGAGGTCGAGGAAGACGGTCTCTAGGCTCGGCTTCTCGACGCTGATGCGACGGATGTGGTCGGTCGGCACGCGCGCGAACAGGCGCGGCAGGAACTCCTCCGACGACGCGACCCGGATCACCCACTCGTTCCCCTGGGACCGCACCTCCTGGACGCCGGGAAGGTCCGAGAGCGCGCGGACGTCCACCCCGTCGGACGTCTCGAGCTGCACCAGGTCGGCCTTCACGCGCGCCTTGAGCTCCGACGGGCTCCCCTCGGCGATGATCCGGCCCTCGTCGATGATCGCGACGCGGTCGCAGAGAGCGTCGGCCTCCTCGATGTAGTGGGTCGTGAGGAGGACGGTGACCCCGAACTCCCGGTGGATGCCGGTGACGATGTCCCAGAGCATCCGGCGCGTGCCGACGTCGAGGCCGATCGTCGGCTCGTCCATGAAGATCACGCTCGGCTGGTGCAGGAGCGCGAGCGCGATCTCAAGCTTCTTGCGCATTCCCGTCGAGTAGTGGCCGACCTTGTCCTTGGCGCGGTCGGCGAGCGAGAAGTAGTCGAGGAGCTGGTGCGCCCGGTCCTCCCAGCCCGTGAGGGACTGGAGCTTCGCCTGGAGCCAGAGGTTCTCCCAGCCGGAGAAATCGTCGTCGAGGATCACCTCGGCTGCGACCCACCCGATGCGGGCACGAACCTCGAGGGACTGGCGGCGGATGTCGAACCCGGCGACCGACCCCTCGCCCTCGGTAACGTCGCTGATGCCGGTGAGGACCTTGATGAGCGTCGTCTTCCCCGCCCCGTTCGGCCCGAGAAGTCCGAAGACGGTCCCCTTCGTGATGGATAGATTCACGCGGTCGAGCGCCAGCACGCTGCCCTCTCCCGACCCGTACCGCTTCGAGAGCCCGCGGAGCTCGATCGCCGGGGGGTCGGTCATGGCCGTCGCCGGGAGGTGCGGCGAATCGGACGGGTCGCTCGCCGAACGGGCGGAGAGGTCCTCGCCTCGGCCAGACGGAGCTCCGTTCGGAGCTGGCGGCGGAACTCTCGACGGAGGTGGCCGGCGGCCGCCTCGCGCGCGAGGAAGCGAGTCACCCCGTCGAGCTGGTGCTGCAATCGTCCGAGCAGGAACGCTCCCGGGTCCTCGTGTCCCGCGATCTCGGACCACAGCGGGCCGATGTCCGGTCCGCCCCGGGACCGCCAGGCGATCCCCCGGCGCACGCGGGCGAGGAACGCCCGTCCCTCCCGGGTGATGCGGTAGACTCGCTGACGCCCCCGAACGTTCGGGCGGGCCAGACGGCGGGCGCGAAGCGACTCGAGCGCCGGGTAGATCGTGCCGGCCCCGGGCCTCCAGGAACCGTCGGTGCGTTGGGCGATCCGCTCCGCCAGCTGATACCCATAGAGCGGGCCCTCTCGTTCCATGACCGCGAGGGCGTAGAGACCGACGATCCGGCCCGGGGACGGGCCGGGGGCAGGGCGTTCGGGCATACTATCGGGTTATGTATCGAATTCGATATAACGCTTCTCGGGTGGATCCACGGATTCGGGGGTCGGCGCCCCCTCGGCCCCGGGACGAGGGAGGTCCTGCGGCCGCGTCGGGCCCGGGCGACGAGCCGCCGGGTCCGCGAAGCGCTCCGTCCGGTCTACCGGAGCCGGGTCAGGTCCACCGTGGCGGCGTGGTGCGGCTTCGCACCCACCGCTCGTGCGACCGCCTGACGGAGCCCGAGGGGCCGGAGCGGGCGGTGGGTGAGGGCCCGGTCGAGGGCTTCTTCGAACGAGAGGAGCTCTAGGGGGATCCATCGGCGGACCTCGTTCTCGCGACACACGACTTCCGTCGCCATCCCCTCGACGAGGAACCGGGCGACATTCGCGGGCACGTCGGTGATGAACCCGACCCAGTGCGCCGAGAGGCCGGGGCTCAGCCACGGCAGGATCACGAGGCGCGAGCGGCGGCCCAGGCGGTCACCGACCCGGTTCAGGAGCTCGTAGTACGGCAGCACGTCCGGCCCTCCTACGTCGAACGTGCGACCGACCGTCTCGGGAAGGGCGAGGGAGCGGACCAAGTAGGTGACCAGGTCGCTGAGCGCGATCGGCTGACACCGGGTCCGGATCCACCTCGGGCAGAGCATGGCCGGCAGCCGTTCGACCAGCTGGACCAGCATCTCGAACGAGGCTCCTCCGGCCCCGACGACGATCGCCGCCCGGAACGTCGTGAGGCGGGGTCGGCCGGACGCGAGGATCCGAGCGACCTCCCGTCGACTCTCGAGGTGCGGCGACCTCCCCGAGGCCTCGTCGCCCAATCCCCCGACGTAGACGATCCGTTCGACCCCCGCCTCGCCGGCCGCACGGAGGAGGTTCGTCGCAGCGGTCCGGTCCCGGACCGCGAACGCCCCCGTACGGTCGGAGGAGCCCATGGCATGCGCGAGGTAGTAGACGGTCTGGATCCCCCGGAGCGCCGGCGTGAGGGTCGCGGGCTCGAGCAGGTCTCCGACGGCCCACTCCATGCCGGCCGGGGGGTTCGGCGGAACCCGGCCCGGCGCTCGCACGAGCCCGCGCACCCCGTGTCCCTCGCGCACGAGCCGTTCGGTGAGCGCCCGACCCACGAACCCCGTGGCCCCCACGACGAGGATCCCGGCGTCGCTCGTCCGGTCCACGGGACCCGCCATGCCCGACGAAGGGGAGTCGGGCTATAGGAAGCCGGGGGCCCCCGCGTCGTTCCCGGGCCCCCGAGGCGACGGAGCACGGAGCGGGAGGGCGGTCCGGGAACGAACTCCGAACCCACGATCCCCCGACAACCTTCATCCGAACCGCAGCCCTGCGCACTCCCTTGTCCGGTGACCGTTCAATGTCGGAGAGAGCCCGAGAGTTCGTGCGGGGCCGGGGTCGGTACGTCGACGACCTTCGGTTCCCGGAGATGCTCCACCTGCGGATCGTGCGCAGCGTCTACGCCCGGGCCCGGGTACTGCGCGTCCGGGGGGCGATCGATGGCCAGGAGCTGAAGGCGACCCTGCCCGCGAGCGGGGAGGGGGCCGGGGCCGGGCCCCTCGGAGTGAGCGAGCCGGCCCTCGCCCAGGGAGAGGTCCAGTACGTCGGCCAGGCGGTGGGCGCGGTTGTCGCCCCCACCGTCGAACGGGCGGAGGACCTGCTCGCCTCGGTCGAGGTCGACTACGAGCCTCTGACGCCCGTGCCGGACCTGCGCGCGGCCCGGTCCTCGCCACCGATCCACGCAGCCCTCGCGTCGAACGTCATGGCCGAGTACGCGCTCGGCCCGCCGTTTGAGCCGCCGACCGCGCCGCTCGTTCTCGAGGACGAGTTCCGCATCGCCCGCGTGGCCGCGAACCCTCTCGAAACGAGGGGAGCGGTGGCGCGATTCGAGTCGGGCCGCCTCACCGTCGATGCCTCAACGCAGTCCGTCTTCTCGGTCCGTGCCGGACTCGCGACCGCCCTCGGGCTCGCCCCCGAAAACGTCCGGGTCCGGGAAGCCGACACCGGGGGCGCGTTCGGGTCCAAGGGGTCCCTCTACCCTGAGCACGTCGTCGCCGCCTACGTCGCGATGAAGACCGGCCGGCCGGTGAAGTGGGTCGAGACCCGAACGGAGCATCTCACCTCCTCCCGGCACGGGCGAGGCGCCGAGGCGCGACTTCGCCTCTACGCCGAGCGGGACGGGACGATACGGGCCCTGGAGGGCGACGTGTCGGTCGACGGAGGCGCGTACTTCGCGGGGCTGAACGCGTTCACGCCGCGGTTCATCGGCTTCCAGCTGACCGGCCCCTACGCGATCGAGCGGGCGCACGTCCGGGCGAGGGCGTTCTACACCAACCGGGTCCCGCTCGGACCCTACCGGGGCGCCGGCCGGCCCGAAGCCGCGTACTTCCTCGAGCGGATGCTCGACCGCCTCGCGGACGAGACCGGACTCGACGCGCTCGAGGTCCGTCGCCGCAACGCGACGGCCGCGCCGTTCCGCTCGCCGCTCGGCCTCGAGGTGGAGGCGACCCGCCCGTTCCTCGAGGAGGCCGCTTCGGCGCTCTCGTACGATGGGCGGCCGGCACCCGGGGTCGGCTTCTCGTTCTTCGTCCTCGTCCCGGCGTTCGGACCCGGAGAGGGCGCTCGGCTCAAGGTGGAGGCGGGACAGCTCCACGTCTGGGTGGGCTCCCACGACCACGGACAGGACCACGGAGGGTGGCTGAGAGGGCTGCTCGCCTCCGAGCTCGCCGTCCCCGAGGAGTCGATCGTCCTCGAGAGGGGCGACACGGACGCCCTCGACCGAGGGGTCGGAACGTGGGGGAGCCGCTCGGCGATGGTGGGAGCGGCGGCCGTGCTGAGCGCGGCGCGCAAACTGCGCGCCTCCATCGAATCCGAGAAGGGCCGGTACGACGCCCGGTTCCTGCTCGAAGGCCACGGCGACATCACGGTGTTCGAACCCCAGGCCGGCCAATCGAACGCGCTCGGCGCGAATCTCGTGAGAGCGCTCGCGACCCCCTCCGGTACGATCGAGGTCCGCGAGGTCCGGGCGTACTACGACGTCGGTCGGGCGCTCAACCGGTCCGCGATCGAGTCCCAGGTGGTGGGAGGCACGCTTCAGGCGGTCGGACAAACGATCGGCGAGGAGATCGACTACGACGACGCGGGGCAGGTCCGAACGATGAGCCTGGGCGACGCGGGAGTCGCTTCCGCCGTATCGGCCGTGCCGACGGTGGTCGGGATCGCCGAGCACCCGTCCCGTCTTCCGCACGGGGCGAAGGGCGTCGGCGAGGCGCCCACGGTCGGAGTCCCCCCGGCGCTCGTGCGGGCCGTCGAGACCGACACCGGCCGACACTGGACGAATCTGCCCCTACGCGCCCACGACGTCTACCTCCGGCGCTCGGCCGGGCCGTGAGCGGACCCCGGCGCCGGGGCGGGCGAGACGGTCGGACGTCCGGGCCGGTCTCTCAGGCCTTCCCCGGTACCGGGGCGGGCGGGATCACGCCGGGCAACGACTCCTTCTCGAACTCGTGGTCCTCCCACATGTCGTAGGCGATGGCAGCGGCCGCGGCCTGGGTGATGATCGCGAGAGCGTTGACGGCGTGGAAGATCAAGACGAGCCGGAAGACCGAGAAGTTGAGAACCGGTAGGTTCCAGCCGCTCCCGAAGTCCACCCAGAGGAGGAGGCCGGTCACCAGCATGACGATCGACAGCCCGAAAGTCGCGTTCGCGATCCGCTTCACGCGGCCCGGGACCCGGCTGGCGCGGAGCTGGCGGAGGCTGTTGTAGACGACGCCGACGATGGCGATCCCGAGAAGGAGATGCAAGTACGGAACGACGGCCGGCGGGTCCGGCCACATCCCGAGGAGGATCTCGAAGAACACGATCCAAATGCTCGCATAGACCGCCGCCCAGAGCCGCATCGATCACGTCCCTCCGAACACTCGCCGAGGTTCCGTCCCCGTGATAGCGCTACGACCGTGCGGCCCAAGGATGAACTCTCGGTCAACCCGAGCCCACGAGCTCCCTCGCCGATCCCGCGGGATCCCTCGCGTCCGGTACCGGGTTTAGGCGCTTGGAGCCCGCACGGCGGCCCGAGCGCGACGGAGCGAGCGGCGAGCGCCCGCTCTCGAACCCGGCCCCGTTCCACCGTGGATCTTTCTCTCCGACGCCCGGCGGGCCAAGAGACCCGAGGGAGGATCCGGGGCGACGGGGCCGCGAACGGCGCCTCGGCGGGACCCTCGTCGGCAACTTCGCGGAGACCGAGCCTCGCCCGGCCGGGCCCGGCCGATGCGGAGCGGAGAGGACCCGGCCT
>JAJZGO010000014.1 GCA_021798415.1 Thermoplasmata archaeon | reverse complement strand
TTTCGCGAGCGCGCGGGGCAGCTGGTCGTCGCCCGCGACGTAGAGCACGAGCTCGGCTCCGCGGTCGCGCAGCCGGCTCTCGCCCCGACCGCGCGCCCGGCCGAGGTGGGCCCACGCGGACAGGAGGTGGCGTTCCCCGCCCACCGCACGCGCGTCGAAGAGAGCGACCAGCGCCTCGGACTCCTTCGCGAGCTCCCGGAGGGTCCGTACGATCGCCTCGGTCGCCGGCGAACCGGGCCGCCGCCGTCGGGCGCCGAGCGCGAGGAGGGTGCGGGACTCGGGAGGGGGAAGCGGCATCGGAGCGATCTCATTCCGCGAGGAACTTGAGGAATTCGTCCCGCGTCCTCGGCTGGAGGGTGTAGTTCTCCTCCTTTTCCCGCCCGATCGTCGACGTCGGCGTCGCGCCGTAGTCGTGGCCGGGGAGCACGACGAGCGCGTCGTCGAGCGCGCGGATCCGGCGGTGGAGGCTGTCGTACATCTCGGAGGGGTCGCCGCCCGCGAGGTCGGTCCGGCCGCACTCTCCGACGAACAGGGTGTCGCCGGTGGCGACGTGTCCCTCGAAGAGGTAGAGGACGCTGTCCTTCGTGTGCCCCGGGGTGTGGAGGACTTGGAAGCGGACGCGACCGGTGTCGAAACCGTCCCCGTCATCGACCGAGACGTCCTGGCCGAGCGGGGCGACCCGGTGCGCGACCACCTTCGCGCCGGTCCGCGCGCGGACGTCCTGGTTTCCCGCGACGTGGTCCGGGTGGCTGTGCGTGTTCAGGATGTACCGGACCTTGACGTGACGGCGGTCGACCGCCTCGAGCACGGCGTCAACGCCGAACGAGGGGTCGATGACCACGCCCTCGCCCCCCTCCTCGTCGGCGACGAGGTACGTGAAGTTGAGGTACGGTCCGATGCGGAACTGGTCGAGGAGCACGCTCGCCACGAGCGGGGAGCGCTATTTGACCGTAGGGGCGACCCTACGGCACGCTCGCCTCGGCCTCCGAGGTGCGTCGGCCGGTGACGGCGTCGAGGACCACCCGTCCGTCGCTCCCCTCCGCGTACCAGTGCGGGACGTAGAGGAGCACGAACGGCCCGAGCCGGATGTC
The DNA here is from genome assembly GCA_021798415.1 of Thermoplasmata archaeon. Lineage (GTDB taxonomy): Archaea > Thermoplasmatota > Thermoplasmata > Lutacidiplasmatales > UBA184 > Lutacidiplasma. The sequence goes on along the minus strand of JAJZGO010000014.1, from coordinate 21,570 downwards.
CTCGGCCGACGGCGGGATGCGCCGGGCCTCGATGACGAGCGCGCCCCCGTGCTGCTCGGTGTGGTCGACGTGGACGGTGTGGATCCGTCGGATCGCCTCGACGGCGATCGCGAGCGCCTGCCCTTCCGAGAGCTGAGGCGAGAGACGTTGGTGGGGCCCGTCGACTTCGGTGACGAGCTCCCGGTCGCCGTCCAGCCAGGTCTCGGCCCGACGCGAGAGCGCGTTGACCGCGATCAGCTGGCGGACGACCGATCCCGTGCCCCCGTGCGGGGAGGCGGGCCGCACGCGGTAGGCGGCGACAAAGAACGGGACGAGCCTCAGGGTGAATCGGGGCCCGTCGACCCCGGCGAGCGCTTCGGCCTCGGCCCGGTCGATACGGGGACGCACGGTCCGCTGCCCTTCCAGCGTGAGGACGAACGGGGGTTCGAGCGGATGGGGCCCGTCCGACCCCTCGTCGGACGGCTCGGGGCCGATCCGGGACGGCAGCAGCAACTCGCCGAGCGCGGAGCCGAGCGTGGAGGGGTCGAGCACCTCGATGCCCCGGTCCGCGGCCAGCGCGCGGGCGACCGGCCCCGGGTCGTCGTCGTAGACGATCGCGCGGTGCACCGCGTCCGGAGGGAAGAGGGTCTCGACCTCGGCCGGGGAACGGGCCGACGCGACGAGGACGACCGCCCGGTGGTCCCGGGGGCGCACCGCGGTCACGGCGTCCCCCCGGGCCTCGAGCCGGTACCCGGCGGCCTCGAGGAGGCGGCCGAGCGTGGAGGACGAGGCCCCGGTGCGTCGCATCGCCGGGCGTACCCGAGGGCCGGAATATCTCGGTTGTGTTGCTCGGGACGCCGGGTCGATCGGTGACGCGGCCCCACGAAAGTCTAAGGGCCGGGCTGCTCCATCGGGGAGCGTGGGCCGGTACTGGCTCGGCTGTTCCGGGTGGGCGTACGCCGACTGGGTCGGTCCGTTCTACGCGCGAGGCACCCCGCCCGCCGAGTTCCTCCCGAGCTACGCGAGGGTGTTCCGGACCGTCGAAGTCGATTCGAGTTTCTACCGCCCGCCCCCGCCGTCGCTCGTTCGCCGCTGGGCGAGCGTAGCCCCGTCGGGATTCCGATTCTCCCTCAAGGTCCCGCGAGAGGTGACGCACGTCCGCGCTTCGGAGGAGGAGCCGGAGGGGCTCCTCGCCGGGTTCCTCGCGAGCCTCGCGCCGCTTCGGTCGTCGGACCGCCTCGGCGCGGTCGTCCTTCAGTTTCCGGGCTCGTTCCGGGTGGGCGCAACGGACCGCCTGGCCGCGCTCCTCGACCGCATCCCGCGGGAGTTCCCGCTGGCGGTCGAACTGCGCCACGCCTCGTGGTGGACCGAGGCGACGCGGGCCCTGCTCGAGCGCCGGGGGGCCGCGCTCGTCTGGTCCGTGGTCCCGCACACGCAGCCCCCGCCGTGGGTGACGGCCGACTTCCTCTACACGAGGTTCGTCGGCGACCGGGCCCTGAGCGAGTTTGGCCACGTCCAGCGGGACGGCACGCAGGCCCTCGACCGGATGCGCCGGCTCTGGGACGAGGAAGGGCGCCTCGCGACGACCGTGTATGCCTACGCGAACAACCACTTCATGGGCTTCGGGCCGGGGACCGTCGAGGCACTCGCTCGCGGGCTAAGCGAACCGCCGGTCGATCTCTCGGCCGCCGCGCGCCCGCGAGGGCAGACGAGCCTGACCGGCGACCGCGCGCCGTTCCGCGCCGGGGATTGATCGCCAGAACGGCGTCCCGGCGCGGGTCGGCCTCCTCCTCGACCCCCTCGTTCCCCTTCGCAGATCCCGGCTCGCTTCGCCCTCGACGGGGGGGTGAACTTGCGTCCGCGCTCCCGAACGAGCGTCAGGAACGAAACCCTTTAAGTCCGCGAGCGGGTCCAAACGCTCGCCGATGGCCGAGGCCGTCACCCTCCGGGTCGCCGAGGCGTTCCAGCAGGACATCGGTCTCGGCACCGCCCGACTGGACGTCCAGACGCGCCAGCGGCTCAAGGTCGGGCTCGGCGACATCGTCGAGGTCCGGGGCCGCAAGCCGACGCCCGCGATCGTCAGCCGGGCGCAGCCGGACGACGAGGGCAAGGGCGTCGTGCGGATCGAGGCCGTCGTCCGACGCAACGCGGGCGTGAGCATCGGAGACCGGATCTCCGTCCAGCGCGTCGACTGTCCGACCGCCGACACGATCACGATCGCCCCGATCTACGCGGGGTCGGCCCGAATGGACCTCGGGCCCGGGCTCGAGAGCTTCGTCGCGAAGGCGCTCGCGCGCCGACCGTTCGTGCGCGGGGACGTCTTCGTCATCCCCGGGGTCTTCCTGATGGGGGGGTCGCTCCCGTTCATGGTCGTCGCGACCCAGCCGAAGGGGATCGTTCAGGTCGCCCCGTCGACGCTGATCACGATCAAGGAGGAGACGGTCAGCGAGACCGAGGTCGCCGCCCCGCGCATCTCCTACGAGGACATCGGCGGCCTCAAGGAGAAGCTCGGACGCGTCCGCGAGATGATCGAGCTCCCGCTCAAGCACCCCGAGCTGTTCGACCGGCTCGCGATCACCCCACCGAAGGGCGTCCTGCTCTACGGGCCGCCCGGTACCGGCAAGACCCTGATCGCGAAGGCGGTCGCGAACGAGGCGGGCGCCCACTTCATCGGCATCCAGGGGCCCGAGATCATTTCGAAGTACTACGGGGAGAGCGAGAAGGAGCTCCGGGAGAAGTTCGAGGAGGCCGAGAAGAACGCGCCGAGCGTCATCTTCATCGACGAGCTCGACTCGATCGCGCCCCGGCGGGACGAGGTCGTCGGAGAGGTCGAGCGGCGCGTCGTCGCCCAGCTCCTCACCCTGATGGACGGTCTCTCGGGCCGGGGGAACGTCATCGTGATCGCCGCGACGAACCGCGAGGAGGCGATCGACCCGGCGCTGCGACGACCCGGGCGCTTCGACCGCGAGATCGAGATCGGGGTGCCGACGCAGGAGGGCCGCCTCGAGATCCTGCAGATCCACACGCGCGGGATGCCGATCGAGGGGACCGACCGGGACCGCGACCGCGTCCTCAAGGAGCTCTCGGCCCAGAGCCACGGGTTCGTCGGCGCCGACCTTTCCTCCCTCGCCCGGGAGGCCGCGATGCGCGCCCTGCGGCGCTACCTGCCCGAGATCGACTTCGACCAGCCGATCCCGCTCTCCCTGCTCGAGCGGATGAAGGTGACCGAGACCGACTTCCGCGAGGCGCTCAAGCAGATCGAGCCGTCCAGCCTGCGCGACGTCGCGGTCGAGGTCCCGACGACCCGGTGGAACGAGGTCGGCGGGGTCGAGCGCGTCCGTCGCATCCTCGAGGAGTCGGTCGAGCTGCCGTTCAAGAACCCCCAGGTCTACCGCCACATCGGCATCGAGCCGCCCCGCGGGATCCTCCTCTACGGTCCCCCGGGGGTCGGGAAGACCTTGCTCGCGAAGGCGGCCGCGACCGAGAGCCAGGCGAATTTCATCTCGGTGAAAGGCCCCGAGGTGATGAGCAAGTGGGTCGGCGAGAGCGAGAAGGCCGTCCGGATGATCTTCAAGAAGGCCCGCCAGGCCTCGCCGTCGATCGTCTTCATCGACGAGATCGACTCGATCGCCCCGCGCCGGGGCCTCCAGACGTCGAGCGGGGTGACCGAACGGATCGTGAACCAACTCCTCACCTCGATCGACGGACTCGAGAGCCTCGAACGCGTCCTGGTCATCGCAGCGACCAACCGTCCCGACATCATCGACGAGGCGCTCCTGCGGACCGGGCGGTTCGACCGCCTCCTCTACGTCGAGCCTCCGACCTCGGCGGGCCGGCTCGAGATCCTCAAGGTCCATACGCGTAAGATGCCGCTCGCGGACGACGTCGACCTCGAGTCGCTCGCGGGCCGCACCGAGGGATACGTCGGGAGCGACCTCGCGGCGCTCTGCCGAGAGGCGGGGCTCACCGCGATCCGCGAGAATCTCCGGGCCTCAAAGGTCACGCGCGTCCACTTCGACACGGCGCTCAAGCAGGTGCGGGCGTCGTGCGACCCCGAGTCGCTCCGCTTCTACGAGGAGTTCGAAAAACACCTGCTGAAGGAGCGCGTCGGACGCCGACGCGACGAGCCGGTCGAGGGGATCTACCGCTAGTCGCCCCCGGGTCCGAGCGCCGCCGGCCGGCGTTGCCGAGCAAGCTATAAGTAGTGAGGCAAGGTTCGGCGCGCCGCCCCCCCGATAGGGGGCTATCGTACGGGAGACGTGAAACAGTTGGGTAAGCACCTGTACCGCGCCGCTCTGTGGGCGCTCGTGATCGTCGTGCTGGCGAGCCTGCTGGCCACGGTCCCCGGCATCCTCGGGGCTTCCCCGAGCTACACCCTGACCGGTTACGTGCGACAGCCCGGCGGGGCTCCGGTCCCCGCGGGCGTCCAGGTCGACCTGGTCTCTCGGGCCACGGGCACGGTATACACCACCCCGACGGTCGGCGCGGGCGGCCAGTTCTCCTTCACGAGCGCCGGGACGCAGAACGCGCTCGTGCCCGGCTACTGGTCCGTGTACGTGCCCCCCCAGGGGAACGGCAGCTGGACCGGGTGCAAGCCGTGCGCCGCGCTCCCCGTGAACGAGAACCCGCAGTGGAGCTACGAGAGCGCGACCGAGCTCACGACGACGTCGAGCCCTACGATCGTCACCGGCGTCCAGGTCCTCGCCTACAACACGACCCTGAGCGGCACCGTGAGCCAGGGCGGTTCCCCCGAAGCGGGTGCGTCCGTCCGCCTCCTCGCCCCCACGTACAACGGCCTCGTCCTCGCGAACAACACCACCGCCTCGAACGGCGCCTTTAGCCTCAAGGTCCCGTTCGGCACGTGGGTCCTCCAGTCGACGGCGCCGGGCCCCTCCCCCAATTACGTGAACTCGACGAAGGTCGTGATCTCGAGCCGCTCTCCGCCGGCGGTCAACCCGCAGATCCAGCGCTACCTCGTCGCGGGGAACCTCCTGACCACGTCCGGCGCCCCGGTCGCCAGTGCCGGGAACGCGACCCTGTTCGACGGGTACAACGGGTACATCTACACGAGCGCGACGGCCCCCGGCGGGTACTACCAGCTCGGGACGTACGCGGGGAACTTCTCGAGCGGGTCACAGTCGTTCGACGTGATCCTGTCGTCGTCGGGGTACTCGACCGCCTGGTACCCCCTCACGGTGACGAGCGGCTCGCCCGTGACGCGTGACGTGACGGTCCCGACGATCGCCCCCAGCCAGCAGGGCGTCTACACGACCACGCTCAACTTCTCGGCGCTCAACACCGCGACGGGCGCCGGCAACGTCACGGTCCGCACGAACGCGGTCCTCGGCAACGACACCGTCTTCCCGAACCTGCCGAACGGGACCGTCGGTCAGCTCTGGGCCCAGCTCGGGCTCGACTTCGCGCACTCGCTCTCGTTCCCCAGCACCTCGCTGCCCACGGTCTACGCGCTCGCCAACGCCTCGGGGCCTTTCTTCCCCGTGGCGCAGGCGCTCCTGACGGTGAACGGGACCGGGTTCGTCGCCCCGACGACCCCGGAGACCCTCGCGTCCTGGACGTCGACCTGCAGCGGGAGCTGCGGGCTCGCGAACTCGGCGACCCTCGGCCTCAACTGGTCGGGCCAGTACGCGCTCAACGGCACGGTCGCGAAGGACAGCTCGACGTACTCGATCGGGTTCAACTTCCGCCACCCCTCGTCGAACCTGGACGTGTTCAACTACACGCTCGTGCTTCCGGCGGGGTACGTCCTCCAGGCGGGAACGGCGGCCCCGGCGAACACGGCCCTCGTCGCCGACGGACCCGGCGGAACGTGGACGAGTTTCACCCTCTCGAGCCAGGCGAGCACCACGCCGGGCGGGACCGCGCAGTTCACGATCGTGAAGTACGCGGGCCTGACCGCGGTCGTCAACGCGACCGTGCCCGGCTTCTTCGGATTCTCGAGCCGGAACGTCCTCAACCAGACCGAAGGCAACTACACGGTCGAGGTCGGCGTCGGCCAGAACGTCACGTTCAGCGCGCAGAACTCGATCTATCCGGCCGGGACGAACGGCACGCGGTTCGCCTGGACGTTCGGAGACCTCGGGACGGCCACGACGTCGACGCCTTCCGCGTCGCACATCTACACGAGCCCGAGCGGCGCGACGCCCGAGAACGGGACCCTGACGGTCACGAGCTCGGGGGGCCGCACCAACTCGACGGTGTTCCACGTCTGGGTCGCGTCGGGACCCGTGACCGCGGGGATCGCGTCGAACGCGACCGCCAACGAGACGAAGTCCGCGGGCGGAGTGACGTATCTCTTCCTCAAGTGGGGCACGACGCTCAAGTTCAACGCGACGCCCAGCACGGCCGCCGTCTCGCCGAGCGCCCCCGTGAAGGGCGTCCTCTCGGTCGCGTCGTTCGCGCTGACGTCAAAGGGGTTCACGCAGAGCGCGAACTACTCGGCGGGCCAGGGCGCGTACTTCGGGTCGAACTTCACCGTCCAGTTCCTCGGCGCGGGCGCGTACCTCTCGAACGGGGTCGTCAACGGCACGCTCGTTCCGATCAAGGGCTGGCAGTACAACCTCTCGCTGACCGTCTGGTCCGGCGGAGGGCAGTCGGCGAAGGCGTCGCTCGTCATCCTGGTCAACGACACCCAGGCCCCGGTCTCCGCGTTCCAGATCCTGAACGCGGCCGGTAAGCCCGTGTCGGGCACCGGGCTCGTCGCCGGGTCGAACGCGTCGACGCTCGTCCAGCTGAACGGGGCGAACGCGAGCGACCCCAACAACGGGTCGATCACGAAGTACTACTGGCTCGTGACGAACGCCGGCGACAGCGCGATCCACCTCGGCGTCAACGCGACCGCGGTGCGGCCGTACCCCCTCCTCTGGCTCGCCGCCCAGTCGAAGGCGTACACGGTGAACCTCACCGTCTGGGACCTGAACAACAACCACGGCTACTCCACCCAGTCGCTCACGGTCAATGTGAACACTTCGATCACGCCGATCCTGCAGGCGAACAACCTGACCGGGCCGGCGAAGCTCACGGACGGGAGCGCGTACACGTTCTGGGTGAACGTGACGGTGGGCGGCGGGACGAGGTCGGTCGCCCAGAACGTCGAGGTCGCCTTCTACATGACGAGTCCCGGCGGGACGAGCCGGACGTACGTGGCCGGGTCGCCCGGGTCGGTGCGGTTCTTCAACTACACCTCTCCCGGCGTTCCGAACTCGGTCGCGATGTCGGTCGGATCGATCGCGAGCCTCGCGTACAACACGACCGTGCGCGCCCAGATCACGTGGACGCCCGGCCTTACGGGGAACTTCGTGCTCTACGCGAACGCGACCGCCTCGAACGAGTTCTCGGGGGACATCGGGGCCGGCTCGGGGGTCAAATCGATGTCGGTGACGCTCAGCCCGAACCCCACGACGCAGCTCCTCGAGTACGTCGCCATCGGGGTCGTCGTGGTGGTGGTGTTGCTCCTGATCATCGTCTACTACCGGCGCCGGTCGGGCCGCGGTCCCGCCCCGAAGACCACCACCAGCCGCTCCGGGCTCGAGCGCGGCAGCCGCCGCTCCGGGCCGGACGACGACGACGAATCGTAGGGCTCGGAACGGGCCGAGGGAGAACCCCTTCTCCGCCGTCCTCTTGACGTCCCGGTGCCCCGCTCCCTACCACGGGCCGCCCGGACGCGTCCGGGACCGTTCGGCGCACGTGAGGAAGCCCTCGTTTCGGCGGGAGTCGGGTGCCGACCCCGTACGACGCGCGGGCCGGCCCGCCTACCCGTAGGGGCCGACTTCGTCGAGCAGGTCGACGTGGGTGAGCAGCATCCGCCGGCAGCAGTACCGGTGGAGGCCGAGCGCGTCGAGGACCGCGCCGGCGGGCTCGCCCCGGGAGGTCCGCTCCCGGTACTCGTCCCAGCACTGGCCGATCACGGCCCCGCAGGTGAAGCACCGGACGGGCACCATCATCGTCATCGGTTCGATCCTCCGCCGCCGTTCAGCGGTACGACTTCTGGCGGCGCTTGCGCGCGCCGCGGCCTCCCGCGCGCTTCGGCAGCTTGCGGCGGGGGTCGTTCACGATCAGCGAGCGGTCGTAGTGCTTGAACGTCTCGCGCAGCTCGGGGTCCTTGAGCCACTCGAGGAGGCCGCGCGCGACGGCCGTGCGCGCCGCGGACGCCTGGCCGATGATCCCTCCGCCGCGGACGTTCACCGTGATGTCGAGGTTCTTCGCCTTCGTCCCGACCATCAGGAGCGGTTCCTGGACCTTCTGACGGACCATCTCGGGTTCGACGAGCTCGAGCGGTCGGTCGTTGAAGTGCACGAGCCCGGCGCCCTTGCGCACGGTCGCCCGGGCGACCGCCGTCTTCCGTTTGCCGGTCGCGAGCACGATCACGGGCGCCTTCATACGCGCGCCCCCAGTAGGCGGGTGACCTCTTCGAGCGTGATCGACGGACGGACCGTCGGACGCGCGCGCGCGCCCTCGAGCGTCTCGGTCGCCGTACCCTTGAAGGCGTCGGGGACGCCGATGTGGACCTCGAGGCGTCGGAACGCGACCTTGCCGCGGCTCTTCAGGTGCGGGAGCATCCCGCGGACGGTGCGTCGGAAGATCCGGTCGGGGTAGCGGGGGTAGTGCGGGCCCGAGCGCACGGAACCGCGCGCGCGCGCCGCGGTGAAGTGGGCGATCACCTGGGAGCGGCTCCCCGTGACGAGGCTCTTCTCGGCGTTGACGACGACGATCGACTCGCCCTGGAGCAGCCGACGGGCGATCAGGCTCGCCGCCCTCCCGAGGATGAGGCCGCTCGCGTCCACGACCGCGACCGCCGGCGCAGGCCCCGTACCGGCGTCAGGCAAGGAGACGCACCCCCGAGCCGTCCGGGCGGCTCTTGAGAAGGTCGTGTACGGTGATGGCCGTCCCCCCGGCGGCGTGGATCTTCGCCCGGGCCTCGGTCGAGTAGGCGAACGCCGCGACCGTGAGACGCTTTGAGAGCGGGCCGGCGGCCAGGAGCTTGCCCGGCACGACGACCGTCTCCTCGGCCGAGGCGAGGCGCTCGAGGTGCCCCACGTTGAGAGGCATCGCGCGGCGGCGCGGGCGCTCGAGTCGGTCGGCGACCGAGCCCCAGATCGGGGCGTGGTGCGACCGGGCGGCGCGTCGCAGTTCGACGACGAGCCGCACGAGCTCCGTGTTCTCCTTGCGAACCGTACGGGCCATGCGCGGGACGCCTCCGACCCGGGTGCCCGATATAAGCGTTGCCGCCGAGCCACTCCGCACGGCGGCCGGAACGTGCCGGCCGGGCGCGCCGGCCGAGCGCGCGGACGGTCCGGACGCTTCCGATTCCCACCAACGGTTAAATACGCCCCCCCGCCATCGGCGCCCGAGGCCCTCCCCATGCGCAAGTTCCTCACCGAACTCCGAGGCAAGACCGTGATGACCAACGACGGCCAGATCCTCGGTCTGATCGACAACTTCGTCGTCGACACCATGACCGGCGGGATCGCCCACGTCCTCGTCACCCCGAGCGAGGACGTCGAGCAGCGCCTGTTCCAGAGCGACGCGTCGGGCCGCCTCGTGCTCCCTTTCAAGAGCATGCGTGCGGTGAAGGACGTCGTCGTGATGGACATTGGGAAGTGAGACGAACCTTCGTCGTCCGCTGACCTCGGTCGTCATCACCGTACGCAACGAGGAGCGGCACCTCGCTCGGCTGCTCGACAGCCTCCTTGTCCAGGAGGGGCCGTTCGAGGTCGTGGTCGTCGACGCCGAGAGCCGCGACCGCACGTTCGAGATCGCCGCCGCGTACGCCGCGCGCTACCCCGACCGGATCCTCGCCGTTCGCCGATCGGGCTCGCGCGGCGTCGGACGGAACGCCGGCGCGGAGCGGGCGCGCGGCGAGTACGTCGCGTTCATCGACGGCGACTGCTACGCGGACCCCCAGTGGCTCGGCCGGATGCGCGCCGGGCTCGCGACGGCGCAGGTCGTCGCCGGGCGCACCGAGAACGTCGGCAAGCCGCGCTACGGCCAGCTCGAGCGCGTCGAGCTCTTCCAGAGCGGCTACGACGTCACCTATCCGTCGTGCAACCTCGCGTACCGGCGGGAGCTCTTTCAACGGCTCGGGGGATTCGACCCCCGGTTCGTCACGGCGGAGGACATCGACCTCAACCTGCGCGCCGTGCGCGTCGGCGCGTCGATCGGCTACGACCCCGGCGCGCTCGTCTACCACCAGATGCGGGCGACGTTCGTCCGGTTCCTCTACCAGGCGTTTTGGAACGGCTACGGGCGCAAGCAGCTCACGGAGAAACACGGAAGCCTGTGGGGACGGTACCGCGTCCGTCGTCTGATCACGGGCCAGCGGTCGGTCGTCGCGTGGGCCCGGCTCACCGCGGCGTTCGCGGGGTACGCGTTCCGGGTCCTCACGGGCTCGGACCACCGGCTCACACCGGCTCCCGCCCCGGGAGCGAGACCGCCGACGAGGGACGGGGGAACGGGCGGGAGCGAAGACGGCGGGCCACGCCCGCCTAGTTCGCCTTCAGTACTTCGGCGACCTTGACGACCTCGGCGAGGACCTTCCCGAGGTCTGCGCTCTGGTCGACGACCGCGACGAGCAGCGCTTTCTTGCCGCTCCCCACGATGACCGTCTTCGAGTCGTTGCCTTCGATCACGATGCGCTCGGGCGGAGACCGGTTGAGCTCGGTGTTCGCCGTCGCCGCCGCGCCGAGGATCGTGGCGCACATGATGGCGAACGTCTCCGTGTACACCCCCGCCGGGACGTCCGCGTACAGGACGAGCCCGTCGCGCGAGACGAGCGCCGCCGCGATCCCGGCGATGCGAGACTTGAGGTCCTTGATGACCGCGCCCACGTTCCCGGTTGCCATCATCTGTGCTCTGACCCCTCTACATCTCCTCGATACGGAAACGGCATTCGGGGTGCCCGGTGCTGGCGCACATCTCTTCGGTACACTTAGCACGGCTCCCCTTAAAGCGTTCGTAGAACTCGCGGAGCATCCCGCGCAGGCGGTGGCAGGTCGGGATGTCGCTCGGGGCGACCTCGATCGACCCCTTGACGACGACCTCGTGGTCGGTGAACGCGATCTCGTCGACCCAACCGCGCTCCTTGAGGATGTGGCCGACGCGCTCGAAGTAACGGCCGCGGTCCTTGAGCGCCTCCTCGGCCATCCCCGAGCCGATGACCGACCCCTCCTTGAAGAAGAGGCCGTGGCACGCGTGCGACATCACGCCCTCGTAGAGCTCCTTGATCTGGCGGAGCTCGCTCTGGTCGATCTTGACCGATCGCATGGACGGGGCGGGCACCGCGGCGCCTCGTATATATGTATTCAGGCAGGAACGGAAAGCCTTTCGTTCACTCGTCGGCGCCGCGGTCGGCGTCGAGCGGGGCCGCGCCGGCCGCGAGCGTCCCCTCGAGCGCGTCGAGCGTCGTGAACCGTCCCGCCTGGACCTTGGGCCACGCGTCCCGGCGGTCGAGCAGGACCGCGCGCAGGCCGGCGCGGTGGGCGGCCCGCACGTCGCTCCAGAAGAGGTCCCCCACGTAGGCCGTGCGGGCGGGCTCGCTCCCGAGGCGCTCGCACCCCGCCCGGAACGCCGCCCGCTCGGGCACCACCGGGCCCGGCGGATCCCCTGCGACGAGGAGGAGCGTCTCGGGGAGGCCGGTCCGTCTCAACAGCCACCGCGCCGCCTCGGCCGGCAGCGGGGTCACGACCCCCGACCGCACGCCGACCCCCGCGAGGCGGTCGATGGCCGGGCGGGCGTCGGCGAAGCGCTCGACCTCGCCGGCCGGTCGTAGAAAACGTCGCACGACGGCCTCGCTCTCGGATTCCGGGAGAGTGTGCCCCGCAATGGCCGCGAGGGTGTCGGCGAGCTGCCGGCGGAGCTCGGCGAGGTCCGCGGGAGGAGACTTTCCCGTGACCCCCTGCCAGCGGCGGCGGTCCCAGGCCTTGAGGGAGCGCTTGACCGCCGAGCGTACCCGGCGGTCGCCAAGGAGGGGCCCCTGGGGCTTCCAGGCCCATTGCCACGCGGCCGGAGTATGGAACGGGACGAGGACGTCGTCGAGGTCGAAGAGGACCGCCTCGATCGTATCGGTGCCGTACGGAAGCGTCACGCTCGTTGAGCCTACGCGCGGCCGGTCTTCTGCAGTTCGAGGAGGTCCTCGGTGGAGACCTTCTCGCCTTTCTTGAGCCGGGCGAGGAAGTCCTCTTCGCGCGGAGGCTCCGCCTCCCCCCAGCTCGCCGGGGCGTGGCCGCCGCGGGCGGCGTAGAGGAGCTTCTCGATGTCGCGGACCTCCTCGATCGCCGCGATGTGCGCGCGATGGGCTTCGTCGGCCTGGCCCTTGACCTCGATGAGCTTCTGCTGGACCTCGTCGGCCCGGCGGCGCAGTTCGTCGACCGACTCGTAGAGCGCGACCATCGCCTCGTGCTCGGCCTGGGCCTCCTCGGCGTACCGCCCGACCGCGGCGTGGTGCGCCTCGGCCTCCGTCCGGGCCTCGGCGAACGCCTTCAGCGTCTGCTCGACCTCGGGGTCTTGCCGGAGCTCCTGGTCCTGCTCTCGGATCGCCGCCTCGAGCCGCTTCATCTCCTCGATGAGGCGCTTTTCCTGTTCGTTCGTGAGCGCCGTCGTCATGTGACGGAACTCGAGCTCCTTGAGCTCCTTCTTCAACCGCCAGACGGGGACGGCCCCGGGTCGGGGGGCGCGCGCCCGCTTCAGCTCCTGGACGCGGTCGCCGAGTTCCTGGAGCTTGCGGTTCCACTCCTCGCGGAGCGCCTTCTCTTCGCGGACCTGCCCGTTGAGCGTGTCGCGTCGCCGGCGGTGCTCCTGGGCCTCCGAGCTCTTGTCGTGAAGTTCGTCGAGGATGCGGGAACGTTCCTCGGCGGTCGCCCGCGCGTCGGCGTTCAGGCGGTCCCGTCGCGCTCGGGACTCGTCCGCCCGGGCATTCGTCTCGCCTCGCCGTTTCTCGAGCTCTTCGGTCGCATCCGTCAAGCGGCCACCGCCCGGTGTGGGACACGCCCTACCGGGGAGGCGTTCGACAAGAGGGCCCGATATAAAGACTTCCGACGGACCCCGGAGGTCGGCTTCGCCTGCCACGTCACCCTAATATCCCGCACCCTCGATGAATCGCGCGTGGAAGAGGTCGGGCGGATCTTCGGCGACGTCGGGCTCGGCCAGTTCCAGCTGAGCCTTTCGCACCCGATCGAACGCGGCGATTACCTCGCGGTCGAGGACGAGCAGCACGGCAAGGTCCTCTGCCAGCTCGACGACCTGAAGCGCAAGAGCGACTTCGACCTCGAGCGTGCGGGGAGCCTCGGGCCGAAGGACGAGGCGGCGATCCACGAGAACCTGCTCGGGACCGCCCGCATCATCGGCTACCGCGACGGGCAGGGGCTCGTCAAGATCCCGACCATCCCGTTCCGACCGGGGGCGCACGTCTACCGCGCCGAGGAGCCGCTGATCGCCGACGTCCTCGGCCTCAAGCACCGTCCGAACGTCGGGGCGTACGTCGGTCTCCTGCGCAACCACAACCTCCGGGTCGAGCTCGACATCAACCAGCTCGTCCAGCGCCACGTCAGCGTCCTCGCGAAGACCGGCGGCGGGAAGAGCTACCTGCTCGGCGTTCTGATCGAGGAGCTGCTCCGCCACCGGGTGACGTGCGTCATCATCGACCCGCACGGCGAGTACGGCTCGCTCCGCGTTCCGGCCGAGAAGAACGGGGGCCACGCGCGCTTCGGCGTCGAGTCCCAGGGGTTCGCGCGCCAGGTGCAGGAGTACTCGCCCGACGTCTCCCTCAACCCGACCGCGAAGCCGCTCACGTTCTCCCTCCGCCACATCGACCCGCGCGACCTCCTCGTCTTCATGGGGCTCACGAACGTCAAGTCGTTCCTCGCGCCGCTCAAGCAGCTCCTCGAGCGCGTCGGTGCGTCGAACCCGGACTTCTCGGTCCACGACCTCGTCCGCGCCGCGGAGGGCGGAGAGGGGATCGTCGCCGAGACCCTGCACGAACGGCTCGAGTACGTCGAGCAGACGAAGCTCCTCGGCCCGGTCGGCACGAGCCTGAACGACCTCGTGAAGAAGGGGGACGCGACGCTCGTGAACCTGCGCGGCGTCGCGCCCGACGTGCAGGAGCTCGTCGTCGCCCGCATCGCGTCGACGCTCTTCGAGAACCGCAAGAAGGACAAGATCCCCCCGCTCTTCCTCGTGATCGAGGAGGCGCACAACTTCGCCCCGCAGCAGGGGAGCGCGACGTGTTCGCGAACGCTCAAGAACATCGCGAGCGAGGGCCGGAAGTTCGGTCTCGGCCTGTGCGTCGTCACTCAGCGCGCCGCGCGGATCGACAAGAGCGTGCTGTCGCAGTGCAACACCCAGCTGATCCTCCAGGTGACGAACCCCCTCGACCTGAAGGCGATCGCCCAGTCGATCGAGGGGCTCACGAACGGGATGACCGAGATGATCCAGTCGTTGCCCGTCGGCACCGCCCTCATCACGGGAGGGGGCTACCACACGCCGCTCTTCTGTGAGGTCCGGCCCCGCGCGACCCGGCACGGCGGGGAGAGCGTTCAGATCGTCGCGGCGTGAAGATCGGGCCGTCGCAGGTCCGCCCGCGGAGCCGGGGCCGGGGACTCGGGTCGGGGGTCGGACCTCCGCCCTATCGTCGATCGTGGCCGAGGGCCGGCCCGGACGCGTCTACCGGACCGCGCCCGTTCACGACCGGGCGGACGCCATGAGGTGCCGCACGACCAGTCGGACGCCGAAGGCGGTCGCGCCGACGTTCTGGTACGCGGGCTGGTACTTTCGGGTCGCGGGGGTCGTGTAGGACGCGCCGGCGATGTCGAGGTGCGCCCACGCGGTCCCGGGGCCGACGAACGTCTCGAGGAACGCGGCCGCGGTGAGCATCCCGGCGACCGGGATCTCGATCGAGTTCCGCACGTCCGCGATATCGCTCTTCACGAGCTCGCGATGGTAGTCGGTGAGCGGCATCCTCCACACGGGCTCGCCCGTCGCCAGGGAGGCGGCGAGAAGGCTCTGGGCGAGCTTGTCGTCGTTCGAAACGAGTCCCGCGGTGTCGTCGCCGAGCGCGACCACCTGGGCGCCGGTGAGCGTCGCGAGGTCGATCACTTCGTCCGGACGGTAGTGCTGGACGACGTACCCGAGCCCGTCCGAGAGGACGACCCGACCCTCGGCGTCGGTGTTGATGACCTCGATCGTCTTGCCGTTGAACGTCCGCACGACGTCGCCCGGCCGGTACGCGGAGCCGCTCGGGAGGTTCTCCGAGGCGCAGAGGACGCCGATGACCCGGGGCGCGACCTTGAGCGTCGCCGCCGCCCGCAGGATGCCGAGCACCGCGACGGCGCCCGACTTGTCGAACTTCATGTTCTGCATCGCGAGCCCGGGCTTGATCGAGATCCCGCCCGAGTCGAACGTGATCCCCTTCCCGACGACGGCGATCGTGCGACCGCGCTTCGCGCCCCCGGGGTACTCGAGGACGATCATCCGGGGCGGGTGGACCGACCCCTGGCCGACCGCGAGGATGCCGCCGCAGCGCATCTCCGCGAGCGCCTTCTCGTCGAAGACCGTGACCTTGAGCCCGACCTCCTTGCCGAGCGCCCGCGCCTCCTCGGCGAGGCGTTCGGGGGTCGCCGTGTCGGCGGGGAGGTTCGCGATCTCCCGCGTCCAGACGACCGTTTCGGCGATCTCGGACTGCTCGGCGACCGCCTTCTTGAGCGCCGCCTCGTCGCGGCCGTGCTCCTCCCCGAGGTGGACGGTCGCTTCCTCGACCCCGCCCTCCGAGCGCGACTTGTACTTCGAGAACTCGTAGCCACCGAGGACGGCCCCGTCGATGAGGGCCCGCGCGGACGCCTCGGCGCCCACGGCGTCCGCGACGAACGAGGCGAGCCGGAACGAGAGCGTCCGGGCCCCTTTTCCCCGCAGCGACCTCACGACCTCGGCCGCCGCCCGGCGGACGGTCTCGGCGTCGAACCGGGCCCGCGGGCCGAGCCCGACGAGCACGACCCGGCCCCGGCCGTCGGGGCGATGAAAGACCGTGAGCTCCTTGCGCTTCCCGCGGACCTCCTTTCGCTCCCACGCGGCCTTGAGGGCCCCGCCGGTCCCCTCGTCCTCCTTTCCGAGCGAGCGAGGGAACGTGTCGTCCTTCTCGCCGCGCTCGAAGACGCCGGAGGCGGCGGCATCGGCGACCGCCGCGAGCGCGTCGCGACGGTCCGTCTGGACCTTCATCGCCCGTCCCCTCTAGAACGAGGGGCGGATCTTCTGCCGGTCGATGCGGATGCCCGCCGGTGTGATCGCGAGAAGGTTCTTCGCGATCCCGGCGACGTCCCCGCCCGTGTCCTTGGCGACGTTCTTCAGGTCCACGCTCATCCGCTTGACGGCGATCTGGTCGTTGGCGATCGAGGTGTAGTCGAGCAGGACGACATCGCCCTGGTACGCGAGTTTCGTCACCTGGTGCAGGTCCTCGAACCGGAGGATCTCGGCGAGGCGGACCGTCCCCTTGGTGCCGGCGAGCGCGCCCGCCTCGTCCTCGAACTGCATGGTGCCGAGGTCGAGGAACGTCCCCTCTTCCAACGTGTCCGACCCGTGATGCCGCCGGAGAATCCCGCTCTTCTTCATCATGGAATTGCGCCCCCGCTTCCCGACGCGCGACGGGAGATTCGACTCTTAAGGCTATTGTTCCACTGTCGGCGGGTCGGGTCCGGCCCGCGGGCCGGCCGGCGGGCGCGGGAACCGTACGCAAAACGTCACCCGGTAGACGTCGTGGCCGTCCTTTCGGCCGAAGAGGCTCGCCGACTCCTTCAGGGAGGCGCCGAACCGTTGCTTGGCGAGGCGGGCGATCGCGCGCGCGGGGAGCGTTTCGGTGAAGTAGAAGTCCCATCCCTCGGGGAGCTCCTCCCGCCAGGAGAGCGCCCGGCGCCACTCGGGGCGCGCATCGCGAAGGATCTCGGTCCATCGGCCGTCCAAGCGGCTGCGAAGGGCGGGGGGGCGCTCGTTCGAGCGGCCGGCGTCGCCCCGCAACTGGACGATCGCGGTGTAGTACCGCCCGCTCTTGCGGCTGCACTCGGGGCAGGACCGCGAGACGACCCGGACCGTGAGGGGCACCTCGACGTCCCGTCGGGCGCCCCGGAAGACGACCGCCGCCCGTCCGACAAGCTTGCGGACGTTGGCGGTCGCTTCCGTCTCCTCCCAGTCGATCTGCCGGATCCCCGCCTCGGGGTGGATCTCGAGGAACGGCGCGAGGTCTTCCGCGTCGAGGACGCGGCCCGTTCCGGCGCGTTCCCAGTGGGCCCTTACCTCCCGGGCTCCGCAATGCGGGCAGATCGTGACGGCTCCGTGCCGGGGCGCCGCGACGAGCACCTCGCGGTCCGCGGCGCACTCGCTGCAGAGCCCCTCGACGAGCGGTCGGCCGGTCGCCCCGCAGACCACGCAGAATTCCCCGTCGGCCATCGCTGCCCCCCCCGGCGACCGTGCTAGCGGGTCACGGAGAAGATCTCGGCGTGCGGGACCCCGCCGAGCGTGCCCGCGCCGCCCGCCGCGACGAACCCTCCCTCCTCGGCGAGGCGCAGAACCCGTTCGCCGAGCAGGTTCGCGATCGTGGCCCGCTCCAGGGCCCAGAGGACCTCTTCCCGCGAGACCCGGCGCTCGCCGTAGAACTGGGAGGAGATGCGGACCGTGCGGCCGGCGTCGCCGACGGGGAGGTCGCGTCCGACCAGCTCGGCGTCGCACGCCGCGACCACGAACTCCATGCGGACCTTGTGGATTCTCATCACGATCCCGTCGTCGGACATGGGGACGGTCCTCCGGCCCGCCTCCTAGGGGCGGTCCGCAGATAAACGGTACGCCCCGCGTCCGCCCCTAGAACCGTACGAGCTGGAGCTGGTTCGGGCGGGCCTCGATGATCTCGCCCTGGTTGCGCAGCGACTGGAGGAGCGCCTCGGCCTTCGGGAGGGCGATCCCGGCCCGCTCGGCCGACTCGCGGAACTGCTCGAGGGAGAAGTACCCCCCGTGGGCGTCCTGGAGCTCGCGCATGAGCCGCATCACGATGTCGAGCCTCTCGCGCTGGCTGTGGCTCACGCCGGACTGGGTGAGGTCGATGTCGAGCTTCCCTTCCTCGGTCATCGAGACCCGCCGCAGGAAGTTCTCCATGATGCGGATCGCGCGCCGGGCGTCCTCGACCTCGACCATCGGCACGAGGCGGGCGCGCGCCGCGGCCTCGCTCAATCGGACGAGGGCCTCGAGCTGGCGGGCGGTGATCGGCACCGGGGAGTTCGGTTCCTCGCCGGAGCGGCGGACGCGGACGTAGAAATCCTCGAGCGCGTCGAGCGCCTCCTGGCTCAGCGACGGCCGGACGTTCTGCCGGGCGTAGGCGATGTACTTCTTGAGGAGCTCCGGACCGAAGGGGGCCTCCTCGGTCCCCCGACCGGCCGGGTCCTCGCTCGCGACGTCGCGGTGGGAGGCGAGGATCCGGTTCGCGAGGCTCCGGTCGCGGACCTGGTCGGGGAGGTCCTTGATCGAGAAGATGACGTCGAACCGCGACAGGAGCGTCGGCGGCAGGTCGATCTGCTCGGCGATCGTCCGGTCGCTCGTGAACCGACCCCACTTCGGGTTCGCGGCCGCGAGGACCGGGCACCGGGCGTTCAGCGTCGAGGTGATGCCGGCTTTCGCGATCGAGACGGTCTGCTGCTCGAGGGCCTCGTGCATCGCCGAGCGGTCCTCGGGGCTCATCTTGTCGAGCTCGTCGATGATCGCCATCCCCCCGTCGGCGAGGACGAGCATGCCGGCCTCGAGGACCCAACGGCCGCCCGCGAAGTCGTCCTTCACGGCGGCGGCGGTGAGGCCGGCCGCGGTCGCCCCCTTGCCGCTCGTGTAGATGCCCCGAGGGGCGACGTCCGCGATGTAGCGCAGAAGCTGGCTCTTCGCCGTCCCCGGGTCCCCGACGATCAGGGCGTGGATGTCCCCGCGGACCCGGACCCCATCGGAGTGTCGCTTTTCGACCCCGCCAAAGAGCTGGAGCGCGATCGCCTCCTTCTCCTCCTCCATCCCCTTGATGGTCGGGGCGAGCGACGCGACGATCTTGTCGACGACCTTGAGGTCGCCTCGGAACGACTGGATGAACGCGGTCTCCTCCGGGGAGATCTCGATCTCGTCGTACTCCCGGACCTTCGACTCGACCGAATTGCCGAGGACGAGGAGGTCGAACGTGGTGTTGCGCACGATCCCGCCGCGCGACGCGCTGGCCCGCTGGAAGCTCTTGAGGACGCCGTTGAGGACGACGCGGTTCCCCGGCAGGACCTTGCCCGCGAGGTCCTCGGTGAGGAGGACCGTCAGCCCCTGGGGGTGGGCCCCGTGGCGGAGCGTCTCGGGGTGCTCCTGGATCTCGATCCGCTGGGCGTCGACGTACGTCGACTCCTCCGCGACGAGGCGGAAGCGCGTCCGCCCCTGGGTCTTGCCGCATCCTCCCTGGGATTCGGGGCATTCGAGCGGCTCGCGGAAGACGAGCGACGATTCGTCCTGGGGTTCGTGGAACTTCGTGCGGCACGCGACGCATTCGAACACCGCGTCCCGGATCTGCGGCCGGACCTCGCTCGCCCGGCGGACGACCGCGTCGATCGCCACGAACCGGTTGAGGTCGGTCTCTCGGATCGCGCGAATGATCCGGTGGGCGGTCGCCGGGAGCCCGACGACCCTGAGGCGGAGGCCGTCGGCCTCGGGCCCGGCGACGGGCAATAGCTCGCGCATCGCGCGCAGACCCGCCCCGAGGACCTCCTCCGGCCGCTCGAGGAGGATGTCGGCGAGGGCCGTGTCGGCGCTGTCGAGGTGGGAGAAAGCGACCTCGAGCGAGCGTTCCTCGGGGAACCGGTCGTGGAGCTGGAGGATCCGGGGCCTTAAGCCGGCTTCCTCGAGGACCGCCGCCCAGCGGCTCTGGAGCTCGGGCGGAGCGGGAAGCGTCCTCTTGACGGCGGCCATGCGCGATTCCCCCCTACGGGTCCAGGCGGTACCGGTCCCGCGGGAACAGACGGGCCTCCCGTATATTGGAGAGCCCTGCGAGCGCCTGGACGATCCGGTCGACCCCGACCGCGAAGCCGCCGTGCGGGGGCATGCCGTACCGGAACGCCTCGAGGTACGCCGAGAAGCTCTCGGGGGAGAGCCCCGCTTCCTTCAGGTTCTCGACGAGACGGTCGAGCCGGTGCTCCCGCAATCCTCCGCTCATGATCTCGAGGCCCCGGAAGTCGAGGTCGGAGTAGTGCGTGAGACGAGGGTTCGCCTCCTGGCGCATCGCGTAGAACGTCGTCGCTTTGACCGCCGTTGGGTAGTCGGTGATGAAGTAGAACGCCGAGCCGTACTCCCGCTCGGCGCGCGCTCCGATCGCCTTTTCGTCCTCCGCGCCGAGGTCCCGTTCGGCGCCCGGCCGCCCGAGCCACTCCTCGCAGACCGCGAAGGGGACCCGCGGGAACGGCGCCGACGCTTCGGGGATCCGCTCCGCCAGGGGGTTGCGTCGCTCGACGAGGTCGTGCCGGACGTACGCGAGCGTCTCGACGATCAGCTCTTCGAGGATCGTCCGAAGCTCCTCCGGACCGTCCAGGTAGCCGACCTCGGCGTCGAGGCTGGTGAACTCGGTGAGGTGGCGGACCGTGTCCGACGGTTCGGCCCGGAACGCGGGGGCGATCTCGAACACCCGCTCGAAGCCGGCGGAGATGAGCATCTGCTTGTAGAGCTGGGGGCTCTGCGCGAGGTAGGCCGGCGTGTCGAAGTAGTCGACGCGGAAGAGCGTCGCACCTCCCTCCGCCCCCTGGCGGAGGATCTTCGGGGTCTCGACCTCGAGGAACCCCCGGTGCAGGAAGGCCGCCCGGAACCCCGCGAGCAGGCTCGTCCGCAGCTCGAAGATCGCCCGCACGGCCGGCTTGCGCAGGTCGAGGACCCGGTGGTTGAGCCGGGTGTCGAGCTCGACGCCGACCTTGTCGACGACCCCGAGCGGGAGCGGGACCTCCGCCCGGCCGAGGACGGTCGCCGCGCTCGGGGAGACCTCGACTCCCCGCTGGGACTTCTCGCTGCGGCGCACGACGCCGTCGACCGAGACGACCGATTCCCGTGGGAGCTCGGCGAAGAGCGCGAAGAGCGCCGGGTCGGTCGACCCCTTCTTGAGAGTGACCTGGGTCACTCCGCTCCCGTCGCGAACGAGGGCGAAGGCGACGCCCCCGAGCGCGCGGTACTCCTCGAGATGGCCGGCGATGCGGACGACCTCGCCGTCGAGCTCGAGAAGCTCACGCGAGAGCCGGCGGGACGCCGACAGGGGTCGCGACCTCCTTGCGGGCGAGCGCGGCCCGCACTAAGGCGAGGTAGAGCGGGTGGGGCGCCTCGGGCCGGGAGAGGAACTCGGGATGGTACTGGACTCCGACGAAGAACGGATGGCCCGGCACTTCGAGGACCTCCACCCGGCCGTCGACGGCGGAGCCGGTGACGACGAGCCCCGTTTCGCGGAACCGCTCGAGGTACTTCGGGTTGATCTCGTAGCGGTGCCGGTGGCGCTCCCAGACCTCGGTCTTGTGGTAGACGTCGGCGATCCTTGTGCCGGGGGTCAGGATCACGCGCTGCGCG
>JAJZGO010000103.1 GCA_021798415.1 Thermoplasmata archaeon | reverse complement strand
GGTTGGCCGGGGGCGGCGGGACGGCGTCGGCGTCAGGCGACGGCTTCGTAGTAGTACTCCCCCTTCGATCGTTGCTCGCGGTCGAGGACCGAGCCTTCGCGGTTGATCCGGGGCCGCAGCGTCTCCGCGTCCCGGCGGAACGTGATGTCGACGGTCCGGAGGAGGCGGTTCATCCCCTCCCGCATCGGGAACGGCCCGTCCCCCCGCCCGCGCGCGCCGTCGTCGCCCTCGGGCCGGAACACCATGAGCTCGTCGCACGCGAGGTCGAGGAAGTAGACGTCGTGGTCGACGACGAGCGCGCTCACCGCCTGGCGCTCGACCTGGCGGCGGATCAGTCGCGCCATCGACATCCGCTCGTCGGCGTCGAGGTACGCGGACGGTTCGTCGAGCAGGTAGAGCGTCGCCGGTCGCGCGAGCGCGAGCGCGACCGCGGCCCGTTGGAGCTCGCCGCCCGAAAGGTCCGGGAGCGCGACGTCGAGGACCCCCTCGAGGTGGAGGCCCGGCACGAGGTCTCGCTCGAAGAGCTTCGCGTCGAACGTCGGGTCGCCGGCGAGCGCGGCCGCCCGCTCCCGGAGGCTCGCCGGCTGGTTCGCCCGAAGGTACTGGGGCTTGTAGCTCACGGTGACGCCCGGGGGCGGCGTTCCCTTCGTCGGGGTCTCCACGCCGGCGAGCATCCGGACGAACGTCGTCTTGCCGGTCGCGTTCGGGCCGACGATGCCGACCGTCTCGCCCTTCGCGAGCGTTCCGGCGCCGACCGCGAGGTGGAAGCGCGGGAACGACTTCTCGAGCTCGGGGAACGTGACGAGCACGTTCTGGCGCATCGGGGGCTTCGGCGGGTGGGCGACGAACCGGACGGACTCGGTGCGGAACCGCACGTTCTCGTCCCGGAGGTAGCCCGTGAGGTAGGTGTTGATCGCGCTGCGCATCGGGATCGGGTGGCTGATGACCCCGAACGCCGCGGCCTCACCGTAGAGCAAGTGCGCCTCGTCGGCCAGGTAGTCGAGGAGCGCGAGGTCGTGTTCGACCACGAGGACGCTCTTCGTTTCCCCGAGCCGGCGCAGCACGCGGGCGATCCTCAGGCGGTGGACGATGTCGAGGTAGCTCGACGGCTCGTCGATGAGGTAGAGGTCGGCGTCGGTCGCGAGCGTGCGCGCGATCGCGGCGAGCTGGAGCTCGCCGCCCGAGAGCTCGCCGAGCGAGCGGTCCGCCCGGTGGGCGAGCCCGACGTCCTCGAGCACGCGGGCCGACGATCCCCCGGCGCCCCCGACGTACTCGGCGACGCGCAGCGGTTCCTCGGCGAGACGGTCGACGTACTGGGGCTTGACGACGCTCCGGAGCTCGCCCTTCGCGACGCGGTCGAAGTGAGCGCGCAAGGCGGTTCCGCGGTAGTGCTCGAGGACGCGGGGCCACGTCCCCGGGGTGGCGAAGTCGCCGAGGTTCGGCACGTCCGCGCCCGCCAGCAGCCGGAGCGCGGTCGACTTTCCGGTCCCGTTCGGACCGAGGAGCCCGGTGATCCCCCGTGCCGGGGGGACCGGGAGCCGGTAGAGACGGAACCCGTTGTAGCCGTAGCGGTGGACGATCTCCGACTCGTCGGCCTCGGGGGTGTTGAGGATCTTGATCGCGTCGAACGGGCACTTGTGGACGCAGATCCCGCAGCCGATGCAGAGCGACTCGGAGATGATCGGCCGGCCGAGCGGCCCCTCGACGATGCACTCCTGGCCCATCCGCACGGGAGGGCAGTACGCCTGGCACTCCCACTGGCACTCCTTCGGGTGGCACCGGTCCTCGAGGAGGATCGCGATCCGGGTCACGTTCCGGTCTCCCGTGCGTCCCGAACGATGGACCCGTCGCGCATGGTCAGGTGGCGGCGCGCCCGAGCGGCGACCTCGGGATTGTGGGTGACCAGCACGAGGGTCGCCGACCGGTCGTGACGGACGCGCTCGAGCAGATCGAGGATCGCGCGCGTGTTGCCGCTGTCGAGCTCTCCCGTCGGCTCGTCCGCGAGGAGGATCCCCGGACGGTTCGCGAGCGCCCGCGCGACCGCGACCCGCTGTTCTTCCCCGCCCGACAGCTGGTGGGGGAACGCGCGCTCCCGGCCCGCGAGACCGACCTCGCCGAGGAGCTCCGAGGCCCGGCGGGTCCGCTCGGCGCGGGGGACGCCGAGGGGACGCATCGGGAGCTCGACGTTCTCGAGGGCTGTCAACGTGGGGAGCAGGTAGAACCGCTGAAAGATGAACCCCACCCCCCGCAGGCGAAGGCGCGCCCGCTCCCGGTCGGAGAGGGAACCGACCGGCCTCCCCCCCCAGCGCACCTCGCCCGACGTGGGAGAGTCGAGGAGGCCGACCAGGTTGAGCAACGTCGTCTTGCCGCAGCCGCTCGGCCCCTCGACCGACACGAACTCGCCCGAGGGGATCGCGAGGTCGACCGCCCGGAGGGCGACCACCTGCTCGGGCGAGCCGGCCACGTAGGCGCGGGAGGCCCCGGCGAGCTCGACGAGCGGAGGCCGGGCGTCGTTCACCTCAGCGCCTCCCCGATGTCGACCCGCATCGCCCGGCGGCTCGCCAACGCGCTCGCGAGGAGCGAGAGCGCGACCACGCCGCCGACGATCGCCGCGAGGATCGTGGGGTCGAAGACCGCGAGGCTCGCAGCCTCCTGGACCGCGGCGGTCGCCCAACGGGCGAGCCCTTCGACCACGACGTAGCCGGCGGTCACGCCCGCGAGCCCCCCGAGGAGCGCGAGGAGGGCCCCGTCGCGCACGATCCCGGCGACGATCGATCGTCCCGGTATCCCGAGCGCCCGACGGATCCCGATCGACCGCCGGTCGGATTCGACGCGGCGCAGCAGCACGAGCGCGAGGAACAGAAGACCGACCGTGAGGCCGACCGACGAGAGCGCGAGGTAGAACCCCGTGAGGACCGCGCTCGCCGCATGGAGCTGCTCGGCCTGCTGGTCGAGCGAGGTCACGCTGTAGTACGGCACGAGCGCCGCCACCGCCGAGCGGACCTGGGCGAGCGCCGACGGGCTCGCCGCCGCCGAACTCGTGAGGGCGATCTCGATCGTGTCGGCCGCGTCGACCACCGTCGCGGCCGGGGCCGGTCCGAAGCCCGTGAGCACCTGCAGGTCCGAGAGCGGAAGGAGCACCGCGAAGGCGCCGGTCGGGCCGAGGAGGCTCGGGGCCACCCCGAAGGTCCCGGTGACGTTGAACCGGACGCCGAGGCTCGGGTCGGTCGACGGGCTCAGGAGCAACGTGTCGCCCGGGAAGACGTGGGCCGCGAGGGCGTACGGCGTGGAGACGAGCACGTCGTTCGTCGCGGGGCCCGCGTAGGTGCCGTCGGCGTACCGCACCGAGTCGGTGGGGTCGCCGAGCGGCAGCGGGGACGGGAAGAGCCCGCTCTCGGTGGGGCCGAGCGTCGCGGTGAAGTCGCGCGGCACGACCCCCTCCGCGAGCACGGGGGAGAGCGACCCCTGCGCCGTGAAGGCATCGATGGCGATGCTCAGGACGGGCGAGACCGCGGTCACCGAGGACATCGCGAGGATGCGGTCCGAGAGGGCGTGCGCCCCCGCGATCCCGTGGAGGCCCTGCGCGCTGACGACCAGCTGGTAGCCCGCGTTCTGGAGCTGCGCGAGCTCGTGCGCCGAGACCCCTCCGCCGACGCTGATCAGGATGACGGGCAGCGCCACCGCCGCCCCGATGGCAGCGACCGTGAGGACCAACTGGAGGCGAGAGTGCCGCAGCGAGCGGCCCCACGAGAGCCGCGTCACGGGGCCCGGAGCTCCTCCGCCACGGGCAATTGCATCGCCCGGGCAGCGGGCGCGATCGCCGCGACGAGCGCGATCGCGAGCACGATCAGGAGACCCGAGGCGAACACTCCGTCGTCGAACCCGACGAACGAGAACCCGCTCGGGAGCCCTCCGACAAGGCCGAGGAGGAAGGAGTTCAGCACGACGGCCCCCAGGTACGCGACCGGGAAGCCGATCGCGAGCCCGATGGCGCTCAGGACCACCGACTCCTCGACGACGAGCGCGCCGACCGAAGCGCGGGTGTGCCCGACCGCCCGCAAGAGCGCGAGCTCGCGGCTCCGGTCGTCGACCGACATCTGGAGGACGGTCGTCGCGAAGAGCGCGGCGACGACGATCCCGACGAGGCCGACCAGCGTCCCGAAGGTCCGGTAGAGGTTCACGACGTGCTGGATCGCCCCGAGGAGGTTCGAGAGCGTGAAGACGGTCAGGGCGGGGAACGCCGCCTGGATCCGGGCCTGGTCCGTCGCGGCGGTCGTCGGGTCGTGGAGGTGGACGAGGAGGAGCGACGCGTAGTCGGTCGACGCGCTCGCGCCGCCCACGATCCGCTGCAGTTCCGAGAGGTAGACGAACGCGAGGAGAGCGGAGGGGACGAGCCAGAACGGCCCCGAGATGCCGACCACCCGGAACGCGGTCGCGTTCGCGTACCACGGCCCGAGCGCGGCGGCCGACGTCGGTGCCGCCGGGCTCGCCCAGACCCGGTCGCCCACGCGGACCCCGAGCACGTAGGCGAGGGCCTGGTCGAGAACGATCTGACCGGTCCGGGGACCCGTGTACGTCCCGTTCGCGTAGTGGGGATCGCCGGGGAGCGTGAATCCGGTCCCGTTGTAGAGCTCGGGTACCTGGAGGCCGGCCGTGTCGGACGGGATCCACCCGACCGTCCCCGAGCCGGTCGGGCCCCAGCCTGTCGGCACCGCGCTCGCGTTCGACGCGTTCCACAAGGACGCGTTGCCGAAGACGATCTGGCTCAGGAGCCAGGGGCTCGCCGTCGCGACGTTCGGGTCGGCGGCGGGCACCGCGGACGCGAGGAGGTGGGCTTTCGAGATCGGCGGGAACTGGCCCGAGGTGATCGTCGTGTTCGCGCTCGCCCCGATCAGGTCGACCCCGCTCGAGGTCGCGAGCGTCGTCGCGCTCGTCTGGATCCCGTTCGAGAGCGCGAGCAGGAGGACGACCAAACCGACGGATAAGCCGATCCCGAAGCTGGTCAAGAGCGACCGTCCCGGCCGCCGACGGATGGCGTCCCAGGCGTAGCGCACGATCTCCTCCGATGCCGGCTCCTAGGCTCCGAGCGACCGGCGGATCTCGCCGAGGGCGAGGGCGTGGGACGCCTCGACGTCGTACTTGTGGATCGATTCCTCGCTCACGGTGTGGGCCCGCACGACCGTGGTGTCGGGCAGGTCCGGGAACCGTTCGGGGAGGCTCGCGAGGAGGTCGCGGAGGACGTCCTCGACGAACTTCGGGTGGCGGTGGGCGTCGAGCACGACCCGGCCCTCGTCGCCGCGCTTCAGGATCGCGTACGTGGGGCTCGACTGGGCCGCTTCGATCGCATCGATGACCTCGTCGACCTCGACCCCCGCGGCGCCGTCGAGCTCGAAGACGAGGCGCGTGCGGTTCCGCTGGTTGTGCGTGATCATCGGGAGCGAGGCGAACTCGGCGTCGCCGAGGCGCGGGTACTCCCGGGTGAGCTCGTCCCGGCAAGTC
>JAJZGO010000013.1 GCA_021798415.1 Thermoplasmata archaeon | reverse complement strand
CCGCCGGCCCGGACCGCCGCGCCCGCGACCGCCGCGGCCGCCCCGGATCGGGCGCGCGCCCTCCTCCTTCGGGGGCAGGATCGACGTGCCGGTGGGGCCCCGAACGATCTTCAAACGGTCGGAGTCCTCCTGCGGGACCTTGAGGCCCGAGACGTCGACGAGCGCCCGGTAGGCCGCCTGGGCGTAGTTGACGGTCGTCTTCGTGTGGCCCTCGGTGAACCCCCACGCGTCGGTGATGCCCGCGAAGCGGAGGATCGGTTTGGCGACGTCGCCGACGGCGAGCCCGACGCCCTGAGGCGCCGGCTTGAACCTGACGACCACGGAGCCGACGCGTCCCGAGGCGAGGAAGGGGAGCGTGTGGGGGCGGCCGCAGCCGCACTCCCAGCTGCCGCAGCCGCGGAGCACCTCGACGATCTCGAGCTTGGCCCGGTCGATCGCCCGACGGATCGTCGGGCCGACCTCGCGACCCTTCGCGCGGCCGAGGCCGACGAACCCGTCGCCGTTCCCGACGACGACGGTGACGGCGAACTTGAAGCGACGACCCGAGTCGGTCATCCGCTGGACCATGTTCACGTCGAGGACCTCGTCGTGCAGGTTCGGGAGGAGCTTGTCGACGATCTGCGGTTCGCGCAGCGGGAGGCCCGTCCCGAGCGCCTCGCTCATCGTGCGAAGCTCGTCGGCCGCGACGCGACGGCCGAGCTCGGTCTTCGGGACCCACGGGGGCGGGGGAGCCGGCGCGCCGGGACCCGACCCGCCGCGCGGCCCGTACGAAGGTCCTTGGACAGCGGCGCTCATGCGGAAACCTCCGGTCGGACCGCAAGGGCCGGCAACTTTAGCTTGTACGCCTCGACCGGCTCCGGGAGGGGCTTAGCGAGGTGCGTCCCGTTCAGGCGATCGGCCGTCGGGAATCCCTTCTCGCCGTGCGGGATCTCGACTCCCGCGTCGAGGAGCCCCTTGAGAGCCGCCGAAAGTCGTCCGCCGACGGTCGGGTGACGCAGGCCCGCGTCGAGGACCGCGGTCTCCGTGCCGGAGGCCTTCGCGCGGAGGCCCGCCAAGTACGCGGTCAAGTAGGCGGCGGGCGTCGACGCGAGGCTCGACGGCGGAAAGGCGATCGCTCCGAGCTCGCGGCTGTCCGCGGCGGCGACCACGCGGTCGCCGACCGGGTCGAACGTCACGATCGAAACGCGTACGACGCGGTCGGAGAAGCGGACGACCGCCCGCGGCGTCCCCGACTTGAGCAGACGAAGCCGGACCCGGTAGTCGGTCTTGCCTTCGCGGCGTCGCCGGAAGTGAACGCGATACCTCGGACCCGTGCTCATCGCGCCCCCTCCCCCAGGTGGCCGGCGAGACGCAGGTTGACGAGCAGGTGCTCGCGGCTGCGGAACATGCCGCCCTTGGCCCGACGGTAGAACTCGCGGTAGGTGGCGACGGGGATCTTGCCGGTCTTGCGAAGGTCCTGCAACAGGTCGCGCTGGGCCCGGATGCGGCGCATCCATCGGTCCTTGCGGGGAAGGCGAGCGCTCGGGGTGCCGCGGCGGGACCCCGGTCCCGAGTGGCGGCCCTTCTTCACTTCCGCGGCGTGCTGGCGGGCGCGGCCGCGAGAGGTCCCTTTCACGGGCAGTCGGCGGATGACGCCCGCCTTGATCGCCCCCCGGATGTCGGTCCGAGTGACCGAATCCGCGAGCTCCTCCTGGCTGGACGGGTCGATCCAGACGCGCCCCTCGCCGCACTTCAACAGCGCGGCGGCGAGGCGCCGCTGGTTCGAGAGGTCGGGCATCGGTCCTACTCCTCCCCTTCGCCCGACACGATCGGATTGAGGACACGGACCCCCAGCTTGCGGGCCTCTTCCTCGAGAACGACCCGGCGACGCGTGCCGATCGTCCGGGCGATCACGGCGGCCTGCGTGCGGGCATCGAGCCCTTCGAGGTCGCTCGAGGTGCGGACGAGCACCGGGCGGAACCCGCTCGGAACGAGCCCTCGGACGCGGGCCGGCGACCGGTACCCGATGCGGACGATCTTGGCTCGGTATCCGTAGTGGCGCCGCTGCTTCGACTGGAGCCCGCGAGGGCTGCGCCAGGCGCCGTCGCGCCCGATCCGGAAGTAGCGGTTCGCGGCCTGGCGCCCGAAGATCGGGCGCTTCCCGTCGAGGGTCCGCCGGGTCCGCAGGAGCGTCTTCAGGTCGTCCGTCAGTTCGGCCCGCTTCGGGCTCCGCGGGGCCGACGGCTCGTCGTCCTTCGCGGCCGGCTCGGACGGGGCGGGCTTCGCCTCGGGCGGGGTCGCGCGGGGGCGTCGGGGCCGCTTCTTCTCGGCGGACGCCGGTGCGGTCGGCGCCTCGGGCGCCGTCCCCTCGGGGTCCGGCGCCATCAGCTCGCCTCCTTCACGTGCGCCCGCTCGATGAGGTAGATGCCGTCTTGGAAGACCCGCGGGTCGTAGTCCCGGATCCGGGTCGCGCGTTCGATGTTCGCCGCGCTCTGCCCGACCTGCTCGACATCGTGGCCGGAGAGGGTCACGATGTCGCCCTCGACCAGGGCCTTCGTGCCCGGGACGAGCCGGGTGGAGCGGGGGAACTTCTCGCCGAGGAAGTTCTCGATCACCACCTCCTCGCCGCGGACCTGGACCTTCATCGGGAAGTGCGCGGCCACGACCTTCATGCGCGCCTCGACCCCCCAGGTCAGCCCGCCGGCGAGGTTCCTCAGGTGGGCGGCCCACGTCTTGAGGAGCGACTGCGAGCGCTTGCGGTTCGGGGGCAGGAGGATCTCGAGCGTCGCGGCGCCGCCGGAGACCGTCAGTCGGATCACGTCCGAAGGGAACGGTCGCGCGACCGAGCCGAGCGGGCCCTTCGCGTCGAGGCGTCGGCCCGTGAGCGACACGGAAAACCCTTTTGGCAGGGCGACCACGGCCCGGCTCAGGTCGGCGTCAGTAGACATAAGCGAGCAGGCGACCTCCGACCTTCATCTCGCGCGCCTGCTGGTGGGAGAGCAGGCCGCGGTTCGTGGAAAGGACCAGGATGCCGAAGTCCTGGGCAGGAAGGTACCGGGACTCGTACCGTTCGAGCGATTCGTGCGAGACCGAGATCCGGGGCTTGATGACCCCGCACGCGTTGATCCGACGGGAGAGCGTGACGTCGTACTTCCCGCCCCGGCCGGTCGGGACGAACGTGAACTCCTCGATGTACCGGTGCTCCCGAAAGAGACGCAGCACCTCGGCGATCAGCTTCGACGTCGGCGCGATCTCGGCGTGCGGACGGCCGTCCCGGTCGGCGTGGCGGAGGGTGACGAGCGCGTCGTTGAGTAGGTCCTGTTGCATCGTCGTCTCCGTTTCACTGGTACTTGCGGAACCCGAGGTCCGTCGCGACCTCGCGGAAGCACTGGCGGCAGAGGTGAAGGCCGTACCGCCGGACGATCCCGCGCTTGCGGTCGCAGCGCAGGCAGCCGACCTTCCGTCCGAACAGCTTCTTCGGTTTCATCGGCTCACTCCAGGAGCGTGACGCCCAGCACCCGCTGGAGAAACGTCCTCGTGTCGTCCCGCGTCGACCGAAGCGACTTCGGGAGCGGTCGGGAGCAGACACGGCGCTGGCGGATCCGGAACCCGGCGCGGCCCATCTCGACCGCGACGTCCATCCCGTGGATGCCGATCTGGGGGTCGTACTTCATCCCCGAGAAGTCCGTGTAATCCCCGATCCCGAACGAGAAGTTGCCGGTCCGGTCGATCGAATCGGTATCGAGCTGCTTGTCCCGGGCGTCGAACGCGCGGGTGAGGAAGTCGAGCGCGGCGGAGCCGCGGAGCGTGACCTTGGCCCCGATCTCCTGGCCCTTGCGGATCCCGAAGTCCCGGTTCGTCGAGCGCGCGCGGGTCGCGACCGGCTTCTGGTGCGTGACCATCTCGAGCACGCGGGCCGCTTTCGTCCGCGACTCGCCGGACTCGCCGACCCCGGCGTTGACGACGACCTTGATCACGCGGACCGTGCGCAGAGGGTTCACCGTCTCCGACGCGGTCCGGGCGGACGGGAGCGCGGCGGGGGGAGCGCTCATCGGTCGACCCCCTCGTTGATCGTGACCTCGGGGGCCGCGCCGCCGACCACGAAGACGTACTCCTTGATCGTCGAGAACCCTTCCTTGAAGTGGACCAGGTTCGGCTGGGAGGAATTGCGGACCTCGACCCTCTCGACGCGCGCGATCTCGCCGACGTGCGTCCCTCCCGATACGAACGCGAGCGCACCGGGCGCGAGCTTGAGGTGCTCGACGACCTTCTGGTCGGGGACGCTCAGCTTGAGCGAGTCGCCGACGCGGTACGGGCTGGTGGCGGGGACGAGGAGGTTGCGCCCGTCGTGGAGCGTGACCTCGAGCTTCCCTCCCCGGGTCGTGTGCTTGAAGCGGACGCGGCCGAGCTTCGTGGTCGCCTCGCCCGGCGGGATCGGCACGAGCGCGAGCTTCCCGCGGCGGTTCTTGACCATCCGATAGTGCGTGTCGAGGGGAGGGGCGAACGTGACCGTGTCCATGAGGCCGATGCCACGGTCGAGGTCCTTCGCGACCTTGCCGTCGACCTTGACGGCGCCCGAACGAAGGAGCACCCGGGCCTCGCGCGCGCTCGCCGCGATCTTCCGCACGTCCCTCAGGACGAGCAGGAGGGGCATCGACTGGTCCTGGGCGTGCGGGCCGGGCCCCGGGCGCTTCAGCCATTTCGTTCCCTTGCGGGGGATCGTCCACGTGCGCGGGGCCGCGCGCCGCTTCAAGCGAAACGTCACGGCGCTTCCTCCTCCGCGGTCGGCCGCGGGGCCGTGGCCCGTCGGCGGGTCCTGGGCGCGGGAGGCGTCGGCTCGGCCGCCGGGGAGTCCTCCGCCTTCGCGACCTCCTCCTCGGGCTCGGGTGCCGGGACCTCGGCCGCGACCTCCGGGGTCACGGTCTCGGGCTCGGGAGCCGCTCCGCGCTCCTCGGCGCTGACGTCCTCGTCACGGACCTTGAGCGCGCGGCGGCGCCAGGGGTCGGAGAGGTTGAGCCGGGTGATCACGAGGTGCGCCGGGCGGATCGGGAGGGGCTTCATCTTCTCGTCCGCCGTCTTCAACGTGACGTTGTCGAGCGTGAGGGAGTAGGTGCGTCGATCGACGCGGGCGACCCGCTCCTCCCGTCCCACGAAGCTTCCCGACAGCACGCGCACCGTGTCGCCCTTGCGGACGGGCACGGCGCGGCGATGGAAGCGGCCGCGCAGCTCGCGGGAGAGCGGGACGGCCATCCGCCGTCGGCGTTCGAACGTGTCGGCCGTGTACAGGGCCCGCCGCTGCCGCCTCGGGGACCGGGGGGAATCTCGCACGACGCCTCCTAAACGATGATCGACGACGCCGCGGCGATGCGGGGCCATCGCTCGGCAGCCTCCTTCGCCACCGGGCCTTTGATCTGGGAGCCCTTGATCTCGCCCGTCTCGGTCGTGATGACCGCGGCGTTGTCCTCGAACTGCAGTCGAGTGCCGTCGGGCCGGCGCATCGGCGCACGAGCGCGCACGATGACGGCGTGGAGCACCTGCCGGCGCATTTCGGGGGTCCCCTTCTTCACCGACACGATCACGAGGTCCGCGATGCCGGCGCGCGGATAGCGCCGATGGGTTCCGTGCCAGTTGCGAACGGCGATGATCTCGACGACTTTAGCGCCCGTGTTGTCGACGCAGTCGAGCCGGGCTCCCTTCGGAAGCCCCCGGCCCCGCCGGCCCGCGAGCCCCTTCATGCGGGCGCCTCGGGCGCGTCGTCCTTCGCGCGGGCGGGCTCCTCCTCGCCGCGCGCCTTGAACCCGGCCTCGCCGAGGAGCTCGACGATGCAGAACGAGACGAACTTCGAGAGCGGACGGGTCTCGGCGATCCGCACGCGGTGGCCGACCGGGACCCCGAGGCACGGCGGTGCGTGGACGAGGTAGCGACGGCGCCGCTTCTCGTAGCGTTCGTACTTGGGGACGTAGTGGAGGAGCGTGCGCTCGACGACCGCGGTCCGTTGCATCGAGGTCGAGACGACGGTTCCCTCGATCACCTGTCCGCGCAGCGACAGGTGGCCGTGGAACGGGCAGTGGGCGTCGTCGCACCGCGTCTTCGGGGCCCGAACGTCGAGACCGATGTCCCGGGCCCGGCGATTCGCGGACGGACGGGTGGGACTCATCGTAACCTCCGGGGGCCGGCGAGCAGACGCTTCGTGCGGTCCTCGGGACGCACGCGAAGGGCGTCGCCTCTTAACGGTAACTCTCCCGAAGGGAGGGCGATCCGGCCCTCGAGGCCGGCCTTCGGCAGCACGCGAGCCCGTGCGCGTCCCGGCAGACGAACCGAGAAGGTCGAGAGCGACTCGTCGACGATCGTCCCGGCGAACGGGGCGCGAAGTCCCGGGGACGCCGTGACCACGATCGACGCGCCGACGAGCTCGCCGGCGAGCGATTCGCGCTCGACGCGGGAGAGGGAGTTGAGGGCGTTGGTTCTCTTCGGCATCGGCTCACCTCGGCGCCCCCTATCGACGGCGGCCCCCCTGGGCGGCGAGCGAGCGTTCGCTCAGGACCGTGAGGGCGCGGGCCACGTTCGTGCGGAGCGCTCGCATCCGGCCCGGGCTGGGCGGCGCACCGCCCATGGCCGCGACCCCGCGCTCGCGCAGAAGGTCGTTCTCGGCGTCGGAGATGCGGCGGTTGAGCTCGTCCTCGGTGAGGGCCCGCAGGTCCTTCATCCGGAGGAGCGTCACGGAACCTCCGGGGCGACGACCGGCTCCACCGGGACCGGTCCTTCCTCGACCGGCGGGAGGTCGATCACCGGGACCTTCGGACGGCTCTCGACGCCCTTCACGACGATCTCGTCCGGGAGCTTCGCCGAGGGGCGCATGATCCAGACGTTGACGCCGATGACACCGGGCTTGAGCCGGGCCTGGTAGAATCCCTTGTCGATCCAGAGGTGGACCGCTTCGCCGCAGTACTTGATCGTGCCGGCCTTGAACCGCTCCGTGCGGTGGCGTTCGCCGGTGAGCTTCCCCGAGAGGATCACCTGACAGCCGCGGGCGCCGGCTTCCATGATGCGTCGGACGGTCGAGTGGCCCGCGCGCCGGAAGTGCCAGCCTCGTTCCAGGGTGGACGCGAGCTTCTCGCTCATCAGCTGGGCGTTCAGGCTCGGCTGGCGCTCCTCCTGGACCTCGATCTGCGGGTTGTCGAGCTGGAAGCGTTCGTGGATGTCCTGGGTGAGCCGCTTGATGAGCTCGCCCCGGTGGCCGATCAGGATCCCGGGTCGTTCGCAGACGAGAGTGACCCGAGTGCCCATCGGCGTGCGGGTGATCTCGAGACCGCCGAAGCCGGCCCGCGCGCTCTCCTGGACAAGGTAGTCCTTGAGGAGGACGCGCCGCATCTGTTCCTGGATGACCTTGCGCTCGGCGCTCATGCGGCCTCCGCACGCTCGGCGAGGACGATCTCGACGTTCGTCGTCTGTTCGTTCCACTCCGTGGCCCGTCCGTGGGCGCGGGGCATCGACGCGGGCCGGATGCGGCCGCGCGCGCTCGCGGCGACCTTGACGAAGAGGCGGTCGGCGTCCAAACCCTCGTACTCCGCGTTCTCCTCCGCGTTCTCGAGGACCTGGAGGACGTTCTTCGCGACCTTGATGGCAAACCGACCCGGGCCCGTGCCGCGGTGATGCGCCGTCTCCTGATTGTACCGTCGGAACGGGATGGCCCGCCGGAGGGCGATCGCGTCCTCGAGGATCGCGCGCGCCCGGTCGACCGGGAGCCCCCGGATCGCGTTGAGGATCTCGTAGGTCTTCTTCGGGGACATCGGGACCTCGATGCCCCGGGCCCGGGCGACGTTCACGCCCGGCTCGTCCCGATAGGTGTAGCCCCGCATCGACCGACCTCCCTCACTTGAGCGGCATGAACTTCGACGACCGCGTCGCACCGACGCCCGGTCCCGAGTGCTTCTCGAACTTGCGGGTCAGCGCGAACTCGCCGTAGTAGTGACCGATCATCTCGGCACGGACCTCGACCTCGCTGAACGCCCGGCCGTTGTGGACCGCCACCCGGCGTCCGACGTGCTGGGGCAGGATGAGCGCGTCCCGGCAGTGGGTCCTCAGGACCTTCTCCGTCGGGGTCGTGGCGAGGCGCTCGAAGAACTGCGTGGTCTCGACGTTGAACCCACGTCGGATCGACCGGCGGGCCCGGGAGGAGAGGATCTTGGCGAGCTCCTCGAGGCTCATCGCCTGGAGCTCGGGGAGGGTGCGGCCCCGGTACGTGAACTCCCGCTTCCGGCGGGCCTCGACCTTCTTCGCCTTCCGTGCCTTCGCCATCGTCAGGCACCCCCGCGCCGCTTCATGCGCTTCTTGCGGTTCGACCGCGAGAATCGCCCGACCTTCGCGCCGGGCCAGGTTCCGCTCGAAACGGTGCTCGGACGTCCGACGTGCTGGTGGGCTCCCCCGCCGAACGGGTGGTTCACGGGGTTCATCGCGACGCCGCGCACGTGGAAAGCGGCGCGCGCGAGGGAGCGCGTCGACCAGACCTTCTTGCCGGCCTTGACGATCGGGCGCTCCTTGCGACCGCTGCCCCCGACGGCGCCGACCTGCGCCCGGCACGTCGCGAGGAACTGCTTGAACGTCCCCGAAGGGAGCTGGATCGTGACTTCGGTGCCCGTGTGCGCGACCACGAGCGCGCTCGTTCCGGCCGAGCGGACGAGCCGACCGCCGTCGAACGGCTTGACCTCGACGTTCGAGACGAGCGTCCCGTCGGGGATGTGGGCGAGCGGGAGGATCGACCCCCGGTCGACCTTGCCTTCCTGGAACGCGACGGAGTCGCCGGTGGCGAGTCCCGCCGCGGCGAGCGTGCGGATCGTCGCCCCGTCGGCCACGACGATCTCGGCCACCGGGGCGGTGCGGCCCGGCGCCGGGTTGATCGAGACGACCTTCCCTTCCCCGATCACGCTGGGGGCGGGGTGGTAGATCGGACCGTGGTGTCGGTGGCTCGGGGACCGATACGTGCCGGTGCCGCTCCCGCGGCGCCGGGAGATGATGCGCTTTCCCATCAGAACACCCCGGCGCGGCTACCGATGTCCTCCGCCGAGAACTCCTTCGCGAGGCGAACGGTGGCGATCTTCCCCGAGCGGACGATCTTCGTCGTGATCTTTTGGACCTTGCACTGATAGAGCCCTTCGACGGCGGACTTGATCTGGGCCCGCGTCGCCCGATGGTCGACGACGAACTCGAGCTTGTTCTGCCGTTCCATCTCGTCCATCGACTTCTCGGTCACGTAGGCATGAAGGATGATGCGGTGTCGGAGCGAGGGCGTCACGGGGCCGGCTCCCCGAGTCGGGAGCGCAGCGACTCGACCGCGCCACGGGAGAAGAGCGTGAGACGGCCGGCCGTGCCACCGGGGGCAAGGTCCTCGGTGTCGAGCCGCGCGGCCGAGACGATCTCGACCCCCGCGAGGTTGCGGAACCCGAGCGCCTTGTTCGGGGCGCTCGTGACGAACAGGAGGCTCCTCGGCGTTCGGCGGACGCGGCCGCGTCGCCGGGCGCGTCCCGACCGGTGGAGGTGGGTCGCGTTCCGGGCGCGCTCGATGTCCGGCCACAGCTTGAGGTGCTCGAGGAGGACGCGCGCGTCGGCCGCGGAGGAGATCTCCTCGGCCCCGTCGTCGAGGACGACCGGCAGGTGGAGGCCGTGCGGTACCGCGTGGCCGCGGGCGGCGGCGAGCTTCGACTCGCGCGTCGCGGCGAGCGCCGAGGCGAACGCGAGCCGGCGCTCCTTGCGGTTGATCTTCTTCGTCCAGATGCGGTCGACCCGGGGCGGGTGCGCCGGCCGGCCCCCGACCGTGTTGGGGGACTGAGCCCCGCGCATCGACTCCATCAAGCGAGGCGTGCGCGCGACGCCGCGACCCTTACCGGACCACTCGACCGAGTGGCGAAGGCCGGCGGTGGGGCTCGTCCCATACGGCTGGCGGCGGTTCGATTGGGACGCCACGACCGCCCGGTGGATCAGGTCCGGTCGGACCGGCTGGGAGAACGCGAGCGGAAGGGCGACGGTCGCGGTCTGCTTACCGTCCAGCCCGAGGAGGTGGACCCGGTGGTGCGGGGTATGCCCCTCGGCCACGGGCGCGGGGTCCTTCGGAGCGGGGCTCGACGTCATGCTCCCTGCTTCGACCGGGTACTGAAGTACCGGAGGTCGACCTTCTCGACGGACCCGACACGGCTGCGGATCGGCGATCGGAACCTCAGCAGGCGCTTCGCGGGCCCCGGAAGCGACCCGTGGAGGACGATGCAGGCGCTGCGGACCTCGCCGTAGTGCGGGAACCCGCCCGACGGCGTGATCGGGTCCGTCCTCGGGTCGGAGACGACCTTGAGGACCCGCATGTTGAACTGGGTCCGGCGATGGTACCCCTGCTGGCCGGCCTGGGGAATCCGGTAGGAAACGAAGCTCGGGTTGTGAGGGCCGAGCGTTCCGATCATGCGGCGGTGCTTCGAGTTCTTGCGCGGCTGGAGCTTGACGCCCCAGCGCTGGATGTGCCCCTGGAACCCGAACCCTTTCGTGACCCCGATCACATCGACGAACTCCCCTTCCCGCGCCAGCTCATCCGCGGGGAGCTCGCGGCCGAGCTGCTGGAGCGCGAACTGGCGGCGCTCGTCGAACTTCTCTCCCGAGACCCGGAGCTCGAAGATACGGGGCGTCTTCGTTCCGGTGCCGGTCACGAACTGGGGCTGGGTGTGAACGATCAGGCGCACCTCGTCGCCGTCGGCCCGGGCGAACCTCTCGAGGTCAGCGGGCGGGCTCGCCGGGTGGGTCGGGATCTGCCGCTCGAGCTCGACGGGGGGACCGGCCGACCAGACCTCCGATACGACCCGCAGCCCGTAGGGGTTACGGGCGTACAGGCGGGCTCCCGCGACGCGGAGGGGAGGAACCTCCACGACCGTGACCGGGACCGAGACCTCCTGGCCCGCCGTCGTCGACCGCTTCCGGTAATCCACGATGAAGGCGTGTGTCATGCCGACCTTGAACCCGGCGAACCCCTCGATCGTGGGCTGCTTCGGGCCGGCCGGCCACGAACGGATCCGGGGGACCGGCCGGACCGACCGGGAACGGGGCGAATAGGCGAGCGAACCTCGCCTCGGACGATGACGGGCCATGGGTCGATAGGGGGTCCTACCTCCGGTGGGGACGGGGGAGATGGGTGCCCTATATAAGCGCTCGCGCGCGACCCGCCGGAGCCTCCCGTCCGGGCCCGTTTTCCCTCGAGGAATTCGATCGATCGAGCGTCGGTCTCGGACGCGCGCGTAGAGCGCGGGGCACTCCGCGGCCGGGGTTCAACCGTCCCACGAGGCCCGCACCTTTATGCCCCGCCTCCCCTCGACGGGCCGAGGCGCATCGCTCGTGAAGGCATACGTGAAGGCGACGCGGGGGCCGGGCGGCGAAATCCGGAGCGTCCCCGACCCGACGCCCGGCGAGAACGAAGTGCTCATCCGCGTCCGGGCGGCCTCCGTCTGCGGCACGGACGTTCACATCTGGCTGTGGAACGAGTGGGCCCAATCCCGCATCCGCACGGTCCCGATGACGATCGGACACGAGGTGAGCGGCGAGGTCCTGAAGGTGGGCCGGTCCGTCCGGAGCGTCGCGGTGGGGGACCACGTCTCCGCGGAGACCCACATCGCCGACGGCACGTGCTACCAGTGCCGGCGAGGCAAGATGCACATCTGCGAGCACGTCGAGGTCCTGGGCGTCGACCGCAACGGGGTCTTCGCCGAGTACGCGATCCTTCCCGAGATGAACGCGTGGAAGAACGACCCGGACCTCGACCCGTCCCTCGCGTCGATCCAGGAGCCGCTCGGTAACGCTGTCCATTCCCTGCTCCCCGAAGAGAACCTCGAAGACCTGGCGGGAAAGAACGTCCTCGTTACCGGGTGCGGTCCGGTCGGCCTGCTCGCGATCGCGGTCGCGCGCGTCCTCGGGGCGCATCGGATCTTCGCGACGGAGGTGAGCCCGGTCCGGATCGCCCTCGCGCGCCAGATGGGCGCCGACCACGTCTTCAATCCGGTGGAGGATGGCCCCGGGGTCGCGAAGACGATCGTCGACGAGACCGACGGGAACGGCGTCGACGTCGCGGTCGAGATGTCGGGCCATCCGTCGTCGCTCCAGCTCCTCTTCGACGCGCTGACGCCCGGGGGCCGGGTCTCGCTCCTCGGACTCTTCGACCGACCGACCTCGATCAACCTCGACGACGCGGTCATCTTCAAGGCCGCCAAGGTCCAGGGGATCTTCGGCCGCCGTATGTTCGAGACCTGGTACCAGGTGAAAGGGCTCCTGACCCGACCCGACTTCCGGGCCAAGATGGCGCAGATCATCACGCACCGGGTGCCGATCGCCGAACTCCCCCGCGCCATGGAGCTCATCCAGAGCCAGCAGGCCGCGAAGGTCTCGCTCGAACCGAGGTGGTAAGTTGCGCGACCCGACCGGGTTCCTCGCGACCGAGTACCGTTCGCTCGTCGACAGCGCGACCGATTGGAAGCTCCGCGTCCTCTCGGGACCGAGCGCCCCGTGGTGCACGGTCGACGGCAAGAAGGTCCTCATGTTCTGTTCCAACAACTACCTCGGGCTATCGAACCACCCCCGTCTCAAGGAGGCGGCGCTCGAGGCGATCCGGACCCACGGTGTCGGGTCGGGGTCGGTCCGACCGATCGCGGGGAACATGGACCTCCACGTCGAACTCGAGCGACGCCTCGCGGCGTTCAAGCGGGCCGAAGCGTCGCTCGTCTACCAGAGCGGATTCGCGACGAACGCGGGCCTCATCCCCCAGCTCGTGGGGGAGGGGGACCTGATCGTCAGCGACGAGCTCAACCACGGCAGCATCATTGACGGCACGCGTCTCTCCCGGGCCGACCGGACGGTCTACCGGCACACCGACGTCGCGGACCTCGAGCGCGTGCTCTCGGCGGCGGAGGAGCGGACGCCCGCGCCGCGTCGGATCCTCGTGATCACCGACGGGGTCTTCTCCATGGACGGCGACATCGCCCCGCTCGACCGGATCGCCGACGCGGCCGGGCGGCACGGCGCGATGGTCTACGTCGACGACGCCCACGGCGAGGGGGTCCTCGGTCCCGGGGGCCGAGGGATCGTCGCCCACTTCGGCCTCTCGCGCGACCAGGTCCACGTCGAGATGGGCACGTTCTCGAAGGCGTTCGGGGTCGTCGGCGGTCACGTCTCGGGATCGCGGGCGCTGATCGATTTCGCCTACAACAAGTCGCGGACCTGGCTCCTCAGCGGCTCGCATCCCCCGCCGGTCGCGGCGGCGTGCCTCGCCGCGGTCGACCTCCTCGAGACCGAAGGAAAGCACGTCGAGCGACTGTGGGAGCTCACCCACCGGTTCAAGAAGGAGATGCGGGCGCTCGGGTTCGACCTCGGCGCGAGCGAGACCCCGATCACGCCCGTGATGGTGGGCGACAGCCACCGCGCGAAGGCGCTCAGCGACCGGCTCTTCGACCTTGGGCTCTTCGCCTTGCCGATCGTCTACCCGATGGTCGCCAAGGAGAAGGCCCGGCTGAGGACGATCATGAACGCCGCGCTCACGGACGACGACGTCACGTTCGCGGTCTCCGCCTTCGCGAAGGCCGGCCGGGAACTCCGCCTGATCTAGGGGTCCGGCCGGCCCCGGGCCCTTCCGGAGGCCGTCCCGGGCGTCGCGGGCCCCCGCGCTGCCTCGGCCGGCCGTGGTTACCTTCGGCCCATCGCGGGCGTAAATAGGGGGCCGGTCATGCTTCCTATAGGCATGGACCGGGCCGTGCGACCGAAGGACACCCAACGGGTCGACCCCCCGCGCCTCTGGACCGCCGAGGACGCCGGCCGGCGCGTCGGGGAGCTGAGCGACCTATTGCCCCGGCTCAAGGGCTGGGTCGTGCGTCTCGGGGAGGTCCACCAGGAGCTCGAGCGCCTCGCCGCGTTCTGGGGCGCGAACGTGGACGCCGCGGACCACGTCGACCACGAGCTCAAAGCCCGTCTCGACGCCGAGTGGGGGAACCTCTCCCGACGGCTCGAGGAGGCGGTGACCGCGCTGCGCACGGAAGGGATCGAGGTGAAGGACCTCGAGAGCGGCACGGTCGACTTCTACGGCGAGCTCGACGGCGACGTGGTGTTCTTCTGTTGGCAGCGGGGCGAGCCCCACGTCGAGTTCTACCACCCCGTCACGGGCAGCTACAAGGATCGACGCCCGATCCCCGAGAGGGCGCGGTCGCCCTCGTCGCCACGATCCCGGCCGTAGCCCCGCCGGGTACGGCTCTACTCGGGTCCGGGCGCCGGGGACGCTTGCGCGAGCTCGACCGCCCGCAGGGCGAGCGCGAAGGCGCCGAACCCGGCCACGGCCGCGGTCGCGCTCGTGACGAGAGGGAACGCGGACCCGAGAGCGAGCAAGTAGACGGCGACCGGGGCGAGAAGCCCGGCCCCTCCGCCGACGACCCCGAGCGAGGGGCGGTCGGCCCGCACGGTGCCGACCACGGCGGCCGCGGCGACCCCGGCGATCAGGACGAAGAGGACGACCGCCACGCCGATCGAGGCGAGGAATCCCTCGAGGCCGGAGAACGGCGAGAGCGTGACGGTCGTGGCGTTGCCCGTCGCGCCCGGGGCGAGGACCACCTCGAGGCCGGTCGTCCCGGCGTCGTAGACCGCCGAGACGAACGTGGAGACCACCACGGGGGCGAATCCCGGAAGAGAGACGTTCAACGAGACGCTGCCCCCCGGGACGCCCGCGAACGCGAACGCCCCGTCGACGAGGGTGACCGTGGACGCCTGGGCGCCGCCTTCCTCGGTCAGGACGACGGTCGCCCCGGCGGCCGGCCCGGTCACGCCGCCGACCGACCGTTCGACGATCCCGTTCACGGGGAAAGAACCGGGTTCGCCCGCCACGACGCCGTAGTAGGCGAAGGTCGACGCGAACCCGACCGCGAGCACGACGACGGCGATGAGCGCGATCGCCGCGGCGCGCCGGGCGCGCCAGCGCGTGCGGCGGGGGAGCGGAAGCGTGGGGTAAAGGCCCGGGACGACCTCCCAGCTGTAGAGCGGTGGCGGGTCCCTCGGCACCACGACCGCCACGGGAGTCCGGCAGTGCGGGCACGGAAACCACTGGGTCGGGGGAGCGTCCGCGAGCGCGACGGTGAGCTCCCCGCCGCACGTCGGGCAGCGTCGCGCCACCGTGGTCGGGGCCATCGGGTCCCCTCGACCGCGTCCGAGGTCTTAGCGTTGAGGCGGTCGCTCTCGAAGCCCCATCCGCGCGTGGTCGCGGTCGACGATGGGGCGTTCTCCCGCGACGACTCCACCGCACCGATCGCTGCGGTCGTCGTGTCGGTGCCCCAGTACGTCGAGGCGATCCGGACCGGCCGGGTCCGCGTCGACGGCCGCGACGCGACCCGCCGCACGATCGCCTTGGTCCGTGCGACCGGCCCGCTCGACGGTCTCCGCGCGCTCCTCGTCGACGGGGCGGTCCTGGGTGGGTTCAACGTGCTCGACCTCGATCTGCTCCATCGGTCGCTAAGCCTGCCGGTGGTCGCCGTGACCCGTCGCCCGCCCGACCTCCGCCGCATCCGCGCCGCGCTCGAGAAGTGGTTCCCCCGCGACGCGGCGGAACGGATGCGTCTCCTGACGGCCCATCGCCTCTTCCGCGTGCCGACCGCGGGTCAGCCGCTCCTCGCCGCCGCGGTCGGGTGCCGCCGGGCCGACGCGGCTCGCCTTGTCGTGCGCACGGCCGTGCGCGGGTACTGGCCCGAACCGCTCCGTCTCGCCCACCTGGTGGCCTCGGCCGGCCGGACGCCTCCGACACCCGCCGACCGAACCCTTAAGGAGGGCGCCCGCCGTCCCGAAGAAGGGCCTGTAGCTTAGCTTGGACAAAGCACTGGCCTTCTAAGCCAGCGAACTCGGGTTCAAAGGCTCGGGGCGCTTGACGCCCCGAGCGGAGACTCCCGACAGGCCCGCCCCCCCGGGAGTCGAACATCCCTACGCCCTCAAGAACGGCCCGTGGGCCGCTTTCGGGGGTCGGGACGGTGGAAGGACGACCGGGCCGCCGCAACGAGCCTCACGCAGTCGTCGCAGACGGGCGTGGCCTTGTGTCCGTGGTACACGACGAAGACGATCTCCGGATCGAACGGACCGTCGCAGACGCCGCACTTCGACCTCCGCACCGGGGAAAGGGTTCCGCCCCGGGACGTCATGCGGACGGTGCCACGGACCGGGGCGGTCGGCGTCGATTCTACGCCTCGGCCCCGATGGCGCGAGCGCCGGGTTCGGCGTCGGCCGGTCATTCGACCGAGGCGTGGAAGACATGATGGCCGTCGGGGCTACTCGCGACGGAAGTCGAGGTCGTCGACTCGGACTTTCGACAAAACCCGCCGAATCGATGGCATCTTCTCCACGGCCTTCCACACTTCCTCGGGCTTGATCCTCCAGTACTCGTGCTTCGCGAACGATGCGAAACCCCGCAATTTCCTCCACGGTACCTCGGGGTAACGGTCTCGGGTCGGGATGCTCACCTTGCCCGCCGCTTCGCCGATGATTTCCAGGCGCCGAATCGCCGCGTCGAGCGCATCCGGGCCCGAAAGGAAATGCTCGTGTCCCTGCTCGAGGGTCTTCTCCAATCGGATGGAAGCTCCGATGATATCTGCGATCCGAACGGCGTCCCCGCGTCTGTCCTGCCGTCCGGTCATAGAGACACCGCCTCGACCATTGCCTGCGGTCGCACGATCCAGTGAAGACCGTCGGGCTCGGCCACATCCACGGGTCGACCCAGCAGATCCTCCAGATCCTGGGCCAGACCGACATGGTCGAAAACCGAGGCACCGGGATCGAAGTCGACCAGGAGGTCCAGGTCGCTCTCCTCGGTGGCGGTCCCGCGAGCCACGGATCCGAACACCCTCGGATTGCGGGCTTTGTTCTTTCTCACGGCCCGGAGTATCTCCGCCCGATGCGGTCCCACGACTTCGGACAACCCCAGTCCTCCTCCCCGGCGGATCTTCGACAGTTTCGGAACGTCCCACAGAAGAGACTTGCACCGAGGACACCGCTCCGGGTCCGGGGTCCGCGGTTTCCAGACGAAGAAGCAACGGAAACACCCCGAAACTCCGTCGGGCCCGATGACGTTCGACATCGGTACGACCACGACAGCTATAGTAATCAAACTTACGTCAAACATTCCCCGAGGTCCCGGCGATCGCGAGGGCGCCGATCACGACGGCGGCGAGAAGGATGAACCCGGTAACGAGGCCGAAAAGCAGCATTCCAAGAGCGCCTGCCCCGCGCAGGATGAGGAGCCCGAGGGCCGCGAAGCGTACGCCGATTATCTGGGGACTTCCGAGAGAGACTCCGTACCGAAACCGGGTCCCCGTAGTCCCTAACCTCGCGGGAAACCCCGTCAGGCCCGCCGCCCAGGCTCGGGGACGTCTACCCGGCCGCCACTTCGGCGGAGCAGCGTTCGCAGAGGATGCCCCGGGGGCCGGGAGGCAACGCGGCCCCGCAGAGCGGGCACGTCGCGCGCGCGTCGGCGGCGGCGATGAGCTCCTGGACGCTCGTCCTCAGCGCCGGGTTGGCGGCGGCGAGCTCGCCGGGGGTCGACGCTCTCGAGGCCCCGGTCGACGGGAGGAACGCGTCGAGGCGGGGCCGATAGCTTCCCGTGCGGTGGTCGAACGTCACGAGCTGGCGTGCGACCAGTCCTTGAACGGCGGAGTCGACGAGCTCCCGTACCCCGCCGAAGATGTGCGCGAGCTCGATCGCGGTCAGGCCCGGGGTCTCGACCAGGACCTC
Organism: Thermoplasmata archaeon; assembly: GCA_021798415.1. Lineage (GTDB taxonomy): Archaea > Thermoplasmatota > Thermoplasmata > Lutacidiplasmatales > UBA184 > Lutacidiplasma. Next base: position 5,019 of record JAJZGO010000013.1, on the reverse strand, counting down.
GAGGCAGCGGGCCGCGAAGAGCGAGAGGTCTCCGCGCCCGACAACGCGGTCGACCCCCCATCCGACGCGCGCGGTGCGTCGCGCCCGTCGCGCGGGCGAGAGGCGGCCGGCCCTCGGGTCGGTAAGGAGCGCGGAACGGACCAGGTCGACCTCGTAGCGGACCCGCTCGTCGGGGAAGTAGAGAAGGACCGCCACCGAGAAGGGCAGCAGGGAGCGCTGCCGGCAGGCCGACAGGCTCTCCCCGAGCGAGCCGACGAACCCCCCGAGCTCGACACGCGACCCGCCGGACGCCGCCCGGTCCTCTTCGGACCGGGACCGCGCCAAGTAGTGCTCGCGCAAGAGAAGCCGGGCGACGGCGCGCACGGGCGGTCCGTCGGGCCCCGGCCACACCTCCGCCGACCCGTCGGGTCGCAACACGATCCGCTGGAACGGCCGGAGAAACTCCCACGCGGGGCCGGCCGGGGCGGGCGGTTCGAGCCGGACCTCGCCTTCGCCGAACGGCTCGGCCGCGTCGGCGAGGAGTGCGTAGAAGTGAGGGAACGTCCGTCCGTCCATCGAGAGGACGACGGGGGCGAGCACGGTGCGGCGACGGCCGACGTACTCCTCGTAGGCCCGGGCGAGCGCGCGGGCGGAGAACGCGTCATGCCGGTCGCCCGCGAACCGGACCGCGAGTCCGTTCAGCTCAGCGAGCGGGACGTTCGCCAGAGCGGGGCCTCCCTTCGCCGAGCAACGAATAGAGAGAGATAAACTGCCGGGCCATCGTCTCGAGCGACGCGTTCTGCCGGACGAACGCGGCGGCGCGCAGGCCGACCGCCCGTCGCTCGGTCGGTCGATCGACGAGGTCGACCAGGGTCGCGGCGAGCGCGCCCGGCTCGAGCATCGACACCCGTCGCCCCGTGACGCCGTCGGTGACGATCTCGGCGGGCCCCCCGCTCGCGGGCGCGACGACCATCGCGCCGCACGCCATCGCCTCGAGGAGGGCGACGCTCGAGGTGTCGCTCGTCGACGGGAGGACGAAAAGGTCCGTCTGCGCGAGGAGGGCCGCCTTCTCCTCTTCCGCGACCGGGCCGACGTACCGGACGTGGTCGGCGAGCCAGGGATCGCGCCCCAGCCGCTCGAGAAGCGCCTCTTCTTCGGGACCCGTTCCCCCGACGATGCCGACGAGGTCCGTGGTCTCCCCCGCGGCGCGGACCGCGTCGAGGAATCGGTGGACGCCCTTGTCGACCGTGAGGCGGCCCAGGTAGGTGACGAGCGGGACGTTCGGCAGCCCGCATCGGACGCGCCAGTCCGGCACGCGGCCGCCGGGCGCGAACCGCTCCGCGTCGATACCGTTCGGCACGACCGTGACCGGGTGGCGGAACGGCTTGCGCACCGAGCCCACGAGGGCGTCCCGGGCCGAGGCCGAGGGGGTGGTCGTGACGTCGCACCGCCAGTACGTCCCGAGGTTGTAACACCAGGCGATTCGGAAGAACAGGGGCACGAGGAACTTCTGGGGGACCGCGTCCCGCATCTCGCGGATGTTCGTGTGGAACGTGCCGACGAGCGGCCGGCCGAACCGCCGGGAGGCGAGAAACGCCATGCTCCCGAGGGGGCCGGGGGTGTGGAGGTGGAGGATGTCCGCGTCCCCCACTCCCTTCGCTTCGCGCAGGAGACCGAACGGGAAGATCGGCCACCGGTACTGTCCGTAGAGCGGGACCGGAACCGACCGTACCCGGTGCACCGACACCCCGTCCATCGTCACCTCCTCGCTCGGCGCGCCGGCGACGGGGCTCGGCGCGAAGACCTGGACATGGTGTCCGAGGCGCGCCATCGTGCGGGCGAGGCCGCTCGTCATCGTGGCGACCCCATCGCGCGTGGGGAGGTAGGAGTCGGTGAAGTACGCAACGTCCATCGGCCGACTCTAGGGGCCGCGAGGGGTTCGTAACGTTATGGGCGCAGAGGGCCTCAAGGCCCCGTTGCCCGCCCGACCCCCGTTTCCGCGTGCCGCGACCCTCGACGGTTTCGTCGCGGGCCTTTTGCGTCGGGCGCGGGTGCCCGGCCTTTCGCTCGGGCTCGTGCGCAGGGGCCGTCGCGTCCTCGCCCGCGGGTATGGCTACCGCGACCGCGAGGCGAAGCTCCCCGCGAGCGAGCGGACGGTGTACGGGATCGCCTCGATGACGAAGTCGTTCACCGCGCTCGCGGTCCTCCGGCTCGAGGAGGAGGGGTCGCTGCGGGTCGATGACCCGCTCGTCCGACACCTTCCCGAGTTCCGGACCCCCGCACCGAGGTGGACGCGCAAGGTCACGCTCGGTCACCTTCTGAGCCATGCGTCAGGGCTGCCTCCGCTGCCGTCGATCTACTACACGTCGGCGCGCAGCCTCCGTCGCGCCCCCCCGTACGACCCGCGCGTCGCGCGGCGCGTCGGGGTGGACCCCGACCACGCGCCGATCGACACGTACGAAGGGCTGCTCGACTACCTCGGCACCGAGCGGTACCGCTGGCTCGGACCTCCCGGCGCGCAGTTCAGCTACTCGAACGAGGGGTTCGGTCTCCTCGGGGCGGTCATCGAGCGCGCGAGCGGCCGGACGTACGAGAGCTTCCTCGAGGAGGAGATCTTCCGCCCCGCGGGGTTCTCGCGCACGACGTTCGACACCGGCGTCATGTTCCGCTCGCCCGAGGTGACGACGCTCTACTCGCCGGACTGGACGCATCCGGGCCGGCCGCTCGTCGCGTCGGACGAGTGGTGGGAGGACACCTGCCTGCGCGCCGCGGGCGCGATCCGCACGAACGTGGAGGACCTATTGCGGTATCTCGAGATCTACCTGGACGACGGCCGCGTCGGCGGCGAGCGGGTCGTGAGCGCGAAGAGCGTCGCGGCGATGCTGACGCCGCGGATCGAGATCTCCCCGGGGCTCCACTACGGGTACGGGATCGCCGTGCGGCCGGACTTCCACGGACACCGGCTCGCGTTCCACGACGGCGGGCTGAAGGGCGTTTCCTCCCAGTTCGCCGTACTCCCCGACGCGAAGGTCGGCGGCTGCGTCCTCGCGAACTCCGACATGGCCCCGGTCGACCGCGTCCTCGAAGAGGGGATCACCGGCCTCCTCGGACTGCCCCGCACCGCGCGGTTCGTCGACATTCCCCCCGCGGGCCCCCGACCCGCCTCGCTCGCCGAGTACGCGGGGTGGTACTGCTCGGGCGAGGGGATCTGGGTCCGCGTGACCCCCCGGCGCGGACACCTGCGGTTCGACTTCCACGGCATCGAGGTCACCGCGAAGGGGCTCAAGCTCGGTCCGCACGGGGGCGACGGGTTCGTCCTCCGGCAAGGGGGCCGACGCGCGTGGCTTGAGTTCGTGCGCGACCGCGCCGGGCGGATCGTCGCCCTCCGCCAGGGTTGGCGGATCGTCCGTCGCCGCTCGACGCGGGAGCTCCCGCTCGCGCGGCGCGGAAGGATGGTCTGGTAGCCCCAACCCCGGGAGGGGCGTCGGGCCCCGAGGGCTACACGACGGTCCCGAACGCCCGCTCGAGGAGGCTCATCTCGCGCAGCTCGAGCGCGCGCCGGTCGAACGAGACGAGGAGCGCGGAGCCGGTTTGCTGCACCTGGGCGACCAGCCAGTGGACGAACTTGAGCGTCGTATCGAGCGAATACTCGGTGGCGAGGAATTCGAGGGAGTCGACGTAGACGAGCGCCCCGCCGGCGGCCTCGGTCGGGTCCCGGAGCCGGCCGCCGATCTCGCCCGGTGCGAGCCGGGCTTCCGCGGACGCTCCGGTCGCGCCGACCGTGATGTCGGTGCGCCGGTCGGCCGGAACGCCCGGGACATCGGGAGGGCGCAGCGAGACGGTCGCGAGACGGGGGAACCCGGCGGCGTTCGACCGGAGGATCGCCACCGCGCGCGACGGGCGCTCCTCCCGCACGAGCGTGCTCGTCCCCGGCGCGAGGCGAAGGCTGGGGGCCGCCGGTCCGGGAGCGGGCCCGGCCCATGCGCGAGCGGGCTGCGGGGGCCTCAACAGCGAGTTCCACGCCGGTCGGCGCGGAGGGCCGAGGAGACCCTTTCGCTTGAGGTCGACCTCCTCGTCCAGGCGGGCGAGACGGCTCTCCACGAGGATCCTCAACTCCTGGGCGGTGTGGCCGCGGGAGGTGTGCTGGAGGACCTCCCGGAGCGCGCTGCGGACCCCTTCCTCGTACCCGGCGGCGTACGTGCGCGCGTACTCCTCGTCGGCCGGCGGGGTCTCCTCAGCGGGGGGCGAGGGATCGCGCCGCTCGGGCTCGCTCACGACGTCGCCCGGTCCCGCGCGACCGCTTCCGCCGGCCGGCCGGCCGCGGCCGGTCCGAGGGGCGGCGCGGCGGTCGAATCCTCGGAAGGCGCGAACTTGTAGCCGTAGTGGATCACGCCCGCCCGACCTTCCTCGCGCAGCTTCCGGAACGTCGCGCGGACCTTGAACCCGATCGCGACCTCCTCCGGGCGGACGTCGACGACCTGGCCGGTCAGCACCGGTCCCTCGGGGGTCTTCACGAGGGCGAGGACGTACGGCGTCTGCATTTCAAAGCCCTCGGCGGCGTCGTGGACGACCGTGAACGAGAGCACGGTGCCCTCGCCCGAGAGCTGGAACGGCACCATCTTCTCGATCGACTGGCGGTGGTGCGTGCAGACGGGGCACACGGCCCGGGGCGGGAAGTAGACCGTCCCGCACGAGGTGCACTTCGATCCGCCAAGGTTGTAGCGGCGAGGGGTCTCGCGCCAGAATCGTGCGATCGACATCGTCGCCTCCTACGGAACCCTCTCGAGGAGGTGGACGACGCTCGTCGCCCCCGTGCCTCCCACGTCGTGCGCGAGGCCGAGCGTGGCCCCCGCGACCTGGCGGTCCTTCGCTTCGCCGCGCAGCTGCCGGACGAGCTCGACGACCTGGGCGACCCCCACGGCGCCGAACGGCCGGCCCTGGGCCTTGAGCCCGCCCGACGGGTTGACCGTGAGGTCGCCCCCGAGCCCGAACCGTCCCGACGCGAAGTCGGGCCCGCCCCGTCCCTTCTCCACGAACCCC
>JAJZGO010000102.1 GCA_021798415.1 Thermoplasmata archaeon | reverse complement strand
AGCCGAGGACGCGGGACGAATTCCTCAAGTTCCTCGCGGAATGAGATCGCTCCGATGCCGCTTCCCCCTCCCGAGTCCCGCACCCTCCTCGCGCTCGGCGCCCGACGGCGGCGGCCCGGTTCGCCGCCGACCGAGGCGATCGTACGGACCCTCCGGGAGCTCGCGAAGGAGTCCGAGGCGCTGGTCGCTCTCTTCGACGCGCGTGCGGTGGGCGGAGAACGCCACCTCCTGTCCGCGTGGGCCCACCTCGGCCGGGCGCGCGGTCGGGGCGAGAGCCGGCTGCGCGACCGGGGAGCCGAGCTCGTGCTCTACGTCGCGGGCGACGACCAGCTGCCCCGCGCGCTCGCGAAAGTCGGCGTGTCGCCGGCGACCGTCGAGGTCGTTCTCGTCGCCGAGAGGCCCCGCGACCCGACCGCCCTCCTCGACCGGTTCGAACTCGACCTCGACCCGTCCGCGTACCCGCGGCCCGTCGACCCGGAGACGCTGGGCCGGCTCGGGATCGAGCCGGCCGAGTGGGCGGCGGTGCCGCCGTCCGCCTGGGAGGGGCTCCTCCTCGAACGCGTCGCGCTCCTCGACCTGTCGGCCCCGTCGGGCCGCTCGCCGACCCCAAAGCATTAACCTCAGCGCTCGGTCGTCCCCTCGGTCCGCGGGCGTCCCGTGCAGGTGTAATCTAGTGGTAGGATGTCAGCCCTCCAAGCTGACCACCCGGGTTCGAATCGGAGGCCCCGCGCGAGGGTCTCCGCGGAGCTCCCGGCACCTGCATTCCGTCGCCCGCGGGCCCTCGGGAGAGGGTTTATTCGTCCGGCCCCCGCTAGCGGCGACCGCGCTGAGGTAGCCTAGTCCGGCAAGGCGCCAGCCTTGAAAGCTGGTGGCGGTTCCGCCACGGGAGTTCAAATCTCCCCCTCAGCGTTCCCCCACCTCCCCTACGTCTCTTATATCTCGTGGCCCGCTCGCGAGGGCGCTCATGTCGGTGGCCGCCCCGTCCACGCCCCTTCTCGAGCAGTACGAGGGAGTGAAGGCCCGCTACCCCGGGCACCTCGTGCTCTTCCGGGTCGGCGACTTCTACGAGACGTTCGGCGAGGACGCGCGGCTCCTTGCGCGAGAGCTCGACGTCGTCCTCACCGCGCGCAGCGCCGACGCCCGCGGCGAACGGACCCCGATGGCGGGCGTGCCGCACCACGCGGTCGAGACCTACCTCGGCCGGCTCGTGCGCAAGGGGTACAAGGTCGCGCTGTGCGACCAGGTCGAGGACGCCCGGTTCGCGAAAGGCCTCGTGCGCCGCGAGGTGACGCGGGTCGTCTCGCCCGGGACCGTGGTCGAGGACCGACTGCTCGGCGGCCCCGACCACAGCTTCCTCGCGAGCGTGGTCCTGCCGTCGGACGAGCTGGGGTCGTACGCCGTGGTCGACATCACGACCGGCGAGTGGCTCCACGGCGTCGCGGACGGCCCGGGGGCCGAGGGCCTCGTCTCGGCGCTCGCGCCGTTCCAGCCGCGCGAGGTGCTCTATCGGCTCCCTCCCGACGCGGAGGCGGGGACGCTCGCCGCGCTCCGGCACGAGTTCCCGTTCGCCCGGCTCGAGGCCGCCCCCGGTCCGGTCGCCGACGCGGAGGTGCCGGCGTCGCTCGGAGGTCCGGCCGCCGGCCCGGCCGCCGGGTCGGAGGCGGATCGACGGCTCCTCGCCTACGTCCGCGCGACGCAGCCTCGGATCGTTCCCCACCTCGCGCTCCTCGACCGGGCCGCGGGAGGGGCGAGGCTCGTCCTCGACCCGAAGACGCTGCGTCACCTCGAGATCACGCGCCCGATGAACCCCGACGACCCGCACGGGGCGACGCTCCTCTCGACCTTCGACGAGACGGTCACGGCCTCCGGACGACGGACGCTCTCCTTCTGGCTCGCGAACCCGCTCGGGGACGTCGCGCCGATCGTCGAGCGTCAGGACGCCGTCGCCGCCCTGGTCGGGCGGGGCGCGGAGCTCGACGAGCTCCGCGCGACGCTGAGGGGGATCGCCGACCTCGCGCGGATCGCGACGCGCATCGCGGGACGTCGCGTTCGGCCGCCCGAGCTCGGCGTCCTGCGCTCCGGCCTCGCGGGAGCGAGGTCGCTCCGCACGCTCCTCGCGAGCTCGGGGGATACCGGTCGTCTCTCCCGCCTCGCCGCGGAGCTCGCCCCCCCCGAGGCGCTCGAGGCCACGCTCGCGGCCGCGCTCCCGGACGTCATCGCCCCCGTCGAGGAGTCGGGGGCGCTTTTCCGACCGGGGCACGCGCCCGAGGTCGACCGGTTCCGTGCGGTCGAGGAGGGGGCGCTCCTCGAGCTCGCCGGCCTCGAGCGCTCGGAACAGGAAGCGTCGGGGATCCGCACGCTCAAGATCGGATACAACCAGGTCTTCGGCTACTACTTCGAGGTCACCAAGCCGCACCTCGCCCGCGTGCCGTCGCACTTCCGTCGCCGGCAGACGGTCGCGCAGGCGGAGCGGTTCACGTCGGACCGGCTCGACGAGCTCGAGCACCGCATCCTCGAGGCCCGCGATGGGGTGCGGACCGCCGAGGCCACGGCCTGGGACGCCCTGCTCGACGCGGCCGAGCGGCACGTCGGCGCCGTCCACCGGATCGCGCGGGCGGTCGGCGAGCTCGATGCGCTCGCGACGTTCGCCCACCTCGCCCGGAACCGCGGGTACGTGCGTCCGACGGTCGACACCTCAACGGCGCTCGTCGTGCGGGACGGTCGACACCCCGTGCTCGACCGCCAGCTCGGCGAGAGGTTCGTCCCGAACGACACCGAGCTCGACGGGGAAGAGCGCCGGCTGCTCGTGCTGACGGGTCCGAACATGTCCGGGAAATCGACGTACATGCGCCAGGTCGGCCTCGCGGTCGTCCTCGCGCAGGCCGGTTCGTTCGTCCCGGCGCGGTTCGCTCGCGTCGGCCTCGTCCGTCGCCTGTTCACCCGGATGGGGTTCACGGACGAGATCGGCCACGGGAAGTCGAGCTTCATGGTCGAGATGACCGAGGTCGCGGAGATCCTGCGCGCCGCGGACCGGCGCTCCCTCGTCCTCCTGGACGAGGTCGGCCGCGGGACGAGCACGTTCGACGGCCTCGCGCTCGCCTGGGCGACGCTGCGGCACCTTCACGACACGACCCGGGCCCGGTGCATCGTCGCGACCCACTACCACCAGCTCACCGACCTCGTCCGCGGCCTCGGCGCCGCCGAGAACGGCCACCTCGCGGTCGCGGACCGGCCGGACGGCATCGTCTTCCTCCACCGCTTGGTCCCCGGGAGCACGGACCGCAGCTACGGCATCCACGTCGCGCGCCTTGCGGGACTGCCCGCCGATGTTCTCGCCGAAGCCGACCGCACGCTCCGCCGGCTCGAGTCGGAGGGGGTGGGCGTCGCCGCCCACCGGGCGCCGCGCACCCGCTCGCCGCGCTACACTCAGGCGGTCCTGCTCGACGGCTCGGCGTCGCGCCCGCCGGACCCCCTCACGGCCGAGCTCGCGTCGCTCGCGGTCGACACGATGACGACCGAGGAGGCGACCGCCGTGCTGCGCGCCCTCTCCGAACGGGCGCGCCGGGCGTCCGGGACCGAGGGTCGTCCGTGAGCGGGGCGGCGCGCATCGAGCGGCGGCCGATCCGTCGGCTCGACCCCGCGACGGTCGAACGGATCGCGGCCGGCGAGGTCGTCGAGCGCCCCGCGTCCGTCGTGAAGGAGCTCGTCGAGAACGCGATCGACGCCGGGGCGACGGCGATCACCGTGCGGATCGTGAACGGCGGGCTCGACCGGATCGAAGTCGCGGACGACGGCGTTGGGATTCCACCTTCCGAGCTCGAGCTCGCGGTCGAACGCCACGCGACGAGCAAGCTCGCGCCCGAGGGTCCGGTCGAGGACGTGGGCTCGCTCGGGTTCCGGGGCGAGGCGCTCGCCGCCATCGCGACCGTCGCCCGGCTGCGCCTCTACTCCCGGACCGGCGAGCAGGAGTCGAGCGAAGGGATCTCCATAGTCGGCGGCGCCCTCGCGGGCCGATTCGTCGAAGCCCGCGCGCCCGGCACGACGGTCGAGGTCGAGGACCTCTTCTTCAACACGCCCGCGCGGCGCAAGTTCCTCAAGAGCCCGGCGGCCGAGCAGGTCGAGATCGTCGACCAGGTCGAGCGCGTCTACGCGGCCCACCCGTCCGTGACGGTCCGTCTCGAGTCGGAGGGCCGGGAGCTCGGCACGTACCCGGCGACGTCGGACCTCCGCGAGGCCGCGGCCCGCGTCCTCGGCCCCGAGTTCCTCCGGGCGTCATTCTCGGTCGGCGACGAGGTGCCGGGCGGCCGGCTCCACGGCGCGCTCGGCCGCCCTCCGTTCGCCGCCTCGACGCCCCGGGGGCTCTACCTCGCCGTCAACGGGCGCGCGGTCGCCTCCCGGGCGCTCCAGGGCACCGTGCGCGCCGCGTTCGCGCAGGAGCTCCCGCGCGGGCGGTACCCGGTCGGGCTCCTGCACCTCGAGCTCGACCGCGACCGCCTTGACGTCAACGTCCACCCGACGAAGCGCGAGGTGCGCCTCGCCCGGGAGCGAGAGGTCGCCGAGGCGGTTCGCGTGCGGGTGCGGGAGGCGTTGATCGCGGCGGACCCCCTCACCGACGTCGCCCCCCGGCCCGGTATCGGGCACCTCGGAACCCTCGGCGCGCCCTCCGTCGGGGCGGTGGGCGGACCGGTGCGCTCCGCCCCGTCGTCGCGGTCGTCGACCGCGGGCGAGGCGGTCCAAAAGACGCTCGACCGACCGTCGGTGCCCCCGGCCGCCGTCGGGGCCCGGGCGGGCGGGGGACGCCCGTCGCTCACCCTCCTCGGGTGCGTCCAGTCGCTCTACTGGGTCGCGGAGTCGGGCGAGGGGCTCGTCCTCATCGACCAGCACGCCGCGAGCGAGCGCGTCCTGTTCGACGCGCTCTATCGCGGGCAACCCGTCGCCCGCCAGGCGCTCGTCGATCCCGTGACGATCCGGCTCTCGGGGACGCAGCGGGCCGCGTTGCGCGCCCACGCCGACGAGGTCCTGCGCGCCGGTTTCGACGTCGAGGAGTTCGGGCCGGGGACCCACCGCGTCCGTACGGTGCCGACGTTCCGGGGAGCCCGGGCGCGGGCCGAGACGGTGGGGGATCTTCTCGACGAGCTCGCGGACGGCGGACGGCCGACGGTCCCCGACGGGATGAAGGAGCGGACGGCCGCGACCCTCGCCTGCCACGCCGCGATCCGCGCGGGCGACACGGTCGGTCCCGAGGAGTTCTCGCGCGTCCTCGGCGAGCTGGCGGCGCTCGGAGAGGCCGCCGTGACGTGCCCGCACGGCCGGCCGATCCTCCTCCGCTTCGACCGTTCCCGTCTCGACCGGTGGTTCCTGCGGAGCGGCACGTGAGCCCGCGACCGGGGTCCGGCCGCGCCCGGCCGAGCGAGGCGGAGGTCGTGGAGACGGTGCGCGCCCACCTGACGCACGCCGGCTACCGGGTGCGGGTCGACCCGGACGGGACCGACTACTTCGACCTCGTCGCACGGCGCGGCGACGAGGTGGGGCTCGTGGAGGCGAAGGTGAGCGATGCGCGTCGGGTCCTCGTCCAAGCGTTGCGGCGCCGGGGGTGGGGCGATTGGACCGCGGTCGCGCTCGC
>JAJZGO010000101.1 GCA_021798415.1 Thermoplasmata archaeon | reverse complement strand
GGGGAGGCGAACGCGCGCGAACACCATCTGGGGGCGGCGAGGCAACCGCACCCGGGTGCTCCTACGGGGGTCGACGAGGCCCCTCAGGGGTGCCGTCTCGGTCGAGCGGCGCTCGCCGTCGCGCGAGGGGGCGCGGAGCCGACCGGCGCGGCCGACGGCTCCGCTCGGAAGACGTTCGTTACCCGAAGAGGGCCGAAAGGCCCTCGGCGGCTTCCTCTTCGGAGACGCCCTTCTCTTCCTTCTTCTCCTCTTCCTTCTTCTCGCCCTTGCCTTCCTTCTTCTCGGCCGGCGCGGCGGCGGGCGCGGGGGCGGCGAACGTCTCGGCCTTCGCGAGGACCTCGGCGAGGTTGACGCCTTCGAGCGAGGCGAGCAACGCCTTCACCCGGGCCGTGTCCGGGGAGACCCCGGCCGCGGTCAGGACCCCGTTGAGGGCCTTGTCGTCGATCGGCTTACCGGCGGCGTTGAGCAGCAGCGCACCATACACGTACTCCATCGTTCTCACTCCGTGGACTGTGGGGACCCTCAGTTGCCTGTCAGCTGGCCGAGCGCCGCGGCCTCGCGCATCGCCTTCGCGAAGAGCGGGCCGATCGTCTCGGGAGTCGGGTAACCGGCCGCGAGGGCGAGCCCGAGGGCGCGCCGGTGGGCCTTCGCGAGCAGGAGCGGCAGGGTCTCGGGCGTGAGATAGCCCACCTCGACCGCGAGGCCGAGGGCGGACCGGGCGGCCCGGACGAGGTCGGCCCGACGCGCATCGAGGTCGACCGCCAGGACCTCCGGCGGGTAGAATGTCTCTCCGTCGACCGCCGCGCGGAGCGACAGGCCGACCTCGAGCGGGAAGATCTCGAGGCGGGTGAGCATCGTCGCGACCTCGCGCGAGATCGTCCCGCCGGCCTTCACGATCACGACGTCTTTCTTCAGGACGACCTTCCCCTTCTCGATCGCCGCGGGGAACCCGGCGTGCTGGAGCTCTCCGACGATCGGGCCGGGCTTGAAGCTGGTCGTTCCCGCCGGTACGAAGATGTCCCGGGGGGCGACCTCGCCGCCGCGGGCCGGGGTCGGCGAGCGGGTGCGCAGGAACTCCTGGTAGAGCGCGAACGGATTCCCCTCGCTCGAAAGGATCGCGGTCTGGTCGGTGACCTGGTCGAGGAGCGGGCGCAGGGCCGGGCGCTTCGCGGCCGCCCGCTCGAGGGCGTGGCGGATCGCGCTGTTCGTGGCGACCAGGATCGGGTGGTCGCGCTGGCGCAGTTCGCGGCGCATCCCTTGGAGCGCGGGCGCCGGGATCCCCCGCACGCCGACGACGGCGGTGACCGACCGGGCGAGGACGCGCTCCTCGAGCGCGGCGACCGCGGCGAGCTTCTCGGGACGGACGGAATCGCGGCCGGGCATCGTCGCTCCTCCGCTCACCAGAGCCGGACCGACGGCCCCATCGTGGTCTTGACGTAGACCGACTCGATGTTCGTGCGGCCCCGCTCGAGCTTCCCGACGATCCGGTTGAGCACCGCGTCGAGGTTCTGGGCGAGCTCCTCGGGCTTCATGCTCCGAGTGCCGACGGGTGCGTGGAACGTGCGGTTCCCCTTCGAACGGACGCGGATCGACCGCTTGAGCGCGTTGACGAGGTTCGTGGGGTCGCTGCCCGGCGGCACCGGTCGCGGCATCTTGCCGCGCGGTCCGAGGACGACCCCGAGCCGCTTACCGATCGCGGGCATCAGCGGCGCCTCGGCCAGGAAGAAATCGACCTCAGAGACCATCCGCTTGGCGGCCTTCGCGTCCTTCGCGAGGTCGTCGAGCTCGTTGGCGGGGACGACGACGTCGGCGACGCCGCGGATCTTCTGGCAGAGCTCGGGGGAGCCGAAGACGGCGACCTTCACGCTCCGGCCGCGGCCGTTCGGGAGCGGGATCTCGTCCTCGAGGCGGTTCTTCGGGACGGTCAGGTCGAGGTCCTTCAGGTTCACGGAGACCTCGACGCTCTCGCCGAACTTGCGCTCGGGAGCTTTCCCGAGGAGCTCGACGACCACTTCGAGGGAGGATCGGTCCGGCATGTAGGTTCGCCTATCGACAGTAGGGCGGCGGCGGCGAAAAGGCTTCCCTACATAAGTCTTGGCTTTGCCGTCTACCGGGACGGGGCCCGGAGCCTCGTCGCCGAGCGCTCGAACGACGAGCGGAGCCCAGCCCCGGACGTCGGGCCCGGGCGGACCGGAACCTCCCGTCTCCGGAGCCCCGGTGGAACCCCCGCCGAGACGCGCCCCTAACCCTAAATAGGGCGTGAGTCTCGGCGGCCGCCGATGCATTATCCGAAGGTCGTCTCGACCTACTGCCCGAAGTGCCGCGTCCACACGCAGCACGACGTGGAGAAGGTTCGCAAGCGCCCCGCCTCCGAGCTCAAGTGGGGCCAGCGACGGTTCCGCCGCGCCACGCGAGGCTACGGAGGGTTCCCGCGGCCGAAGCCCGAAGGGCGCGCGAAGGCCGTCCGCCGGGTCCACTTGAAGTATCGTTGCAAGAAGTGCCAGTACACCGTCCAGCCGAAGAGCTGGCGGGCGAGCCAGCTCGAGCTCGTGGAGCACCACTGAGGGGGGAGCCCATGCGCGGACCGTCCCCGTTCTGGGTCGTGAAGTGCCCGGACTGTTCCACCGAACAGACGATCTTCAGCCGACCCGCCACCGTCGTCAACTGCACCGTCTGCGGTGCGACGCTCGCCACGCCGACCGGGGGCCAGGCCAAGCTCCGCGGCGAGCTCGTTCGCGCCGTGACGGCGTGAGCGGGGGCTTACGGGTCGCATGCCGCTCCGCGCGGAACTGCCCGAAGAGGGCGAGCTCGTCATCGGCACGGTGACGAGCATCCGGAACTTCGGGGCGTTCGTCACCCTCGACGAGTACGCGAAGCGCGAGGCGTTCATCCACCTCTCGGAGGTTGCGACCGGCTGGGTCAAGTACATCCGGGACCACATCCGCGAGGGCCAGAAGATCGTCGCGCGGGTCCTGCGGGTCGACCCCTCGAAGAACCAGATCGATCTCTCGCTCAAGCGGATCAACGACCACCAGCGCCGCGAGAAGGTCCAGGCGTGGAAGAACGAGCAGCGAGCGATGCGGCTCGTCCAGCAGGTCGGAACGGCGCTCAAGCTGAGCCCCGACGAGGCGATCGACCTCTTCGGCGCCGGGCTCGTCGACCGGTACGGCTCGATCTTCCAGGCGTTCGAGGTCGCTTCCGCGGATCCGACTCGGTTCCAGAAGGAGAACGAGAAGGTCCCGTGGGCGGCGGCGTTCCTCAAGGTCGCTCAGGAGAACATCGTTCCGCCGCACGTCACGATCCTCGGCACCCTCGAGGTGACGGCCCCCTCCCCGGACGGGGTCGACCGGGTCCGCGCGGCGCTCCTCGCGGCGGAGGCCGTCGACCCCGACGCGGTCGACGTCCAGTACGTCGGCGCCCCGCGCTACCGCATCCGGGTGGAATCCTCCCAGTACAAGCTCGCCGAGGAGACGCTCAAGAAGGCGACGGACGCCGCGCTGCGGTCGATCAAGGCGGCGGGCGGGGAGGGGACGTTCGCACGGGCATGACCGAATCGATCCTGCGCGTGTGCCGAGCGTGCGACCGCTACACCTTCCGTACGACGTGCCCCCAGTGCCGGGGTTCGACGCGGACGCCCCACCCGGCCCGATTCGACCCGGGGGACCGCTACGGGAAGTACCGTCGAATGCTCACGGCGAACGGGATCCCGACCCGGGACCCGCGCTGAGGAAGGACGATGGTCGCCGGAATCCACCGCATCAAGGTCGTGAACGACGTGAGTGACCTCGTGCCGATCCTGCGCGCGGTGGACTCGTCGGTGAAGCTCAAGCTCGTCCAGCGGCTCGGCGAGAGCTGGCTGACGCTCGACGACGTCGTGCAGGAGTTCGGCGAGGAGGGCGAGAAGGCGCTCGCGTTCTTCGAGAAGCTCCGCCTGATCGACACCCGGTGGGTCGCGCGGGAAGGACGCCGCCAGCCCGACAAGAGCTACCACTTCTACTACTCGACGATCAACATCGCCACGACCTCTCCGCTCGCCGAGATCTCCGAGGTCCTCGCGATCGCGATGATGCCGCCGAAGGAGTACGCGCGGCTCGAGGAACGGGTCTTCAAGGCGGTCGGCGAGGACGGCCGGTTCTTCTCCGACGTGGCGGAGGACCTCGAGATGTCGCCGACGCGCCTCAAAGGGATCGTCAAGCGCTCGGAGAAGCTGGAGTACCGTGGCCACCGGATCGAGCGGTTCCAAGGCGACGGCGCGGCCTAGGCGAGCCCCCGAGGTCTCGGTCCTTCGCGTCGGGCATCGGGCGGGTCGGGACCCCCGTCTCACCACGCATCTCGCCCTCGCCGCGCGCGCGTTCGGGGCCCGGCGGATGTTCCTCCATCCCCCGGACCGCGACCTTGCGGGTCGGGTCGATGGCGTCGTGCGCGGCTGGGGCGGAGCGTTCGAGATCGTGCCGGCCGAAGAGTGGAAGAAGGTCGTCCGCTCCTTCGACGGACCGGTCGTCCACCTGACGATGTACGGGCTCCCGCTCTCCCGCGTGCTGCCGAAGATCGTGCGGGCCCCCCGCGTGCTCTTCGTGGTCGGCGGGGCGAAGGTTCCTCCCGACCTCTACCGGCTCGCGACGTACAACGTGGCCGTCGGCCACCAGCCGCACAGCGAGGTCGCGGCGCTCGCGGTGGCGCTCGAGCGATTGCTCGGCGTCCCAGGGCCGGGCCCGTGGCCGAACGCCCAACGCGCAGTCGTTCCGCGCGCGAGGGGCAAGAAGGTCGTCGGGCGGCCGGGGGCTCCGTGAGCGAGCCGCTCCTTCCGATCCCCTCCCGCGAGCTCCCGGTTTCGGCCCGGTCGCCCGGGAAGTGCATCGTCTTCGGCGAGCACGCGATCGTCCACGGCGCTCCCGAACTCGTCTTCGCCATCGACCTCTACACCCAGGTCTTCGTCCGTCCCGCGGAGGTGACCCGGCTCAACGGGGACGCCGAGGCGACGCGTCGGAACCCCTACTTCGCGAGTGCGCTCGCCCGGGCGTGGGATCCGGGCACGCCCGTCGACGTCCGCGCGGTGTCGCGCATCCCCCGGGCCGCCGGCCTCGGGTCGTCGGCCGCATTCGCCGCGGCCCTCGCGGCGGCGTTCGGCGCCGCCCGCGGGGGAGTCGACCGGGCGACGCTCGCCCGGACGAGTTTCGAGATCGAGCGGGGCGCCCAGGGCGTTGGGAGCCCCGGCGACACGACGGCCGTGGTCGGGGGCGGCTACCTCGCGATCAACGGCGGCGACGGCGACCCGCTCTGGACGGTGCCGGGCGGAGACCGCGAGTGGCAGGTGCGCCGCGTGCCCGACCCGGGTTGGGTGTGGGTCGTCGCCCACAGCGGGATCCCCCGGTCGACCGCGGACGCTGTTCGGGCGGTGGGCCGTCGGCTCTCGGCTCCGGACGGCCCGACCCTCCTAGAGGAGTTCGCGCGGGTCGCACGGGACGGGATCCGGGCCGTCGGGGCCGGGGACCGTCGCTCGGTCGCCGAGCTGATCCGGCGCAACCAAGAGCTCCTGAGGGAAGTGGGGGTCTCGCACCCGCGGCTCGAAGCGCTGATCGAGGCGGCCGCTCCCGCGAGCGAGTCCGCGAAGCTCACCGGGGCCGGAGCAGGCGGGTCGATCGTCGTTCTGCCGACCCCGGGC
>JAJZGO010000100.1 GCA_021798415.1 Thermoplasmata archaeon | reverse complement strand
GTCGGGCTCCGCCGTCAACTTGGCCCCGATCGTACGGGCGGCCCGCCGGGCCGCCCCCGACCTCCCCGTGCTCGTCGGCTTCGGGATCCGCGACCGGGAGACCGCCGAGCGGGCGCTCGGCTTCGGCGCCGACGGCGTCATCGTCGGAAGCGCGCTCGAGGAAGCGATCGCCCGGGACCCCGACCCGGAGGCGGTCGGGAAGTGGTTCGCCGCCCTCGTGCCCCGTCCGCGCTAGCGATCCGGGGGACGTCGGCCCCGACGCCGCGATCGGGCGGGGGACCGGGACTCGCCGGTTCGCCTACGGACGGATCCGCTCGAGCGAGAGGAACCGGACCCCGGCGTCGGGGGCGACGGCGGCGACGACGAACTCCTTGCGGACCCCCTGGGCGACGCGCACGCCGCCCGCGACCTCGGGCCAAGCGCTCACGTGGCCGGTCGGCACCGCTTGAACGAGGTAGCGCGCGTGGGCGTTCGACGGGTTGCGCGGATAGGCGCGGAAGTGGGCGCCGTACTTGAACCCCGTCTTGACGACGAGGTGGCGGCCGCGAAGGTCGCTGTACGCCGCCAGGCGCTCGAAGAAACGGGGGTCGAGGCGCCGGGCTCGACGCTCGAGCTGCGGTCGGGTGACCTTCCGTCCGCTGCGCGCGTCCCGAAGGACGAGCTGCCCCGTGTCGACGAGGTACGCGGCCTCGAGGAGGCTCAGCTCGAGCCGGTCGCCGACGCGGCTGCCGTAGGCGAGCTCGCGCCCGAGCTCGGCGACCGCCCCGGCGGCGTGCACCGTGACGCGGTCCTCGTAGAGCCATCCCTCGGTCGGCTCGGGCAGGGGCCGCGGGACGAGCGCGCCCGTCGGAAGCGGGCGGCGGACCCGGTAGTACGTGAGGTCCGACTCCTCGTCGACCAGCCCGAGGAGGAGGACCTTCTTCGCCCCCTGCGCGCGGTCGGCGAGGTCGAAGAGCCGGGCGAGGTCGAACGGGACCCGCTCGCTGAGCGCTTCGACCCAGTAGCGGGAGGGCGTCTTGTGGAGCGTTCCGCCGCGCGGGAGGACGGCGAAGGCGACCGGCGGCGGGCTCGCCCGGACGACGTAGCCGCGCTGGCGCAGGTCGCGGTAGACGAGGTAGCGGACCGGGAACCCCCGGTCGTGGCGGACCGCGGCCCGGAAGACCGTCGACCAGTCGACGAGGCGCCCGGACGTGGACGCGACCTGGGCGCGGCCCATCTCCGAGAGGTAGACCGCCTCGTACGGGTCGAGGCGCAGGCCCCCGCCCGAGGCCGGCGTGCCGAAGAACCCCTTCGCGTAGATCGACGACGCCTCCGCGGGGTCGTCGACCCGCACGCTCGCGTCGCGGTCGAGGAGGCCGCTCACCGACGGGCGCCCCGCAGGTCCGAGAGGGTGACGAGGGGCACGAGGCGGACGCCGACGGAAGCGAGGCGCTCGACGGCGCCGAGCTCGCGGTCGACGACGACGAGCGCCCGGTCGACGCGTCCGCCGGCCGCGCGCACGATCTCGACCGATCGCACGCTGCTCCCGCCGGTGGTCGAGACGTCCTCGATCAGGAGGGTGTTCGCGTCCTTCGGGATCTCCCCCTCGAACGGCTGGCGCGTACCGTGTTCCTTCGCCGCCTTGCGCAGCACGACGTAGCGGCGGCCGGTGAGGAGCGCGGTCGCGACGACGAGCGGGACCGCGCCGAGCTCCATGCCCGCGAGTCGGTCGACCTCCCCGACGCGCGCGGCGAGCGCGCGGGCGAGGAGGGAGAGACGTTGGGGGTCGGTCCACGCCCGCTTGACGTCCACGTAGACATCGCTCTTCGCGCCCGATGCGAGCGTGAAGTCTCCGAACCGCACGGCCTCGGCGTCGAGCAGCGTCGCGACGACCTCGGCGCGGGTGGGACCGGGCGCCCGAGACGTTGCGTTCACCAGGGCACCTTCTTCAAGCCGGCCCAGTACCCGACCCAGTTGAAGGCCGCGTGCAGGCCGAGCGTGAAGATGAGCAGCCATAAGACCGCTTGCCAGACGCCGAACACTCCGAAGAAGAGCGACGGGTAGACGACGAGCCCGATCGCGATCGGCACGAGGACGAACGGCAGCTGGTCGACGAGCAGCGTGCGCGCCCCGCTCTCGAGGCCGCTCCTGCGCTTGAAGAACGAGCCGAGCGCGTCGCCGGTCATCGCCCCGAACGTGAGGATCGCCGCGAGCGGGACGGCGCCGAGAACCGTCGGAGCGAGGACCGGCACGAGCTTCAGGTCCGGCGGCGCGATGAGGATCAGCCACGCCTCGAGCAGGCAGATCGGCATCGCCGCGAACCCGGCGAAGAGGAACCCCGACCAGCTCTTCGACGGGCCGAAGATGCGGCGCCCGTCCCTCGCCCACGAGCGCCCGAAGTCCATCGGGGGCCCGCGGCCGCGGGGCAGCGTCGCGAACGCGTTCGCGACGTAGGTCGGCAGGAGCAGCCAGAGGACGGCGATCGCGGACGCGACGAGCGGGTCGAGCACCGGCCCCTCCGTCAGGGTTCCCGCACGAACTGCTCGATCGCCGCGACCACCCCTCCGATGAGCCGGGGGTCCGCGCTCTCCTCGGCATCGTGGATGTTGGCCGAAGGGTCCATGCTCCCGAAGACGAGCGCGGGCAGCGGGTCGCCTTTCGGCGTCTTGAGCCCCCGGAGCGCGCTCGCGTCGGTCCCGCCGTACTCGCCCCGGACCCCGTGGGCGCCGAACGTCGCCCGGAGGATCCGCTCGAGCTTCACGACCGCCGGGTGGTCGATGGGGATCGCGTAGCCGGGACGGCAGCGGGCGGGCGGCGCCACGATCGTCGCGGACGGCGAGATCCGCCGGGCGTTCCCGCGGGCCTCGGTGAGGATGCGCGCGAGCCCGTCCTCGAGCTCCATCTCGGGGATGAGGCGAACGTCGACGGTGAACGTCGCCGCGCCCGGTGCGGTCGGGTCGACGAGCCCGCTCCGCGAGGCGGCCGCGAGGAGTTCGAGCGCCGCCGGCACCGGGTTGTGCCCGCGGTGCGGGTAGCCCCCGTGGCTCGCCGTCCCGATCACCTGGAGCGCGAGCGTCCCCGGCGGGACGGAGACCGAACTCGCGCCGGCGGGGTCGAGGCGGAACGGGGGCGCGACCAGGGGTCGCAGCCGCTCCGTGAGGTGGTTCAGTTCGACGGCGGGACCCCCGAACACGAGGGTCACGGCGCGCGCGATCTGGTTCGCCGCGTCCGTCTCGGCGTGGCCGACGAGCAGGCCGACCCGGCTCGGGTGGATGGCGACGTCCGTGACGTCGAACTGCGTGACCGTCGCTCGACCCGTGATCACGGGCTCGGGGGCGTTGCGGTCCGGCCAGTCCGGGGATCGGTAGACCGAGCGCCAGGAACGCGCGGTCGCGTGGAGGTCGACCAGCGATTCACCGAACGCGACGGACTCGGCGAGCGGAACGGTCCGCCCCGTCGACGCCTCGAGGAAGGCGATCCCGCTCGACCCGCCGGTCGCCTCCGGGCTCCCGTCCGGGATCAGCGCCACGTCGCCGGTGAGGATCCGCGCGGGGTCCCCCTCCGCGAGCCGAGCGTCGTGCGCCCGGATCGCCTCGATCCCCCCCTCGCCGCCCGTCTCCTCGTCGCAGCAGGCGAGCAGGCGCACGTTGCGGACCAGGTCGTCCGCATCGGCGAGGTGGCGCATCGCGGTGAGGGCGCCCACGACCCCGCTGCCGAGGTCGTCGTTGGCGCCGCGGGCGTAGAGGCGACCGTCCCGCCGGGCCGTCAGGGTGTGGGGGGGGCTCTTCCACCGCGCGCGCTGTTCGACGGGGACCGGCACGACGTCGTAATGCGCGAGGATGAGGACCGTCTCCCGCGCCCCGACGTCGAGGTCGACGAGGACGTTCGGGCGAGGGATCCCGTGCCACTCGTCCGGACGGTCCCCCGCCACGAGCGGGTCGTAGATCCGGGTCGAGAGGCCGGCCGAGCGTGCGGCGGCCACGATCGCGTCGGCCGCGCGCGGGTAGTTCGGCTTCTCCCAGCGGCCGTGCGCCGGGTCCTCGAGGTTCGTGGGAGCGATGGCGACCAGCTGGGTGAGGAGCCTTAGCGCGCTCGGGTCTCCCATCGCGGAGGAAGGGTCGCGGGGGGATCGGTCGGAGGACGCCGCCGACATCTCCTCCTCTAGCGCAGCACGAACGTCACGACGAGCGAGCTCGTCAGGAGGAGGAGGAGCGTCGCCGGGAACATGTTCGTGAACATCGACAGGGTGTCGCCGAGCGAGGTCAAAAGGCGTGCGGTGTGACCTGGCCCAAGGACCTTGACCGAGGGGACGTCCCGGACGCCGAAGCGGACCTCGGCCGGAGCGAGGTCCGCGACCGCCGCCGCAAGGACATCGTGCGCGTCGCGGGCGAGCGCGTCGACCGAGCGTCGCTCGCCGACCGGGTTGATCCCCCCGTCGACCTCGTGGACCACGTGGTTGTCGGTCGTCATCACCTCGGCGACGTCGACCACCGACTCGAGCGAGCGGACGATCGGTTCGCGCAGGCCGACGACGAGGTTGTTGCCGTCGATCAGGACGTACCCGGTGGTCGTCCCCCCCGAGCGGATCGCGACCGCGCGCATCCCCTGCGGACCGATCCCGTCCCCCCCGATCGAATAGCCGTCACGGACCGCTGCCCCGACCTCGACGGGTCCGTCCCGGGCGGCGGCGGCCGCGGCCCGGACGGCGGCCTTCGCGTCCCGGATCATCTTCTCGGCGGTCGGGGTCCCGTAGACGATGTCGCCCTTCCCTTCGATGTAGGAGTTGTGGGCGTCGACGAGCACGACCTTCGCGACCCCGTCGGCGCTCAGGTCGCGCACCAGGCGGTCGGCGACGCTGAACGCGATGTCGTCGGTCGGTGCGGGCGCCTGGGAGACCGCGACGAACACCGCGTCGCCGAGGACCTGGGCCCGGGCGAGGCTGTCGGGGTACGGCCGGACGAGGGGGCTCGCCCGGGACGGCGCGGGGGAAGAGAGCGACGCGAAGAGGTCCCGGCTCGCCGAGATGACCCGGGCCACTTCGGACTCGCTCGGAAGGTCGAGGTCGTGGTCCGAGGGCGTGTGGGGGACCAGGACCGTCCCCGACGCCGGGCCAAGGCCTTCCGCGAGCTTTCGGGGGAGGTCGCTCGCGCCGAGCGCCGCGAACGGTCCGGGGTGGACGGTCGGCAGGGCGAGGGTGACCGGGGGCCGGCCCGCCCGTTCGAAGCGCAGGAGCCGCACCGAGAGGTCCGCCGGGATCGCCGCCCGGAGGAAGAACTCCTCGAGCGACCGCGTCGCCTCGGGGTCCCGGCTCCCGACGTGGTCGAGCAGCGGGCGGATCAGGGCCACCCCGGACGTCTGGAACTCGCGCCGGAGCGGTCGGTCGGCCGCCCGGACGAGGGCGAGGGCGTAGACGAAGGCGAGGGCGAGGATCACGAGAGCGCTCAGGACCTCGGGCCACGTCGGCGCGCGGACGGCGAAGAGCGCGACCAGGTAGAGCGCCGTGGGGAAGAGGGAGATCCCGACCATTCGAGCGTGGCTCGAGCGCGAGACGCCGTAGAGCGTGAGGTGACGGAACCAGAACGCCGGGCCGGCGAGGAAGACCCCGAGAAACGCGATGTCGGGGACCGCCGTGGGCCACGCCTGCCATGCCCCGCGCCAGAGGAGCGCGAGCGGCACCTGGAGCAAGAGCACCGTG